>NZ_CAJUBK010000007.1 GCF_910584465.1 uncultured Oscillibacter sp.
ATCCCCTCCGCATCAGAGGTCCTGCACTGCAACCGTACAGTCACGCGGCCAAAACAATCTTTGCAATACTGGTTCACAGCATTTTCGCCGTCCGGGAGGAACGACTCCAAAAGGACCAAGTCATACCATTCCGGGGCCTTCGCGTCCGCCTTATCATACAAAGCCGTCCTAACGGCGTTGTCCTGCCCGACCAGGAACCTCCCCAGGTCCGCCAGGGAGAGCTGGGCAGTCCCAGAGGCGTCCGTGTCGGTACAGGACGCCATCAGGAGCGTGTCCGTGCTTTTCGGGGCCGAAGCCCGCTGGAGTTCATCCGTTTTGATCGCCATAAAAATACCTCCTGTCAGATCAAACTTCCGGTTCGTGGTCAAGATCCTTGGGCGGGAGAAGGATCATAGAGCCCGACTGCCGCAGGAACGACGGGTGCGTTTCAGGGCCGTCGCCGTTGTTGTGCTGGTACATATCCCATCTGAGCCGGTACACGATCTTTTCCGTGGCGCTGTGCACCGCCGCCTCCGCGTCCGCCCTGGCCGCGGAGACGGCCTCCGCCTTCGCGGCGGCGATCTTGGCGATCAGGCCCAGGGCCTCCTTGTCGGTATAGGCCCTGGCGCCGGCGGACAGCTGTCCGGCCATGGCCTCCATCGCCGCCAGGATGCCGGCGCTCCGGTCCGGATGGTACACCGCCAGGATGGGTGTCCCCCCGCCCGTCAGCAGCGGCTCCCCGTCCCCCGCCGCCAGCGGCAGCGCCAGCTCGTCCTTCATGATCGAGCGGATGAGTCTATCGATCGTGAGCTTGAACTGGCGGAGGCTCACATAGGCGGCAAGGTCGATGATGCCTTCCACATCCTCAGCCTGCCCGAAGATCGTGTTGACGACGAACTCCGAAACATGAGGGACTTTCCGGACGATATCGGGCTGGTCATACTGCATGATCTGAAACAATGTCTCCCCGATGATCTCCTCGCCGCCGTCACCCAGCAGCTTTGCGTAAAGCCCGATCTGATATAACTGGAACTCATGCTCGGCCCGGCGATTATCCAGCTGGAGCCGGACCGTGGCGGCGTCCTCTGTCGGGCTCACATCGATGATGGAGAGATCCATGGCATAGCCCTGGACCTCCGTCAGTGCCGCCAGCCTCGTTTTATCCACATGGCCGGAGCCGCAGACGGCGCGGGTATATACGAGCCTATGGTCCGGGGCCGCGCGGAGCATATCGAAGCCGCCGTCCGTTATGACGGTCGTCACACTCATATGAAGACCTCCTCCCTGTAAGACGAAATGCCGGTCCCAGCAAACGCCGGGACATCGAAGGCCCTGTCCCGTACGAGGATGATAGCATCCGCAGAGTTGAGGACCTGTTCCGTGTAGCCGGATACCTGTACGCCCAGATACACTGGGATATCGAAAGGATCATGGTAAACGGTGAAGTAGGCGAGCCTGCTGGACCCTTCCTTGACTTTTAGGACCTCATCGTAGACCGTGCGGAGCTCTTTGACGGCATCGGGTCCCCCAGGCCCCAGATGGACCACGAACTCTGCCCAGCGGGCCGGGTCATGGAGATAGACCGGCTCCACCGTGCTCTGCACATAACCAAGGGCGGCCATGACGTACTCGATCCCCTTGACCGTCCCGGCCCAGCTGGCGATGATCCCTTTCATGGAAAGCCTCGTGCGGTAGCCCTCATCCGTCTCCCCGGCCAGCCGCGGCATGTTCCGGTCCTGGCCATGGACGGGGAGCATGACGACGGAGGCGCTGGCGACGTTGGCCTCATCCCGCACGCGGAAGACCGCCTCCTTCAAATCGTCGAACTCCCGCCCAACGACTCGGAAAAAGATCGCGAATTGGTTGACGATCTGCCTGGTCCTCTTCAATGGTCCGAACAGGAGGCTGAACATATATCCACCAAAGGTATCGGATCGCTTCATCCTGTCATCCCCTCCCCACCTTCACTGTGACGGCCCCGAGGATGATGACCTTGTCCTTGGCCAGAGAGATATCCTGGGCGGGCGTCGATACCTTGACATTGACTGCCTCGGAGCAGCCGGAGCGGATCGCATGGTTGATATCCGAGAGCGTCAGCTCATAGAAGCGCCGCCCCCTGCGTACGGCCAGCAGCTCCGCCAGGATCGCTTGGACACGGTCTTGGATCTCCGCGTCCGTTGAGCCTCCCGTGACGGTCACTGTGACGGCGATATCCTGGACCACCGTGACGGAGGACCTGACCAGGATGTCGTCATAAGGCCCGGCGATCTGGCTCACCGCCTCCCGCACGAGGGCCAGGAGCCCTTCCGACGCCTCTCCCGCCGTGCCTGTGACGATGACGTCTACAGTGCCCTGGCCCCTGGGGTGCTGGCAGTCCGCTTGGGCGAAGAGGACGCCGGGGACGCTCTCGGCGGTATTGATGAAGCTGTCCTCGACCGCCCTCTGGGCCAGTTCGGACCAGGAGCGGAGGGTCCGGGTCCGGCAGCTCTCGTCGTCCTCAGTATCGTTGCCCTCCCGTACGATCCAGTCCGCGCCGTTCGTCACCTCCACATCGCCGATATAGGTGAGGGAGACGGTGATGCGGCCCTGGGGGACATTGTAACGGCTCCCCTCGCTCTCAGCTTCTACTAGCACGTCCACCGCCTTGGCCCCCTTCTGGAGGACGGCGGGCTCCAGCGCGAAGAAGCGGAGCTCATCGCCGTTGATGTCCAGACCGGTCTTGAAGACCTGGCCCTTGGCGATCTTGACCGCTTCGCCGCCCATACCCATACGGGAGACAGTGACGAGCCCCTGGGCCTTCTGCGCTTTCTTCCGTTTTTTGGAATAGTCCGCCATCTTCAGGTCCAGCCACACGCCGGAAGCGTGGGAGACGAACATCTCGTTCAGCGCCAGCCGGAGCAGTTCCAAAAACTCGATCTTGATCCGGAGGGCGATCATGAGCATCGTGTGGAAGACGCCGCCGGAGTGGAAGTTCGAGATCACGAAACCCTCCTCCTCCAGCTCCCGTACCTTCTCCTCCTTCAGTTCCTCCAGGTTTGGGACCGAGATGACGGCATCCAGGATGTCCTTGTCGATCATGCCGCTGCCACCTCCACGCTGACCGCGCCGACGGTGATATAGAGCTGCCGGGCCTCCGCCTCTCCCGCGAAGCGGAAGGAGCAGTAGACCTGGAACGCGCCGTCCTGGAAGCCGGCTCGGATCTGGATGGTCTCCGGGAGGATGACCTCCCGCTTGTGGAGCTTGCTCCGTATCCGCTGCACGATCTCCAGTCGGGTGAGCTCCGTATCCTCCGCTTGGATGAAGTCATAGAGCCCCCAGCCAAACTCCTCATCATAGAACAGGTCGCCGGGCTGGGTGAGGGATTCCAGGATGATGTTTTGGTAGAGGCAGTCCAGACCAGAGCAGAGCGGCGGCCCTCCGTCCGCCGCCTGCGTGAGCTGCCATGCGCTGTCCAGGCGGATATCGGTATCGTAGAGCCCTGTCATAAGCGCACCTCCCCGATGATGGAGGGCGTGAGCTCTCCATAGGGCAACGCGACGGCAACGACCGCGCCCTGCCGGAACTGCTTTTTTGATCGAATCTGAGGGATAGGCGGATAGTCCGCGTCGGGATCCCCGAAGCGGTCCAGGACGGTAAGCTCGTATCCATACCAGTAAGCGACGATGTGCCCCCGGTAATAGCTGTCGTGGCGTTCGTCGTTGTGGATGACCAGCTCCGTGATCTCGTAGGCGTTTAAACGTTCCACCTTGCTGACGCTGGCGTAGACGACAGCGGGGAGCTTCGCGTGGGGATACTCCTCGGCCACCGTCCTTTTCACGACGTCTTTCATCATGCGCTGAAGTTCCTGCATCGTAAGTCCCCTCCAGAGACTCAGAAATAAATATGCGTGCGGATGAAGCCGGAGTCGTTGGTGGAGGAGACCACCTTCGAGACCCTCTGCTCCCCGCTCACACGAGGGTGTATGATATCGATCTTGTGAGAGTGCTTCACGAAGGGGACGGAGACGGTCTCCAAGTCCCATATACCGCCCATCCGCTCCAGGTGGAGGATATTGACACCGTACTCGAAGGTGTAGATTTTCTCCTGCTTTGGCTCCTCGCCCCAATAGAAAACGCCGTCCGAGAAGAAGAACGGGAGCCTGAGCCCCCAGGCGGCGTTGACCGTCTCGATCGCCTGGACGGCGTTTTGCCGCCGTATGGGGAGCACTTCCCGCCTCGGGTAGCTCTTCGAGGAGAGCTCCATGTTGGACACGCCCGCCTTCGCCAGGAAAGCGGAGATGAGCTCTTGGGGCGTAGCGCTGAGGAAGGTGTCGTTGATGATCGTCTCTTCCAGGAGCAGCATGTCGTCCTTCAGGCTGACCTCATTGGTGCGGTCCCCGCCGTTGTAGGGCTTTGCGACATAGCCGGTGAAGACCCGGCTGAGGACGCCGTCGTAGCCGAGGAAGACAGCGGCTGGGTCCTTCCTGGCCAGGGCGATCTCTGGCTGGAACGGTTCCGTGAAACGTATCTTCGCCCAGTCGAAATGAGAGGACCGGGCGGAGCATACTTCGATCTCGATGCCCTGAGCGAACGAATATCCCCCAGCCTGCGCCATGATCTGGGGATAGTAAAGTTCCAATGCTTCTGGTGCCGGGATCTGATCTCCGTCACCACGGTCCGGCCTCCGTCGCTGCCCCACATGATCTCCGAGACGGCAAAGCCCTTGCCGATCGCGTCCAGCAGGTCGTTCTCCACGTCCTCGAAGCCCTCCATGCCGCCCAGCTGTTCCTCGATGAAGGCGGCGGTCTCCTTGTCCCGAGGCTCGTCGCTGAACGGGATAATCTCGAAGTCCAGGCCCGTGACGGCGTTCTTCCGGGTCTGGAGCTGACTGAAGAGGTGGGGGTCCTTCTCCTCCATCTCCTCGAACAGCTCCATCTGCCGCAGCACGTCTCCGGCGTCCGCTTCCTTGAAGATCTCCGCCAGCCGGACCGGCGTCAGGCCGCTGCTGGGATATCCGCTGTATTTGTCCGTCACATGGGCGACGGCAATCTCCCGGTACTCCGGGCATCGTACAGGGGGGACCCGATCGGTCTGGCGGCGTCTTCTCCCGCTCATACCACCGCCTCCTCCACGCGCCGCCGGGCGGTCTCATAATGCCCGCCGTCCAGCTCCATGCCGATGAACCACCGTCCCGTCTTCTTTGCCGCCACCAGCGTGGAGCCGCTTCCGGCGAAGGGGTCCAGGATGAGGTCCCCCGGTTTCGTGACGCTGGTGATGAGGCTGGCCAGGAGGCCCACGAGCTTCTCCGTGGGATGCACCATCTTGGAGCTGTTGATCTCGGGGAAGGTGACAAGGTCTTTCGGGCGGTGCCCGGGGAAGCCGTATTTGCCCTTTACTGCGAAGGCGATGTTTTCATGGGAGGGAGCGAACGCCGCCCGGGTGTCCTCCCATGCCGTGATACACCTTGTCCCAGATCACCTCGCTCTTGACTTGGAAGCCCGCCAGCTTCATCGCGTCGATGAAGGTCTGCTGCACATCCCAGCGGGTGAAGCAGATTAGGGAGCCCCGGCCTGACTCCCCGGACTTGAGGACCCGGAAGGCGTCGTACAGGAACCAGATAAAAGGAGACTGGTCATTCTTGACCTTTGCCCCGGTCTGGGAGACATAGTTGATGCCATAGGGCGGGTCCGTGATGATCGCGTCCACGCTCTCCGCCTCCATCTGCCGCAGCAGTGTGAGGCTGTCCCCGTGGAGGATGGTGTTTTCCTGGATGATAGTAGTCCCCCTCCTTTTTAGTAAGCTCCGTCCCGGAAGCGCAGAGCCCGGGCTTCGACGCTCTGATAGTCCGCTCCCCGCCCGGCGTTCACGCCCAGCGCCAGCTTCACCGCCATCTGCAGCCCGTCCGGGCCATCGTCGTTCTTCCCCATGGGGTAGGTCTTCAGCTGCTCCAGGATCGTCTTATGCTTCTTGCTGAACTTGATATAGCCGTTTTTCACGAACGGCTGCAGGGACTGGATGCGGGCGTCCTTGTTCTGCGTGCTGCTGATCTCTTCGATGGGGAGATATTCGCCAACAGCCGCCGAGCGCTGCCGCATGATCTCCGCGAAGTAATACTGGAACTGCACTGTCTCTACGCCGAACTTGTAGTAGGGCCGTTTGAAGTCCCGCTTCAACCGGCGGCTGGCCTCCAGCGCATCTTCGATGATCTGGTCCGGCTTCCGCCGGGCGACGTCAGCGAGCACGGCGTAGAGGTAGCCGGTGATGGTATCCTTTGCCAGCGCGATGATGGAGCTGGTGTCCGACTTCTTGTTTTTGCCAAGAGACGGGTCGTTGGCCCCGATGAACAGGAAGCGCGGGTCCGAGAAGTCCGGTTGCTGCTTCCCCTCATCGTCCCAGAAGTCGAACCACTCCTCTTGGAAGGCGCAATCTGCCGGGTCGATGGGGTCGTTCTGGATCTCGCTGTTGAAGGCGGCGGGGCCGATGTTGACCCGCTTGCACATGAGGGCGTAGTAGCTCCACTTCTCCTCCCAGAGGACCTCCGTTCCCTCCAGCATCTCCGCCTTGTTCGCCTCAAAGAAGGCTAGGGCGGTCTCATCATGCTGGGGGTCCGTGAGGCTGGTGTACAGTGCCTCCCAGGCATCCCACAGCTCCGTATGCACCGCCCAGCGGATGATGCCCTGGTATCTCCGGGTCTTGTACTCCGGCTTTTTGAAGACGTTGGCAAGCAAAGAATCGTAGTGCAGCAGGGTCCCGATGTATACGATATCCGTATAGGTATCGCCGCACTCGCTGACAGCCTTGTTGAACCAGCTCAGGAGCTTCCGCCTCTGCTCAGGCGTGTTGACGTTCTCGTCGTTCTCCAGGTCGTCGCAGAGGATGAGGTCCGGCCTCCATTGCTTATGGCGGCGGCCCTGGATCTTTTTGCCCGAGCCGATCGCCTCGATCTTCGAGCCGTTGGCGAGCAGGATGACCGACGCCTTCCAGACCTTCCCCATGAGCTCTCCAAAGTCCTCTTTCAGAGCAGCGTTCTCCTCCAGCTCCGTCTTGATGTCCGCCAGGAAGCCCTCGGCCTGTTCGGAGCTGTCCGAGAGGATGATCTCATAGTGCTTGTAGGCGTAGACCGCCGCGTGGATGGAGTCCTTGAAGGTGAAGGTCGTGCTCTTGGCATGGCCACGGGGGGCTCCGATTACCCGGCGGCAGCCGTCTGCCCGGCCGATCTCCTTCGCCGAAACAGCAGGGTTCAGGCCCTTCATGACGCCCTCCCGCCAGATTTCGTCCAACTCCCCGTGGAACGCGGGGGACTCCCGGAGGAAGTAGTGGGCAAGGTAGGCCCGCCCGAAGTACTCCAGATCAATCGCCCCCAGCTTTCGCCGGAGGCCCTGGGGGCCCGTCAGTTCCGCCCCGGTCCGAAAAGCCCGGAGGAGCTCCGCCCGGCGCTCGGGAAAACCCTCCTTTCGGACAATGTAATCGAGAAAAAGCTCCCGCTGGTATTCCTGGTCCGCAACCGCCGCACGGTCTATATTCAGATTTTGCCCTCCGCCATATCGTGGGCGACGAGGGCGGTGTAGTAGCTTCCCATAGTGCTTGGGGCGTTGAACAGCACCGCCAGCAGGTATTTCTTGATGTTGCGGATTTTCGTGGTGTTCTCCCGCATACAGTCCATGACGAACTCGATATGGCCGCTGTTCAGTTTCAGCAGCTTGGCCTTTACCAGCTCGGCGGGGTAGTCGTCACCGGCCACCCGGATTGTCTTGCGGGCCGTGCAGACGGTTTCCACCAGCAATTCCACGATGCCGTCCAATTCCTCCGGGTCGATCTTGGAGTGGCGCAGGAGGTGGTCGTACTCGATATTCTCTTTGATAAGCTCCCGGTAAATCTCAACAGCGCTCTGCGTGGCCGCTTCCGTTCCTTTCCTTTCCGGCGGCGAAGCCGCAACAGCCGCCCCAGCGGGAGGGGGCGAAAGGGAGGGAATGGAATGGGTAATTGATGGGTCTGTAATTCTTGGGTCTTTACTTTGTATATCTTTAATTTAATTGCGTTGGATTTTCCAACGTAGGTTTTCCCGTTGTCGGGTTTTCCAACGACGGTTTATCCAACAACGGCGGCAAAAAAACAGCCTGTTCGTGGATGATGTACTCTTTGCTGCTGAACTTGCCGCTTTCGTCCGTGGTCTGGTGGCGCTCGATGTACCCGGCCCGCTCCAATTCATTGACGGCGGAACGAATAGCGTCCTTGCTCTCCCGGTTGATGCAGCACAGGCCGGACAGGGTGTAATCCCAATCTTCCGGGAGTGACAAAATCTGCGACAACAGGCCCTTGGCTTTCAGGGACAGGGATTTGTCCCGCAGGTGGTAGTTGGACATCACCGTGCACCCCTTGTTCCTCTCCACGCGGAATACTGGCATGGTTCTCCGCTCCTTTCGGCGTCTGGACATGAAAAAACGCCGCAGACTTTTTTAAATCTGCGGCGTTGGCCGGGACGCAGAAACGGGCGGTTTCTTGCCGACATCGCCCGTTTTCTGTGCTGCTGTTCACTTGTTTGCGCCGCCCCGTTTTCCGCTGCCCTTAAAAACATTGATTTTACTGGGGTTTTCCATCTTAATGGCAGGCGCTGCTTGAGAAAAAGGAAGATGAAATTATCGCACTGCACCGGCAGGTGGAGTGGCTGACTCAGCAGCTGCGCCTGATGCAGGGGCAACGGTTTGGTGCGTCCAGTGAACGTACACAGGCCATTTCAGAGCAGATATCCCTGCTCAATGAGTCGGAGGCGCTTGCGGCATCCGATATACCGAAACCTGATTTGGAGCAAATTACCTATAAACGGAAGAAACGGATTGGAAAACGGGAGATTGATTTTTCCGGCCTGCCTGTGGAGCAAGTGATTCATGAAGTGCCGGAGACTGAGCGTGTCTGCCCGGAGTGCGGAGGTCCACTGCATCAGTGCTGCCAAAGCGTTGTTCGGCGGGAGCTGGCCTATCTGTCTGCCCAGTACAAGGTGGTGGAGCATCCCCAGGCTGTTTACAGCTACCGCCGCTGTGAGCAGGAAAATGACCATGTCCCCATGAAAAAGAGAGTGCTTCCGCCTCCTCTGCTGCCAGGGAGCGGTCTTGTCTCTCCGAGCTTGTTGGCCCATATTTTAAACAGCAAATATGTACTGGCTTTGCCCCTCCACCGGCAGGAGCAGGAATTTCAGCGGTTGGGAGTCCCGATATCCCGGCAGACAATGGCCAATTGGATGGTTGCGGCACACCAGAAGTGGTTTGCTGAGTTCTTTCAGCTTTTGCGGTGTGAGCTACTCACAAATTCTATCCTGCACGCGGACGAAACCACACTGATGGTACTGAAGGAGCCAGGATGGAAAGCCCGGCAAAAGAGCTATGTGTGGGTTTACCGGACTTCCGGGAATCCTCAAAGGCCAGTCGTGCTGTACGACTACCAGCCCACCCGGACCGGGGAGTGTGCCAGCAATTTCCTGTCTGGGTTCTCCGGGATGCTGCACACAGACGGCTATGAGGCTTACCACTGCAAGCTACCGCCGGAGATAACAGTGGTGGGATGCTGGGCACACATGCGTAGAAAGTTTACAGACACACTAAAGAATCTGCCAGCTGATTTACGAAACAGACCTCCTGCTCAGGTAGGGCTGAATTACTGCAATACGCTTTTTGGCCTGGAGGAACAGTTCAGTAAACAGGAGTCTTCCTTTGAACACAGATATTTAGCACGCATAGAACGATCTGTGCCAACGACCCAAGCGTTTTTTGCTTGAGCCAAAACAGAATACAAGAAAAATCCCGTGCCTAATAGTATGCTTGGCGCGGCATTGACCTATGCCGTGCGGCAGGAAAGCTGGCTGATGAACGTTTTCCTGGATGGGCGATCGGAGTTATCTAACAACCGGGCGGAGCACTTCTGTGCGGCCCTTCACTCTGGGGCGGAAGAACTGGTTGTTTTCCAACACGCCCAAAGGCATCGATGCAAGTGCCGTGATCTATTCCGTAGTTGAGACCGCCAAGGCCAATGATCTGAAGCCTTTTGAATGTCTCAGCTTCCTGCTGGAGACCTTGCCGACTGAGCGCCCTCCTCAGGACTGCTTACCTTGGATGCCGCTCGTCCAAAACTTGAGCTGAATCCTGACCCTGACTTTGTAACTCACTATTTTACACTTATAGGTGTAGCTCCGCCGAATTTGGGGATCTCAGGAAACATCCATGACTCGGACACTCCAAGCATCCAAAAGCCGTCCACAGCCTGCCAGTCCCTTAGGCAGACCGTGGGCGGCTTTTTTGTTCCCCCATCTGTCACATCAATAGTCATGTTCACCTTGTCCCCCGATCATCGTTGGCAAGGGAACGATCGGCCTCTACGACGCTCCGATACCAGAGGAAGCCAGCGAAGCATGGGTGTCGATCACCAAAGGCCCGGTAAAGTTAAGCTCACCATGACCGCTGCGATCACAGCAAACTTTGGGATCCCACAGCCCGAGGACCTGTACCCGCAGCCATCGGATGCTGTCCCGATCGGGTCCTCCCCCATCCGTCACTTCCCCGTCATGGATACGGCCCCCAACTCCCATACCGCTCGGCCCCCACGATGCGAAGGCGTCCCAGGACGCGAGGGGCCTGAGCGGCGGCCCGGGACCGCCGGACGCCCTATGGAACGGACCGGGTCCCTCCCGGCCTCACGATCTGCCCAATGCGGCGTCCTGCAGCGTATCGAACTCCATCATGCACTCATCCACCGACATGCCCGCCAGCAGGTCCCGCACGATCCGGCACGTGTTGCCCCACTGCTCCACATCCATCCCCGCATTGGAGCCCAGCACGTAGACCCCCTCCTCGATCCGGTCGTTGAGGGGACGCAGGGCGGGGACACAGTCCACCTTCACATTTTTGGACGGGGAGATGACCCGGTTGGTCTCCGCGAAGAGCTGGAGCGCCTCGTCGGATATGATGACGTCCATCACCCGCATGGCATCCTCGGCGTGTTCCGCGTTGGCGCCCACGGCCCAGCCGGTCATGGGCATGACCGGCATCTGGCCCCGGCTGCTGGGGAAGCCGATGACCTTCATCTCGAAATCCGTCTCTCCATAGGCGGTCCTGGTGTTCGCCGCCCCCCAGTAGGCCATGACGATGGGGGTCTCCCCCGCCAGGAAAGCCGCGCCCTCCCCCTCGATGGCCTCGCTGACCAGGGCCTCCTCCGCATCGATATAGCCCCGGTCGATGAGCGTCTGGAGGAACTCGAAGCCCGGACGCATATAGTCACTGTAGCGGGCCCTGCCGCTGTTGAGGTCGGCGATCGCCGCACTGGTATCCCCGCCGTTGTAGAGGTCGGCATAGGCTAAGGCGAAGACGAAGGTCTCCAGCCACCAGCGGTTGGCGCCGATGGGCGTTTCGATCCCGCCCTCCTGGAACGCCCGGCAGCACTCCAAAAACTCCTCCGGGGTGTTGGGCAGCTCCAGGCCATACTGCTCGAACAGATCCACATTGACGAACAGGCCGTAGGCCACCACCTCCTGCGGGATGGCCACCAGCTTGCCGTCCACCGTGTTGGCGACGCGGATGATCTCCCGCAGGTCCTTGGCGCAGTCCAGACCGGACAGGTCCATCAGCCGGCCCTCCGCACCCAAAGCCAAGATCACGTCCGGATTGAGCAGGTATAGATCGTCCATATCGTTCCGGGCCCGGTCCAGGGCCACTTCGTCATAGGTCCTGTCCTGATAGTCCTCCGCGGTGTAGGTCCAATAGTCCACGCGGACCCCCAGCTCCTCCTCGGCCATGGCTATGGTCAGATCGGCCGCGGTCCGGGCCACGTTCTCCGCGTCGGGATCGCTCTTCTCCATGGGGCTGAACAGGTCGACCACCCGTTCTTCCCGCGACGGATCCTGCGAGATCAGGTTCCCGGAGCCCTCACGGCCGCCGCAGGCGGCCAGTGTGAGGACCGCCAGCACCGCCAGGCAGGCAGAGAGCCGCCTGCTTCTTCCCTTCCTCATCCTGGATGTCCCTCCTCTCTGTCAGATCGTCCGATGACCTTTTTCAGCATCTCGATATCCAGCGGCTTCGCCACGTGCGCGTCCATGCCGGCGGCCAGGGCGGCCTTCTCATCCTCCGCGAAGGCGTTGGCGGTCATGGCGATGATCGCGATCTGCTTCGCGTCCTCCCGCTCCAGCGCCCGGATGGCCCGCGTGGCCTCGTGGCCGTTCATCACCGGCATCTGCACGTCCATCAAGATCGCGTCGAACTCGCCGGGGGCCGAGCTTTGGAAGCGCTCCAGCGCCAAGCGGCCGTCCCCCACGATCTCACAGGAGGCCCCCTCCAGGCTCAAAAGCTCCGTCAGGATCTCCGCGTTGATCTCGTTGTCCTCCGCGGCCAGGAAGCGCATCCCCTTCAGGTCGCAGGCATGCTCCGGCTCCTGGGCCTCCGCCCGGTACATCTCGTCCAGCTTGACGCGCAGGGCGGAGACGAAGAAAGGCTTCGTGATGGCATCGATCGGGCCGAACCGGAGGGCCTCCTCCATGTCCGCCGCGTCGAACTCCGCCAGGAGGAGGATGGGGACGTCCCCCGGGAGCCCGGCGCGCAGGGCCTGCACCGCCGGCAGGCCGCCGTCCTCCCAGTCGAGCAGGACCAGCTGGTGGTCCCCGTCCCCCAGGAGGCCGGCCGCCTCCTGTACCGTGGCCGCGGCATCCATTTGGACCCCGGTGTCCTCCATCAGCGTCCGGATGTCCTCCCTGCTCTCCGCGCTCCCGCCTACGACTAAGATCCGGGAGATGCCCCGCTGCTCCCAGGACCGCCGGTCCGCCTCCTCCTCCAGGATGTGCAGCTCCAGATCGACCCGGAAGAGGGACCCCCGGTCCACCTCGCTGGAGACCTCGATGGTGCCTCCCATCAGCTCGACGATGCTCTTGGTGATGGCCATGCCCAAGCCGGTGCCCTGCACTTTGTTGGTCGTGCTGTTCTCCGCCCGGGAGAAGGCGTCGAAGATGGTCTCCAGATACTCCGGCGTCATGCCGTAGCCGTTGTCCTCCACCTCGATGCGGATGCGCTCATACTGACTGGACCGCTGCTTCAGCCCGATGACGCGCAGCCAGATGGACCCGCCCTCGGGGGTGTACTTCACGGCGTTGGAGAGGAGGTTGATCAGGACCTGATCGATCCGCGTCTGGTCCCCCACCAGGTATTCGTGCCGGATGCCCGTCACCTCCTGGTGGAACTCCTGCCGCTTGGCCTTGGCCATGGGCTGGATGATGGCGTCCACCGAGGAGATCACATCGTTCAGGGAGAACCCCTCCAGGTTGAGCACGACCTTCCCGCTCTCGATCTTAGAGACGTCCAAGACGTCGTTGATCAGGCTGAGCAGGTGCTGCCCGGAGGCGGTGATCTTCTTCGTGTATTCCCGGACCTTGACCGGATCCTCCGCATCCCTGGCCAGCAGGGTGGTGAAGCCCAGCACGGCGTTCATGGGGGTGCGGATATCGTGGGACATATTGGACAGGAAGGTGGTCTTGGACTCGCTGGCGATCTGGGCGGCCTGGAGGGCCTGCGCCAGCTGCTGGCTGTGGAGCTTCCGCTCCTCCTCCCGCTCCCGGCGCAGTTTGTCCTGCTGCCGCCAGTTCAGGTAGTACAGGGCGATGCACAGGGAGAACGCCACCAGCAGCGACACCACGACGATGGCGATGTTCTGGTTGACGGTCCGTCCCTCCTGCTGGATGGCCTCCACGGGGACATAGCCCACCAGGAAGATCGTCCCCCCGTTCACGGCCCACATATAGTTCAGGGCGTCCACCTGGCGGATATCGTGATAGAACAGGGCGTTGCGCCCCGTGCGCAGGCAGTCCTCCACCTCCGCCCGGATCTCTTGGTCCCGGACATCGTTGGCCCGGTAGAAATCCGTCAGGTTCAGGTGCCCGGCGCTGCGCATCCCCATCCCCTTGGGCTTCAAGACGAACCGCTGGCTCTCCGCATCCATGATGTACAGCGACGCCTGCTTGTTATAGAACCCGTCCGGGAGGGAACGGTCGATGGAGTCGTACACATATTCCGCATAAAGGGTCCCGATGCTCTGCCCATCCCGCTCCACAGGGCACTTCAGGGTATAGGACCAGGTCCCCATATGGTTCACATAGGACTGGGACACCGGCAGGCCCGCTACTGTCCCGCCTGCGGAGAAATCCAGCCTCTCCCCGGTAAAGCGGTCCCCGGAGTTGGAGATCCCCTCCGCGCGGCCGGAGCGGATCAGCGACAGCTTCACCATGGTATCGTTCTTTTCATAGGCGCGGATGTACGCCTCCGGATCCTCCGCCCTGGCGATCTCGTGGGCGATCATCTCCTGGAACTCCGCCTCGCTGCGCAAGATGGCTTCGATCGTGCTCTGGATCAGGTCCAGGCTCTCGCTCAGGTTCTGGATGGCGGAAGCGGACATCTCCCTGGATATCTTCTGCGACACCGAGAAAACGATCGCCCCGAAGATCCCAAAGATCATGATGATGGAAAGGAGGAGGGACGCTCCACCCACTTTCTTTCGCGTGTTCGTCGGTCCTTTCATCGGCGATCCCCCATCCCTGTCATCCAGAAGCGTATCCCCTGCCGGCCGGGGATGCCCGTCAGCCAAAACGAGCCGGCCTCCCGCCACATCTCATTCCATTATACTGTTTTTCCCTTTCCTGTCAATAGACATCGCGGGCTCCCGGGGCACGGTCCTGCCCTCCGGCGGGACCGCCGCCATGCCCGGATATGACGGCGGCAGCCTCATCACAATAAGCCTCCCGAGTCATCTCATCATATGCGCCGGGGAGATCCCTGGTCCGCATACCGCCGCGCCGCAGGAGGCCCTTGGACCGCCGCGGACCGGAGGGCCTGGTCCGGATCTTGGGATGGCGGACAGCGCGCCGGTACATGCCGGCCCGCCCCCCGCCGTTACGTTCCCCCCATGAAGCCCTTCCTATGCAAAGCCCACGGCTTTACGGGCCAAGTCCCCTGAGGAGGAGCCCCCCTCCCTAGGAAGAGGACGGGCGGTGTCCTGCCGACACCGCCCGTCCCCTGTGCGCCCGTCTGTTCGTCCACGCCGCCTCGTCCCCGGCGGTCCTCAAAAAACACCGGCCCTGCGGCCCCCATATCCCCTCATGGCGGCGCCCTCCAAAAGCGGCGGGGCTCCCCCGCGCTCAGTTCTCCGGCACGGCGTAGATGCCGTAGACGAAGCCGTTCCGCGCTAGCTCCTCCGGGCCGGCCGGCTCCGGCAGGACCGTGATGGCGCCATCCTCCGCGAACTCCACCTTCAAAGCGCCGCTGTGGAGGCGGTAGGTCCGGGTCTCCTCCGTCCCGCCGGAGGAGACCGCGGTCACCGTCAGCGTCCCGCCGTCGAAGTAGTCCGCGTCCATCCGGGCTTCGGCCTCCATGCCCAGGCCGGTGTCATAGGCCATGTCCTCCGGCGGCACCCAGAACCCATACCGGACCTCCGGATCGTGATCGTCCTGGAAGCTCCCGCCCAGGACGGTCATCTCCGGCATGTACCAGGACCCGTCCTCCCGCTGGCTGATGGCGGCGGGGACCAGATGGCCCTCCGCCATGGCCCGGCGGTACTCCGCCATCTGCTCCTCCGTCAGGTCCTCCCGGGACCGATAGCGGTACAGGCCGCCCCGGTCGACGGACATCCTCACCCGGACGATGTCCTCCCCCTCGATCTGGAAGAGACAGCCCGTGAGATCGCCGAACTCCGGCGTGGTGCAGCCCTCCCCCACGGCGAAGGCGATGCTGCCGTCCTCCGCCGGGCCGTAGGCGTCCTCGGTCATGGCGGCGTAGGCCGTCAGGCCGAAGGTGGGGACCAGCTCCCGGGCCGGCGCGCCTGTCCCGCCGTCCGGCGCGGGGCCGCCGGCGGTCCCGCCGCCGCTCCCGGCCGCGGGAGCGGGCCGCAGGGAGATCCCCCCCAGCAGCAGGGCCAAGGCGCAGACGGCACACACCGCCGCCCGCAGGAAGGGCCTCCCCCTCTCCTTTTGCACAGGCCGCGCCGCCGAGCGGCGGCGGGCCTCGAACAGCACCCGGTCATTCAGCCCGGCGGGCGCATGGATATCCCTCATCAGCTCCTGATACCGATCCTCCATCGTCGAGACCTCCCAACATATTTTTCAGTTCCGCCCTGGCCCGGCGGAGACGGCTCCGCACCGTCGCCGCCGGGACGCCCAGCAGGGCCCCGATCTCACCGCTCTCATAGCCCTCCCCATAGAAGAGGTGGACCGCCGTCCGCAGCTTCTCCGGGAGCCGCCCCACCGCGTCCCACAGCTCCGCCGCCTGTTCGTCGGCGGGCTGGGCCAGCTCCGGCACCTCGTCCAGGGACAGCGTCCCCCTCCTCTGCCGGAGCCGTCCCAGGTCGGCGCAGCGGTTCAGTGCGGTCCGGATGAGCCAGGCTTTCAGGTGCTCGCCGTCCCAGCCGCCGGCCTCCTGCCCCAGCAGGCGGAGGAATACGTCCTGATAAACGTCCTCCGCGTCCGCCGTATCCTGCAGACGGCACAGGGCCAGGCGGTACACCGTGTCGCCGTACGCGTCCATGGCGTCCCGCAATTCCTGTTCGGTCATGCGTCGCCTCCTTTCCTTCGTTCTGAAAAGCGCTCTTCACTTACAACACGCCGCGAAGGCCGGAGATGTGCCCTGGGACGGGAGATCTCCTCCTCTCCCACCGGCCGGATGGGCCCCCGCGCCTGCGGGCGCTGCCCCGGTCGGCCGGAGGGGCCGCCTACGACCGGCCGCAAAAAGGCGGACGCTCACGCGTCCGCCTCGAAGTCCTGCTCCCCGTTCATCCCGGCCCGATGCCGTAGATCTCGAACCTGCCGATGAGCTCCTGCAGCGTCAGCTTCCGGGCCAGCAGCTGGCGGTAGGTGGCCCCCTTCTGCTTCCCGGCCTCCCGGAGGGCCTCCATGTCCGACAGGACCGCCTCCCGCTCCTTCAACAGGTCGGCGTACATCCGCTCGAAGCCCGCCAGCCGGGCCTGTTCCCGCTCCGTCATGGCTCAAACGTTGAAGCGGAAGTAGATCATGTCGCCGTCCTGGACGACATACTCCTTGCCCTCGCTGCGCAGGAGGCCCTTCTCCTTGGCGGCGGCCACGCTCCCGCAGCGCACCATGTCCTCGTAGGCGATGACCTCCGCCCGGATGAAGCCCCGCTCGATGTCGGTGTGGATCTTCCCGGCGGCCTGCGGGGCCTTGGTGCCCTTCCGGATGGTCCAGGCCCGGCACTCGTCCTTGCCGTAGGTCAAAAAGGAGATCAGCCCCAGCAGGGCGTAGGAACACTTGATGAGCCGGTCCAGGCCGGACTCCGCCACGCCCAGCTCCTCCAGGAACATCTGCCGCTCCTCGCCTTCCAGCTCGGCCACGTCCTGCTCCAGCTTGGCGCAGATGGGGAGCACCTGGGCCCCCTCCGCCTCGGCCACCTGACGGACCTGCCGGAAGTAGGCGTTGCCCTCCAGATCCGCGAAGCCCTCCTCGTCGGTGTTGGCGGCGTAGATGATGGGCTTGAGGGTCAGCAGGTCGGAGGTCGCCACCAGCGCCCTGTCCTCGTCGGAGCACTCGAAGGTCCGGGCGGACTTCCCGGCGTCCAGGTGCTCCGCCAGGGACTGGAAGACCTCCGCCTCATGGAGGAACTTCTTGTCGCCCTTGGCAGCCTTCCGGGCCTTCTCCACCCGGCGCTCCACCATCTCCAGGTCCGCCATGATCAGCTCCAGATCGATGGCCTCCATGTCCCCCAGGGGGTCCACCGGCACGCTGGTCCCGGCGTCCGCCACCACGTGCATGATGTTCTCGTCGTCGAAGCACCGCACCACGTGGATGATCGCGTCGGTCTCCCGGATGTTCGCCAGGAACTTGTTGCCCAGGCCCGCGCCCTTGCTGGCGCCCTTCACCAGCCCGGCGATGTCCACGAACTCGATGACCGCCGGGGTCTTCTTGTCCGGCTCGTACATCTCCGCCAGCTTGTCCAGCCGCTCGTCGGGGACGGCCACCATGCCCACGTTGGGATCGATGGTGCAGAAGGGGTAGTTGGCGCTCTCCGCGCCGGCGTTGGTGATGGCGTTGAACAGAGTGGACTTGCCCACGTTGGGCAGTCCCACGATGCCTAATCTCATAGCTTCCTACAACTCCTTTTGTTTTCAAGGGCCCGCACACACGGAGGATGTCCCATGGATCCGGGGAGGCGCGGCGGCACGGTGCGGCAGGGCTGCCGCGCCTCCCCGGACGTCCGCCGCCTTGGCCGAAGTACCGTGCCGAGGCTCCGCCGGCCTTCCTCCGGCCGGTCCTCATGCCGCATCCCCGCCTCCCAAACTCCTGCCGGCCGCGGGCCCGGGCCCCGCTCGTCCGTCCGGCGGAGCAGGGGCTCGTCGGATGACCCATTATAGCATAGGGCCCCGGGTTTCTCAATACCCATTCGGCAGTCCTGCCCATCTCGCGCACGATCTTCGCTTCTTATCATTGACGTGATCGAACTCATATGATATCATAACAGGGATTTTTTACTTTTGGAGCGAAGCTGTGGAGAGAAAGCGGGGACTGGCTTATGGATCACGCAGAGGGACTCTTGCCGGCCGGAGGGGCCGCTCCGGCCGTCGAGGCTCATGAGCAGCACAGCGGCATGCGAAGCGTCCAGGACCTGGAGGCCATCATCAACGAGGGCCTCCGCACCGCTCTGATGGAGGAGACCCCGGACCGGTCGCTCAAGGTGCTGCTGGAGCACCTGGGGAAAGCTCTGAACGGAGAGCGCACCTACATCTTTGAACAGAACGGGTCCGGCGGCGACGACAACACCTATGAGTGGGTGGCCGACGGGGTGGAACCGGAACAGGAGAACCTTCAAAACGTCCCCCCGGAGGTGTGTGCCAGCTGGTACCGGAACTTCAGCATCGGCAGACACATCGTCATCGAGAGCGTGGAGGACATCCGGGAGTCGGAGCCGCTCCAGTACGAGAACCTGAAGCGGCAGGGCATCCACTCCCTCGTGGTGGTCCCCCTGTACGACGGGGAGCGGATCATCGGCTTCTACGGCGTGGACGATCCCCCGGTGAAGTCGCTGGAATACGCGTCCAACATGCTGCAGACGGCGGCGTACTTCATCGTGTCCTCCCTGAAGCGGCGCGACCTGTTCCGGGCGCTTCAAAAGCGGAGCTACCTGGAGGGGAGGCAGAGCCTGGAGGGCATCCTGGAGGGGGCCAGGACCGGCATCTGGACCATCGAGCTGGAGGATGGCTGCCCGCCCAGGATGTACGCGGACCGGACCATGCGGATCCTCCTGGGCGTGCCGGACGGCATCGGGCCGGAGGAATGCTACCGGCACTGGTCCGAGCGCATCGAGCCGGACTATGTGGAGATGGTCCGGGAGACGGTGGAGGAGATGTTGAAGACCGGACGGGCCGAGGTGATCTACCCCTGGGACCATCCGGAGCTGGGCAAGATCTATGTCCGCTGCGGCGGCGTGCCGGACAAGACGTTCGCGAAGCCGGGCGCCTGCCTGAACGGATACCACCAGGACATCACGGAGACCATGGTGACGCGGAAAAAGCAGGAGCAGTCCATCATGGAGCTCCTGGAACGGGTACGGCGGGCGAACTCGGCGAAAAGCGAGTTCCTCTCCCATATGTCCCACGATCTCCGCACGCCCATCAACGGGATCTTAGGGATGCTGGCCATCCTGGAAAAAAGCCAGGACGACCCGGAGCGGCAGAGGGACTGCCGGAGGAAGATCCGTGTGTCGGCAGAGCACCTGCTGTCTTTGGTGAACGATGTCCTCCAGGTGAGCAACCTGGAGAGCGGGAAGCCGGCGGCGGCGGCGGAGCCCTTCGACCTCCGCACCGTGCTGGAGGACTGCGTCACGATCTTGTCCCCCCTGGCGGAAGAGCGGGACGTCCTGCTGGAGCTGGAGACGTCCGGCCTGCGGCACAGCCGGGCGATCGGGGACCCGCTCCGTTTGAAGCAGGTCCTGATGGGCGTCATCGACAACGCCCTCAAATATAACCGCCCCCACGGCTCCGTGTCCGTCCGGGCGGAGGAGGCCGCCTTCCGCGACGGGACCGTGCGCTGCCGTTTCACCATCGAAGACACCGGGATCGGCATCGGGGAGGACTTCAAGGACCACATCTTCGAGCCCTTCACCCAGGAGCACCAGGGCGCCAGGACCGACTATAACGGCGCCGGGCTCGGCATGTCCATCGTGAAGCGGCTGGTGGACCAGATGGAAGGGACGATCGAGGTGGACAGCCGGGTCGGCAAGGGCAGCGTGGTCCGGATCGTCCTGCCCATCCGGGCAGATCCGGCCGGGGAAGCGCGCTTTGAGGAAAAAGAGCGGGGCGATATCGCCGGGATGCAGGTCCTCCTGGCGGAGGACAACGAGATCAACTGTGAGATCGTGGAGTTCATGCTGCGGGACGCGGGCGCGGAGGTCGTGACCGCGAAGGATGGGAAAGCCGCCGTGGACGCGTTCGAAGCATCCGCCTCGGGGACGTTCGACTGCATACTCATGGATCTGATGATGCCGGTGATGAGCGGCTACGAGGCGGCCCGGGTGATCCGCGGCCTGGACCGGGCGGACGCGAGGTCCGTGCCCATCATAGCGCTGTCGGCCAACGCGTTCGAAGCGGATATCGCGCTGGCGAAGGACGCCGGGATGGATGCCCACCTGGCAAAACCGGTGGACATCCACAGGATGTTCCAGGTCATGAGCCGGCTGAGAGCGTGACAGGGCCCGGGACGCCGGACGTCTGGAACGCTGAAAACAGAGGAGATTGAAAAAATATGGGAAACAAGACTTTGCCGCGTTCTTTGAAGATCGGTATCGCGGTGATCGTTTGTCTCACGATCTTCGTGTTTTCTTTCCTGGGATCCTCCCTTCACGATATGAGCGAGAACACGATCGAGGAGATCGGCACCGCCTATATGGCCGGGATGAACGAGCAGGTGTCGCTGCACTTCGAGACGATCATCGAGCTCCGCCTGACCATGGCGGAATCCATCGCGCACATCGCGGCGGGGGACGAGGGGGATCCCGGTCTCGGGACGAGGGAGGAGATCGAATACGGCGCAAGGGCAAGGCATTTTTTGTGCGCCGCCCTGTACTCGCCTGACGGCGGGATCGAGATGATCTTCGGCGACCCCGTGGAGCTCAACCACCCGGAGCCCTTCCTGGAGAGCCTGCGGGACGGGGAGCGCAAAGCGGCCTCCGCCGTCAGCAGCAGCGGCGACGGCGTGATCTTGTTCGGCGTCCCCTGCGGATACCCCATGTCCGACGGCAGCGACAGCCTCGCGATCGTGGTGGGGCTCTCCACCAAATATATGGACGAGGTCTTGTTCCTGGATTCGGACAAGTCCCTGAGCTATTCCTTCGTGATCCGGGGAGACGGCAGCTATGTCGTCGGGAACGAGGGGGATGTCTACGAGAACTATTTCGACAGGCTCCGCAGCATCTTCGGCGGGCAGGAGGCGGAGGCGTTCATCGAACAGATGAAGGCCGCCATGGACGCCGGCCGGGATCGCTCCGCCATCCTGAAAAGCGGCGGGTCGCGCCGCCACATATACTGCACCGGCCTCCCCTACTGCGAGTGGTACCTGGTGACGGTCCTCCCCTTCGAGGGGCTGGACGACGCCATCTCCGGCATGGGGAGCCGGTGGCTCACCGCCGTCTACGCCGCCTCCTTCGCGGTGATCGCCATGCTCCTCTACATATTCTTCCGCTACTTGAGGCTCTTCCGGGACCAGGTGTCCGAACTGAAGCGCATGAACGCGGAGATGGACCTGGCCCGGGAGGCCGCGGAACAGGCGCGGAAAGAGGCGGAGCAGGCCAACCTGGCGAAGCAGGAGTTCCTGTCCAGCATGAGCCACGACATCCGCACTCCCATGAACGCCATCATCGGCATGACCTCCCTGGCCCTGGACGACACGGACGACCCGGAGCGGGTCCGGGACCACCTGGGCAAGATCGCGCTGTCCAGCAAGCACCTGCTGGGCCTCATCAACGACGTGCTGGACATCTCCAAGATCGAGAGCGGCAAAATGACGCTGAACGTGGAGCCGGTGTCGCTGAAGGAGACGATGGACGGCATCGTCAGCATCATGCAGCCCCAGGTCGAGGCGAAGAGGCAGCAGTTCCGCGCGCTCACCCGGGAGATCCTTTCGGAAAACGTGTACTGCGACGGCGTGCGGCTGAACCAGGTGCTGATCAACCTGCTGGGGAACGCCGTCAAATTCACCCCGGAGGAGGGCACCGTCCAGATCGTCTTGTATCAGGAGGCGCTGCCGGGGGACGCTTCCCGGGTCCGCACCCACTTCCTGGTGAGCGACACGGGCATCGGCATGTCGAAGGAATATCAGAAGGTCATCTTCGAGTCCTTCAGCCGGGAGGACAACACCCGGGTCCGGAAGACGGAGGGCTCCGGGCTGGGCATGACGATCACCAAGTACATCGTGGACGCCATGGGCGGGACGATCTCCGTCCACAGCGAGCAGGGCCGGGGCAGCGAGTTCCACGTCGTGCTCGATCTGGAGGAGGCGCCCGACTGCGCGGCACCGGAGCCGGCCGGCGGGGCCGCCGGCGCTGACGCCGCGGGCGAGGTGGAGCTGAAAGGGAAACGCATCCTGTTGGCGGAGGACAACGAGCTCAACTGGGAGGTGGCGAGCGAGCTGCTTTCCGTCCTCGAGCTGGAGCTGGACCGGGCCGAGAACGGAGAGGTCTGCGTGGAAAGATTCAAGGGGTCCCCGGTCGGGTACTACGATGCGATCATCATGGACGTGCGGATGCCGGTCATGGACGGCTACGAGGCGACCGCGGCCATCCGGGCGCTGGGACGGGCGGACGCGGGCCTCCCGATCATCGCCATGACCGCCGACGCCTTCTCGGAGGACATCCAGCGGTGCCTGGCGTGCGGCATGGACGACCATCTGGCCAAGCCGATCGACATCCAGGCCGTCGCCTGCAAATTGAAGAGATACCTGCGGTAAGGATGGGGGCCGGGAGGCGGCGGCTGGGGCCGGCGCCTCCCGGCCGTCTTGATGGGCCCTCCCCGGGGAAGCGGGGGCATCCGGGGACCGGGGCGCGGGGCGCCGCCCGGTTCCTTGACACCCCCTCCCATTTATGCTATCATCAGGGAAACTTCAAGACACATCCGGCCGGTCCCGCGCCGAAGGCCCGGGCCCGGCCCGAAAGAGAAGGGAGTGGGGAGCTCCATGGATCGGATCGCCGTCCTGATCCCCTGCTACAACGAAAGCCAGACCATCACGAAGGTGGTCCGCGACGTGGCCGCCGTCCTCCCGGAGGCGGCGATCTACGTCTATGACAACAACTCCACCGACGGCACCGGCGACCTGGCCCGTGCCGCGGGCGCCGTGGTCCGCCGGGAGTATAAGCAGGGGAAGGGCAACGTCATCCGCAGGATGTTCCGGGAGGTGGACGCCCAGTGCTACCTGATGCTGGACGGGGACGACACCTACCCGCCCGCCTCCGCCCCGGAGATGGCCCGGCTGGTGCTGGAGCGGGGAGCCGACATGGTGGTGGGCGACCGGCTGTCCTCCACCTACTTCCAGGAGAACAAGCGCCCCTTCCACAACTTCGGCAACTCCCTGGTCCGCTCCTCCATCAACTGGCTGTTCCACAGCGATATCAAAGACATCATGACGGGCTATCGGGCCTTCAGCTACCAGTTCGTGAAGACGTTCCCGGTGCTCTCCTCCGGCTTCGAGATCGAGACGGAGATGAGCATCCACGCCGTGGATAAGAAGCTGTACGTGGAGAACGTGGTGGTGGACTACCAGGACCGCCCGGCGGGGAGCGTGTCCAAGCTGAACACCTACAGCGACGGGGCGCGGGTCCTGATGACCATCCTGCGGCTGTTCCGGCTCTACCGGCCCTTCCGGTTCTTCAGCCTGCTGGCGCTGGCGCTGGTGCTGGTCAGCGGGATCCTCTTTTTGCCGGTGCTGTCTACTTACCTCCGCACCGGCCTGGTGCCCCGCTTCCCCACCCTGATCGTCAGCGGCTTCACCATGCTGGCGGCGCTGGTGGCCCTGTTCTCCGGCCTGCTCCTGGACAACATGCGGCAAAAGGACTGCCGGGACTTCGAGTTCAAGCTCCAGCAGGTCCACGACCAATTCCTGCGATGGACGGCGTGAGGCATCCGGTCCGGCGGGGGCTCCTCACCGGCGTCCTGGCCGTCTGGATCGCGGCCAGCCTGACGTGCAGCCTGAGCGCGGAGCCCCGCTACACGGCCGACCCCGCCCTGGAGGGCCTGGGGACGCTCTACCGCCTGCTGATCTACACGGTCCGGTCCTTCTTCACCGGGGACCCGGAGGCGGGCGCCTGCCTGGCCCTGTGCGCGGGGCTCTTGCTTTGGGGCCTCCCCTCCCTGCGGAGCACCGGCCTGGAGCGGGGGCTGGCGGGGTGCTTCGGGCTCCTGTTCGCCTCCTTCCAGCTGCTGGGCCTCTCCTACTCCCAGGAGCAGAGCTGGCGCGCCCTCTTCGGCTCCCGGTTCGTCTGCTTCCGGGGGGCGGTGTGCCTGGGCGGGCGGGCCCTGCTGGCGGCCTGCCTGGCGCTGTATGCCTTCCGGCTCCTGGACCGTCTCAGCGGCCGGCCGGTCCCGGCGCAGAGGCCGTTTCCCCGGAAGCGCTTCCTGCTGGCGGCGGGGCTGGTGGCGCTGTGCTGGCTGCCCTACTTCTGGGCCTTCTATCCCGGCCTCAGCAGCCCGGACACCGGGATGCAGATCGCCTGGGCCCTCCACAAGCCCACGCCGTGGCTCCAGTACTCCCCCCTCCGGGGCCCGGACATCTACGCCACCAACCACCATCCCTATCTCGTCACCCTCCTCTTCGGCCTCTTCGCCAAGCTGGGGCTGGCCCTGGGGGACCTCTCCCGGGGCGTGGCGCTGTACTGCGCCCTCCAGCTTTTGCTGACGGCCCTGGTGATGACCGCCGTGTGGTACTACCTCCGCCGCCTGGGCCTCTCGGAGAGGGTCTTCCGGGGCGGCCTGGCGTTCACGGCCCTGTTCCCGCTGTTCCCCCTGTACGCCATCACGATGCTGAAGGACTCCCTGTTCTCCCTGGCCTGCCTGGGCTTCTCCCTATTGCTGTTCGAGACGGCCCGGACGAGGGGGGAGGCCCTGAGGCGCCGGTCCTTCCTCCTCCTGCTGTCCGCCTCCGCGCTCCTGGTGGCCCTGACGAAGAACCAGGGGGTCTATTTCGTGGCGGCGGCGGGGATCTGCGCTCTGGCCTGCTGCCGTCCGCGCCTCCGGGCCGCCGCGGCGCTGCTGATCCCGGTGCTGCTGTTCCAGGCGGTCTGGATCCAGATCCTGCTCCCGGCCTGGAACGTGGCCCCCGGCGGGAAGCAGGAGGTCCTGGGCCTGCTGTTCCAGCAGACGGCCCGGTACGTCTCCACCTATCCGGAGGAGGTGACGGAGGAGGAAGCGGAGGCCATCCGGGCGGTCCTGGACTACGACCGCCTGCCGGAGCTCTATGAGCCCCGTCTGGCGGACCCCGTGAAGTTCACCTTCCGCCAGGACGCCTCGCCGGACCAGCTCTCCGCCTACTATCACGTCTGGTCCCAGATGCTGCGCAAGCACCCGGCGGTGTACGCCGAGGCCCTGCTGAACAACATCTACGGCGGCTTCTTCGTCCGGCACGAGACCGCGCTGTCCTATACGGACTTCGACAACAGGGAGACCGCCCCCTATCCGGAGCTCTGCGTCACGCCGCCTCCCCGGCAGCGCGCGGCAGGGGACGCCGCCCGGGTGCTCCTGGTGGCGGCCCAGCATGTCCCGGGCGCCGGGCTGCTGTTCTGCGTGGGCTTTTACCCCTGGGCGGTCCTCTTCGTCTTCCTGGACGTGCTGCGGCGGCGGCAGTATCCCCAGCTCCTGGCCCAGCTGCCGGCGATCCTCTCCGTGGCGGTGCTGGCGGCCGCCCCGGTGAGCGGGAGCTACCGCTACGCCATGCCCATGATCTATATGCTCCCCTTCCTGCTGGCCTCCCGGACGCTCCCGGGGGAGCGCGGCGGGGCCCCGGCGGAGGTGCCGCCGCTCCTGCGGCAGATCCTCCGCTTCACCCTGGTGGGCGGCCTGTGCTTCCTCATCGACTACGGCCTGCTGGCCCTGCTGGTGGAGGCGGCGGGATGGCCCGCCCTGGCCGCCAGCGCCGTGTCCTTCACCGTCTCCGTGGCGGTGAACTACCTGCTCAGCGTCCGCTTCGTCTTCCGCCGGCGGGAGGACGCCGGCCGGGGGCGCGAGATGACGGCGTTCCTCCTCATGAGCGTCATCGGCCTGGGGCTGAACCAGGTGCTGATGCTGGCGGGCACCCGGGCCCTGGGGCTCCACTACCTGGTCGTGAAGCCGGGCGCCACCATCCTTGTCATGGTCTATAATTTCGTGACGCGGAAGGTCTTCCTGGAAAAAGGGGCCGGCGGGCCGCCGCGAGAGCGCGGCCCCTCCCGAAGGCCCTGACCCGCGGATGGCCGCGGGCCGGCCCGCGGGCCCGGAGGCCCCGCTCCCCCTATCATCTCACCCGCTCAAAGGAGGGCACCCCTGTGTGGAAAAAACTCTGTATCGCCTGCGCCGCCGTCATCCTGTCGCTGTCCGCCGCGGCGCTGATCTGGCTCTTGTCCCCGCCGCGGGAGATCCCCTCCGTGCTGGAGAGCCTGGACGTGGAGGCGGAGGACGTGACGGACTGGTCCCACGCCATCGCCTACGTGCCCCTGGACGACCGGACGGACAACCTGGAGGACGTGGTCTACCTGGCGGAGGCCTCCGGCTATCAGGTGGTCCTGCCGCCGGGGGACAGCTACTGTACCAAGCTGGACGGCCAGGCGCCGAACCGCAACGGGACCCAGTACGGCGACCGGGAGGCGCTGTTCCTCTGGCTCCAGGAGATGGAGGAGCGGGGCTGCGACCTCTACCTCCTGTCCCTGGACCAGCTCTTCTCCGGCGGGCTGGTGAACTCCCGCTCCGTCAGCGGCCCGGCGGACCTGGTCTTCGAGGACGGGTCCCGCATGAGCGAGACGGACGCCTTCGACCGCTTCGTCCTCTCCCTGGCCCAGGACCCGGAGAATGAGATCCGCCTCTTCGACAGCGTGGTCCGCCTGGCCTCCACCGTGGGCTACCGGGGCTTCGGGCTCGCGGAGTACAACGCCCTGCGGGCCTACGGCATGGAGCCCCGCCCCGCCCTGGAGGGGGAGGCGCTGACGCTGGAGGGCATCTTCGCCGCCTATCCCTACGGGGAGGACGGCGTCACCGCGGCGGAGGAGGGGATGGAGCGCTTCCGGGAGGACCTGACGGAGGAGATGATCCGGGATTACCTGGGCGTCCGCCGGCGCAAGCTCCGGCTGACGGACTACGTGATCTCCGCCCTGGAGGCCGCCCCCCACGACAACATCCACCTCCTCATCGGGATCGACGACTCCTCCAACACCACCAACATCCAGTATAACGAGCTGCGCTACCTCTCTCAGGCGGCGGGACGGGGCACCACCCTGCTGACGGGCCTGGACAGCCTCGCCCGCCTGCTGGTGGGGCAGATCGCGCAGAGCCGCTACGACCATCCGGTGAAGACGTATCTGCGCTACATCGGCGGCAGCGAGCGCATCCCCTCCTCCGAGTACGATGTCCACACCCTGGAGAAGACGGTGGACCTGCACATGGACCTCTTCCAGGCCCAGCGGGTACCGGAGGACGAGGCGGAGCTCCAGCTCCTGGTGATGACCGCCCCCGACGATCCCGCCAAGGCGGGGACATACTGCGAGGAGCTGGTCTCCCAGCTGGAGGAGAACTGCCGGGGGCGGGTGCCCACCATCCTGCTGGAGGCCAGCAACAACGCCTACGGGGACCAGCTGGAGCAGATGCTCTTCCAGCGGGTAGACTTCGGGAACCTCCTGGCCTTCGCCGGGAAGTACGACCAGGCCAACGTCACCGGCGCGGCCTTTGCCATGGGCTTTTCCCGGTATCTCTACCTGGCCTGCCGGGAGGACAAGGACGAGGCCAGCGACATCGCCCACGTCCGCCAGCTGGCCAACTCCATGGCCCTGACCTATCCCTATATCCTCCACACCCGGTACGAGCTGAACCGGTCCATCGAGAAGCTGGGGGACGACTACAACAACCTCTCCCCCGGCCATCCCATCCGGGCCCGCCTGATCCAGGCCCTCCTGGAGCGCCGCTTCCTCCCCCTGTGCGGCAAGGTGACGGAGAACCTCCGGGGATCCTATCTCATCACCTCCCTGTCCCCCTATGAGGAAAAGGAGATCTCCGGCGTCTCCATCCGGGACGTGTACTTCCCCTGGCGCCGGACCTTCGAGCTGTCCTTCACCATAGATGTGGAGCCCCTGATTTCCGCCGGAGGATGAAGGAGGGATGAAAAAGACCGCCCCATCCCCGGAAGGCGCGCTGCCTTCCAGGGATGGGGCGGTCTTCCCCGCTCCGCCTCTCACCGGTCCTTATGGCCCTTATAAGCCCGGTAGACCTCCCTCCGGGTGAAGCCCCGGGCGGGCGCGAACAGTCCCTCCGGCAGGGCGGACACCGGCGCGTCCGGCTTGGCGCCCTTGGGGAGCAGGCCCTGTGCCGCGCACCAGTCCATGGCGCCCCAATAGGGGCCCTGCCGTCTCCCGGTCCTCCGGATCTCCTCCCAGCGGCGGTGGAGCGTCTCTTCCTTGGGGGAGAGGAGCATCGCCAGCTCGCCCTGGGTCATGGGCGCGTCCAGCCGCAGGCAGTTGTCGGAGTAGACGATGGCCCGCTCCCGCTGCAGCGCGCACAGCTTCTCGAAGAGGGGATCCTCCCGCCCCAGGTCCGCGAAAGGGCTCTCCGCCAGCAGCGCGGCGGCGGTGACCACCTGATAGCCATGCTCCCGCAGGAGCTCCAGCTGCCTGCGCAGCCCGAAGGCCACCGGGGTCCGCTTGCCCATGTTGTACCCGTCCTTCTGGAAGATGATCTGCCCGCAGAAGACGTCCGGGTCCTTCTCCAGGGCCTTCCGCATCGGCTCCACCATGGCGTCCACCTCCGCCTGCAGGGCGGCCTCCGGGTCGCTGAGGGTGGAGGGGAGCCAGCCCGCGCCGTCGAAGGACGCCGCCAGGTACTGGTAGCCCATCCGGTCGCAGACGTCGTAGCTGGTGAAGCCGTCCTGCATCCTGTCCACATAGTGGGGCGGGCGGTGCATGGACAGCTGGTAGCCGTACCGGTCCCGCATGAACGCATCCAGCTTTTGCAGGTCCTCCACCGCCTTGTCCATGGAGCCCAGATAGACCCGCCCCCCGTAGACGAAGGGCTTCTTGCCGAAGATGATGTGGCGGTAGCCGTGGCTGGTGATCTGGTGCCCCTCCTCCAGCATCCGGCGGATCAGGCGGTCGTTGTGGACCGCGCCGCCCTTGTCGTCCTGGTGGATATCCGGATAGTGGTCGAAGCGGATGCCTCCCCAGGCGGCGCTCCCCACCTTCCCCGCCTCGTCGGGATAGTTCCCGCTGGTGTCCCCCACTACGTCGAACGTCCCCTTGGCCCCGAACTCCGCCAGGGTGTCCAGCAGGACGTCCGTCAAAGACCTCCCGCCAAAGCGGTCCGGCGCGGCGGGGAGGTCCATGGGGCCGTCGTCGAAGGTCATGGCGCAGATCCGGCGGCGCGTCGCCACCCGCTCGATCCGGCGGGTATAGCTGAGGCTGTGCTTCTCCGCCGGGGCGACGATCTTCTTCAGCACCCGTTTCCCCTTTTTGCCGATCTTCACGATCATAGACATGAGCTTATCCTCCTTTGTACTCGGACGGTCCTCCCGTCACGGACGGTGTACATCGCCTGCCGGCGGCGCGCCCGCGGGCCGGACCGCAAGGGGCGCCCGGTCCCGGTACGCCGGCCCCTATGCCCGCCCGCTCCGCGAGGGGCGTCCCCGCCCCCTCATCTCAGGACGGATCTTTTAAGATCCTCTCCCAGGCATTTCAAGGCGAAGGCCCCCCATTCCAGGTACGACAGCGGTCCCGCCCGGGTCCGCCGGCGCTTGTTCAGCTGGCTCCTGGCCGTGTACCAGGACCGGCTGCGCCGCCCGGAGGTCTCCGCCCCGCCGCGCAGCAGCGCCGCCTTCACCGCCTCCAGATCCAGGGAGGGCACCTCGACGGCGGTCGTCCCGTTCCCCACCTCCTGGGGGAGGTGGGCGTCGCTCCCGGCGAAGGGGCGCAGATGATGGGCCCCAGCGAAGTCCGCCGCCATCCGGTTGGCCTGGGGGATCTTCCGCTCCGCCCGGCTGTTCCAGACCTCCACCCCGTCCAGCCAGGGGACCAGGGGGACCAGCCGCTCCGGGTCCCGGGACCGCTGGAAGGGATGGGCCAGCACGGCCAGCCCGCCCTGCGCGCGGATCTCCTCCGCCGCACGGCGGGACTCCCGGCTCTCGACGGGCTCCGTGACGAAAAGGCCCAGCAGGTGCCCCCGGTCCGTGGAGACCTCCGTCCCGGGGATCAGCAGGAAGTCCGGGAACGAGGGGAGCGCCTCCGCCGTGAGGTCGTGGTCGCAGACGGCGGCCCCCTGGAGCCCCGCCGCCCGCGCCCGCTCCACGATCTCCGAAAGCTCCATGCACCCGTCCGGGGAGCGGACGGAGTGGACGTGCAGGTCCAAACGCACGATCATCCCGATCACCTCCTGAACAGGATGCCGCGGAGGTATCTCCGCATCGGGGCGGGGTCGTCCCGGGAGGAGAGGGCCTCCTTGGCCCGGAAGACGTCCGCCGCCCCCTGGAGGAACTTCCCCGGCTGGCCCCGGCGGAGGTAGTCCAGCATGGCCGCGCCGTCGTTGAGGAGGAAGCGCATCCGCACGCCTGTCTCGTAGTCCCCGGCCCGATACTCCAGGACCTCCCCCCGGGCCGCCCTGGCATAGAGGACGGCGAAGGGGCTGCGGGCGTGCTCCGTCATCGGGAAGCTCCCCCAGATCCGGGGGTTCACCTCCAGTACCCGGTCTCCCTTGAACTCCACCATGGCGGCCCCCGTGAAGCCGAACGAGCGCAGGAGCGCATAGGCCCTGTCGATCATCCCGGCGTCATAGAAGCTCTCACAGCAGGTGGAGGGCCCTCCGGCTGCGGGGAACTCCCGGATCCTCCGGTGGCAGAGGGCGCAGACCAGCCGGCCCTGGCGGTCCAGCAGCAGGCTGGCCCCGGCCCCGGCCCCGGAGACCCGCTCCTGGACGATGGGCCGCAGGTCGTACCGGGACATGGAGGCCAGGCAGGCCCGGTACTCCTCCGGCGTCCCGGCCACGGCATAGCGGTCCCGGGCCTTCAGGCCCAGCTTCTCTCCGCAGTGGGGCTTGACCACCACCGGATAGCGCTCCGGCTCGCCGTCGAACCTCCTGGGGACCGGGATGCCCAGCTCCAGGCAGCGGCGGTGGACCGCCTCCTTATCGTTGAGCTGCTCCAGCACCTCCGGCGGCGCGATCAGGAAGTCGCAGACCTTGGCGAACTCCTCCCGCCTCCTCGAGACCGCGTTCAGCGTCGCGGCCCCGGCGCAGAAGAGGATGGGCCGCTGGAACTCCCCCAAGAGCCGCAGCAGCTGCTCTTCGTACTCCGGGCCGTCCGGCGGCGCGGACAGCCTCCGCCCCCCGTCCACATAGCGGGAGGCGAACACGGGCGGATCCGGGAGCTCCTCCGGACCGGCCTGCACGGGCACCACCCGGTAGCCGCCCCTCCCCAGGACCCGGGCGGCGGCGATGGAAGCGCGGTATTTCGCATCCGTGAGCACGACAGTCTCCATCCTCGGTCCCCCTATCCATCGATCGCAACGTATCATAGCAGACCGCCGGAGGGAGCACAAGGGGGGAGGCGCGTCCCGCTCCCCTCCCCTCCGGCGCTCCCCGACGGGCGCGCCGCCTCCATGCGTCACAGCGCCTGCGGCGGCGGGGGCGGCGCTCCTGGATCGCCGCCCCTCCCCCGCCTCCTTGGCCCCGGCTTTGCCGGTCCCATCATATCACGCTCCGTCCCGGCTGTCAAATCGCCTCCGGCGGGAGGGCGGGGCCAGATCCCGCTTGACCTGGCCGCCGGAAAGGGGTAGAATAGGACCGTCTTCCCGGGATCTTGCCGCGGGACGCCCGGGCACGGGGGATCCCCCCCTCCCTGCCGGCCCGCCGCCCGGAAGATCAGACTGAACGAAACGAGGAGATCCGCCATGGCTTCTCTGCGGGAGAGCTATCTCTGCCATCTCTGGCTGACGCTGATCGGCCTTTATGAGGACAGCGCCCTGTGCCGCGTCCTGGACGCCCTTGGCCGCTGGTGCGCCCGGCAGATCGACGGGAGCGCCGTCCTGCGCCCCCTCTGCCGGGAGGGCGCGGTGGCCCGGTCGTGGGAGGACAGCGTCCTCTGCCGGGTGCTGTCCTTCCTGGCCGATCTGCCCGCCCGGCTGCTGCACGGGCTGTACCGCGCCATGCCGGCCGCCTTCGAAGGGAGCGTGTCCGCCCGGCTGCTCTTCGCCGTCGGAGAGCAGACCGCCGTGGCCCAGTCCTGGCTCATCATGCTGCTGTGGACCATCCCCTTCACCTATTGGAACAACGCTTACAGCCTCCTGGGCTTTTCCCTGCTGCTGGCGCTGTTCCACGCCGGGGCCATGCGCCGCCGGGATCTCCGCCTGGACGTGGCGTCGGTGGGGGCCTATCCCGTGATGCTGTTCGCCGCCGCCTTCCTGGGCGCGGTGTCCTCCTACGCCCCCGCCCTGTCCCAGCGGTCCTTGTTCTACCACATCTCCTCCGCCCTCTGCGTGCTGGTGACGGTCAGCGCCGTCCGCTGCACGGAGGATCTCAAGCGGCTGGCCGCCGGCGGCGGGGCCTGCGTGCTGGTCTCCTCGCTCTACGGCGTATACCAGCGCATCCGGGGCGTGGAGGTCAACCTCTCCTATGTGGACGTCCGGGTGAACCCGGGGATGCCCGGGCGGGTGGAGTCCTTCTTCGACAATCCCAACACCTTCGCCGAGATCTTGATCTTGCTGCTGCCCCTGGTGCTGGCGCTGTCCCTCTGCTCCGGCCGCCTGCTGGGGAAGCTGGCGGCCGGGGGCGTGTTCGCCGTCGGCCTGGCGGCGCTGGGCATGACCTACTCCCGGGCCAGCTGGGTGGGGATGGCCTGTGCCATGGTGGTCATGGTGACCCTCTGGCGCCCCCGGCTGCTCCCGCTGTTCGCGGCGCTGTGCGTCCTCTGCATCCCCCTCCTGCCCTCCAGCATCTGGAACCGGATCTTGTCCATCGGGAACTTCTCGGACGCCTCCACGCGCAACCGCCTCCCCACCCTGCTCACGGCGCTGGAGATGATCCGCAGCCGCCCTGTCCGGGGGATCGGCCTGGGCGCCGCGGTGCCCAAGCTCTACGCCGCCGACTGGAACCTCTATCACGCGGATTTCCCCTATGTCCACTCCCATAACTTCTACCTGGAGGTATGGCTCCAGACCGGCCTGCTGGGCGCCGTCAGCTGCGTGGGCTCCCTGCTGTGGGGCGTCAAGCGCGCGGCCCGCACCGCCCGCCGCTGCCCCCCCTCCGCCGCCCGCACTATCACCTGCGCCGCCGCCGCGTCCATCTGCGGCATCATGGTCTGCGGCCTGGCGGACTATCCGTGGCACTATCCCCGGGTGATGGTCATCTTCTGGTTCGTCTTCGCCATGGCCCTGGCCGGGACGAAGATCTGCCGGCAGGAGGCCGGAGCGGGGCGTCCGGACCGCGGGGCATGAGCGGGCTCGAGGCCCCGCCGGGCCCCGGGGGAGCGGGCCCGCATCTCCCGCCAAAGACAGGGAAGCCCTGGGGCCTCACGGTCCCAGGGCTTTGTCCAGCCTGTCGGGATGGCTTCCCGGCAGGCCGGGCGCTTTTTCAGGACCTTTCAAAAAGTCCCCGGGACTCCCCGGCCCGGATGGCGCAGGCGCCTCCGCCCGGATCTCCCGCCGCAGATCCAAGAGGCCGGACGGGGCTCATACCGCCGACCTGCGGACCCGTTCCAGCGCCTTCTCCACCGCCGGGATCTTGATCACGATCACCGTGAGCAGGCCCTCCGCCAGCAGATAGCTGTAATTGTAGACGATGGGGTACAGGTCCCGCAGGGCCTGGGGGAACTCCTCCGGCATGTAGTCCATCCAGTAAAGGTAGCCGCCCAGCGCGTGGAACGCGCCCCGCGCCAGCACCGCCGCAATGTAGCCGATCAGGAGGCCGTCCTTGTTCCTGCGGAACAGCCCCGCGATCCCCAGGGCCGCGAAGGCCAGCACATAGTCGCAGCAGACCTGGAACAGCGAGAGGAAATAGGGCTCCTGCAAAAACTGCAGCACGCCGTAGGCGAAGCCCACCAGCACTCCGGACTTGACGCCGTACCAGTTGGCCACCAGCACGATGAACAGCATGCTCAGCAGCGTGACGGAGCCGCCGTAGGGCAGCTTGAAGACCTTGATGAAGCTGGTCACATAGGCCAGCGCCACCGCCATGGCGCAGTAGGCCAGCGGCTTGACGGCAAAGCCCCTCTCCTCCCCCCGGTCCGCCATGACGAGCCCCGTCAGCAGGCTCAGCGTCAAGACCGCGGCGCTCAGCACATAGCCGGCCATGGTCAGTCCGCCCTCCGCATCCACGAACAGCTCCAACATACGATCGTCCCTCCTGTCCCGGCCGCGGACCCGGCGCGAGATCGAAGCCGCCCTCCCGGACCCGGGAGGGCGGCCCTTCATGCGGCGCGGCGCACGGCGGTCCATGACAGCTCCCTACGTTGGCATTACCCAAATCAGGTCACGGGTCGAAGCGTCCGCTTCCTCTCAGCCTGCTCCCGCAAGCTCCCCAGTCCACGATCCATGAGATCGACGCTCCTATCTTAGCACGATCCCTCCCAAAGCGCAAGCCCCTCCGTCCGGCCCGCCGGGGGCGCGGATTGACTTTCCCGGGAGATGCTGGTACAATACTCGAAAAAACGGAAGCGGGCGCTTCCTGTCTGCGGAGTGTGGAAAACGATGAACGAAGACCTGACCCATGGGCCGGTGATGCGCTCCATGCTGCTCTTCGCGGTCCCCATGATCCTGGGGGACCTGCTGCAGCAGTGTTATAACGTGGCGGACACCCTGATCGTCGGGCAGGCCCTGGGCAAGGACGCCCTGGCCGCTGTGGGATCCTCCTTCTCCCTGATGACCTTCCTGACCTCGATCCTGCTGGGCCTGTGCATGGGCAGCGGCGCCTTGTTCTCCATCCGCTTCGGCCAGCGGGACGAGGCCGGCCTCCGGGAGAGCATCCGGGCCTCCTTCGCGCTGATCGCGGCAGCGGCGCTCCTGCTGAACGTCCTCGCCTTCGCCTGCCTCGATCCCATCCAGATCTTCCTCCGGGTGCCCGATCCCGTGTGGGGCGGGATGCGGGACTACCTGGCCGTCATCTTCTGCGGCATCCCCGCCACCTTCCTCTACAACTACTTCGCCTCCTTCCTCCGGGCGGTGGGCAACTCCGTCGTGCCGCTGCTGTTCCTGGCCGTCTCGGCGGTGCTGAACATATTGCTGGACCTCTGGTTCGTGCTGGGCCTGAGGCGGGGCGTGGCCGGAGCGGCGGAGGCCACGGTGATTGCCCAATACGCCTCCGGCGTCGGGATCGCCGTCTACGCCTTGGCCCGGCGCCCGCAGCTCCGGGCCATCTTCCGCCGGGGGCCCGTCCGCTGGGCCCGGGTCCGGGAGGTCGCCGGGGCCTCCATCCTCACCTGCGTGCAGCAGTCCGTCATGAACCTGGGCATCCTGATGGTGCAGGGGTTGGTCAACAGCTTCGGCCCCACGGTCATGGCGGCGTTCGCGGCGGCGGTGAAGATCGACGCCTTCGCCTATATGCCGGTGCAAGACTTCGGCAACGCCTTCTCCACCTTCATCGCCCAGAACTACGGCGCCAAACAGGACGCGCGCATCCGCGCCGGGCTGAAGGGCGCGGTGCTGGCGTCCATGGGTTTCTGCGTCCTGGTCTCCGGGCTGGTCTGGGCCTTCGCCCGCCCGCTGATGGCGCTGTTCGTGGAGGCCGGAGAGACGGGGATCGTCGCGGAGGGCGTCCGCTATCTGCGGATCGAGGGCGCTTTCTACTGCGGGATCGGCTGCCTCTTCCTGCTCTATGGCCTGTACCGGGCCCTGGGGCGGCCCGGGATGAGCGTCGTCCTCACCGTCGTCTCCCTGGGCACCCGCGTGGCGCTGGCCTACGCCCTCTCGGCGGTCCCGGCCTTCGGCGTGTGCGGCATCTGGTGGTCGGTGCCCATCGGCTGGTTTTTGGCGGACGCGGCTGGCTGCGCGTACTATATCGCCCGCAGGGAGCGCCTGCTCTCCTGGGAGGGATGAGCGGGGCCCCTCCGCAAGATCTCGCCGCGGCTATTGACTTGGAGCGCGCTCCATCTGATAAGATGGTGCCGTCCCCGGCGGGACCGGGCCGCAGGGCCGCCGCCGGACCGAGAACGGCCCTCCACAGGGCACATCAGGAAGGAGCGCACATACGATGGAACGTATCCAAAAGAACTTCGGCTTCGGCTGCATGCGCCTGCCGATGAAGGGGGGCCAGGTGGACACCGCGGAGATGGACCGCATGGTGGACGCCTTCCTGGCCGGCGGCTTCAACTACTTCGACACCGCCCACGGCTATCTGGACGGCAAGAGCGAGACCGCCCTCCGGCAGTGCCTCACCAGCCGCTATCCCCGGGACCGCTACATCCTCACGGACAAGCTGACCAACACCTATTTCGACCGGGAGTCCGACATCCACCCCTTCTTCGAAGCACAGCTGCGCTGGTGCGGGGTGGACTATTTCGACTTCTACCTGATGCACGCCCAGAGCGCGGAGAACTTCGCCAAGTTCAAGCGCTGCCGGGCCTATGAGACCGCCCTGGCGCTGAAGGCCGAAGGCAAGATCCGCCATTTCGGCATCTCCTTCCACGACACCGCCGGCGTCCTGGACCAGATCTTGACGGAGTACCCCCAGGTGGAGGTGGTCCAGCTCCAGCTGAACTACATGGACTGGGAGGACCCGGCGGTGCAGAGCCGCAAGTGCTGGGAGGTCTGCCGGGCGCACGGCAAGCCGGTCCTCGTCATGGAGCCCTGCCGGGGCGGCAGCCTGTCGGACCTGCCGGAGGATGCCAGGGCCGTCCTGGAGGAGCTGGGCGGCGGCTCCCCCTCCAGCTACGCCCTCCGCTTCGCCGCCGGGCACGAGGGGATCGTGATGGTCCTCTCCGGCATGAGCAGCCTGGCCCAGATGGAGGACAACATCCGTTCCATGGAGGGCTCCCGTCCCCTGGACGGGAGGGAGCTGGCCGCCGTGGAGCGCGTGCGCGAGATCTTGCGGTCCAAGGGCACGATCCCCTGCACCGCCTGCCGCTACTGCACCGCCGGCTGTCCGATGAAGATCTCGATCCCCGACCTTTTCGCCTGCCTCAACACCAAGAAGCTCTTCCAGAGCTGGAACACCGACTACTACTACAACAACGTCCACACGGTCCGCAACGGCAAAGCCTCCGCCTGCATCAAATGCGGCGAGTGCGAGGCCGTCTGCCCCCAGCACCTGCCCATCCGGGACCTGTTGGTCCAGGTGGCGGAGACCTTCGAGTCGAAGTGAGGGACGGAGACATCGGCGGGCGGAGGGCCGGCCTCCCCTCCCCGCCGGACGGGCCCCGCGTCCATCGATGGAGAGAGGGCCAGCCTCCCAGGCTGGCCCTCTCTGCTTTGCCGGCGGTCATCCCGCCGCGTAGCCGTCATGTCCGAAGGTATAGCGTCTGCCGTCTATGGTGACGGCGGCGTCCCGGAGGAAGCTCCCGTCCCTGTCCCGGTAGCGCCAGCCGGCGTCGTCCTGGACCCAGCCTTCGGGGCTGACGCCCTGGTACAAGCTGGCTTTCAGGCCGATGGCCCCCTTCGTCGCGTCGTCCTGGAAGTGCCACCACTCCGAGGACAGGCCGTTCATCCCCACGCCGGTCATGTACCCCGCCAGGAGCCGGGCGTTGTCGTTGCTGCGGTCCGCCGCCGCGTACCAGCTCAGATCGTGGATCGGGCTCTGCATCGCCAGCTCCTCCCCGCTGCCGATCTCCTCCAGCGTCAGGTCCAGGGCGATGCCCCGGTTGTGGGCGGAGATCGTCCGGGCCAGGAAGCTGCCCAGGCTGAAACGGCCGTCGTCCGTCATCAGCTTGAGCAGCGTGGTCCGTCTGCCGTCCGCCGTCACCACGGCGTCGCCCTTCTGCGCGTCCGTGACATCATAGAGGGACCGGGTCGCCCGCTGGGGGCGGAACGCCTCGTAGATCTTCAGGCGGTAGCCGTCGGCCTCCGCCTGCCGGGCCGCGGCGAGCAGCTTCTTGGCGCAGGGGTACAGGTAGGGGACCAGGAACTCCCCGTCCGCCGTCCGGACATCCTCGAAGCCTTCGATCACCTGGCCGGTGATCTGCCCGATGGGGACGTCATGGGCCGCGAACAACGACCGATAGCTGTTGGTGATGTCATAATCGCAGTGGTCCCCTACGTACTCCGGCAGGTCGATCATGCAGAAGCGGCTGTCCAGCCAGCCGTACTCCTCCTCGTACCGCACCCGGAACCAGTCCCCCTCCTCCGCCAGCACGCACAGGGCGGTCCCGCCGGGGACGGAGGCCAGCCGCCCCCCCTTCCCGGGGTCCTCGTAGAGCGTCAGGTCCTGGATGGGCCAGACGGTGCTGTAGAGCGGGGAGACGGAGGCGGTGAAGGACACCTCCGCCGCGTCGATATCCACGCCCAGGGCATTATCGGGCCTGGCGGCCACGCGGAAGCGGTGGCTGGACCCGGAGCGCAGGCGGCCCGTATCGTAGCGCATATGCTCCTCCGGCGCCATCCTGGCGATGGTCTCCCAGCCGTCCCCCCGCCACTCCTGGACTTCGAAGCCGTGGCACCGGGTCCCGTCCCACTCCAGGACGTACATCCGGGGATCCGTCTCCCGATAGGACAGCGACAGCGGGACGACGGGCAGATCCCTGCCGCCCGAGACCGTGAGGGAGGCGGCGGGGCCGCAGAGGACGAACCCCCTCCGCCGCCATCCGGAGCGGACGGCGAAGCGCCGGGCATCCTCCTGCGGCGGCGGGGACCAGCTCTCCTCCTCGGTGGAGGCCACGTGGTCGCCGCCGGCCGCCCCCGGCGCGATCGAATCGTGGAGCCGGAAGATCTCATAGACGTCCCCCCCGCCGGTCCAGGCGAGGGCCCCCGCCTCTGCGGCGCCCAGGACCTCCGGGGCGGTCAGCCCCTCGGGCAGGACGACGTCCGCCTTCAGCGTCTTCCGGCTGAGGGCCTGCCGGGGCCTGCCGAAGAGGTCCTGTCCATCGGCGACGGCGCGGATGCGGACATGCAGCTCCTCCCCCGCCGGGATGCCGGACAGCCGGGCGGCGTTCTCCCTGTGATACCGCTCCTCGCGGACCTCGCCCCAGCGGACCTCCACCTGATACATGGCCGGATCTGCCGCCGCGGGCCAGTACAGCTCCACCGTCCCCCCGCCGTCGGCGCAGACGAGGAGGCTCCCCTCCCCGAACCTGGGGCCCCCGGAGCTGAGCAGCAGGGCCCCCGCCGCCAGCAAGGCCAGCAGCAAGGCCCCTCCCAAGGCCCAGGCCCGCAGCAGCCGCTGGGTCTGGACCCGGGTCCGCCGGCCGGGCCTCCGCCTGGGATATCTCCTATGACCATATCGTCCCGTGATACACACCTCGATCCATGTCGGCGGCAGAGCCGCCGCGGGCCGGTCCCTCCCTGATGCCGGGGCCGCTCATCCTCTGATGAGGGGGCAAAAACTCACATGTCCCATTTTACATCCGAAATCTGAAAAGTCAAGAAGGATGGCGTCCCCGCTCCGGCGGGGACGGACGGGGCCCCCACATGGTCTAGGCCGGTGGACGGGCCCGTCCGGCCTTCCAGGAGGGACAGCGGGCCGGAGGCGCCGTCCCTCTTCCTAAGGTACTTTTGAAAAGGCCCTATCCCTATCCGTGAGCGGCGGAGCGCGCCGGAGGAGCCGTGAGCGCCCTCCCGGCGGGGCGGCAGGACGTCACGAGCGGGGCCCCTCCGGGTCCCGCTCGTCCTCGATCCCGTATGTAGCTCAAAGCTCCTGGAAGAACGCCTCCACCTGGGTCAGGGCCGCGCCGATGGCGGAAGCCTCCTCCGGACGGCGGCAGGGCCGCAGGTAGGACGCGTCCGGCTCGAAGGGGTTCCGCTCCGCCAGCAGCGCCCGCAGCAGATCCCCGAACTCCTCCAGGTACACGCCTACCGCGCCGCCCACGATCACGTCGCAGTCGAAGCAGGCCCGCAGGTCGTTCACCGCCACCGCCAGATGCCCCAGGTATCCCTGCCAGACCTCCCCCTTCTCCGGGTCGCCGGAGCGCAGGCCCTCGAAAAACGCGGGGAGGCTCCCTCCGGCGTGGTCGGACAGGACCCTGGCGGAGCAGTAGGCGTCCAGGCACCCCGTTTTCCCGCACCAGCACCGGCGGCCCTCCGGCACCAGCGTCATGTGGCCGAAGGCCCCCGCCCGGAGGTGGTCGCCCCGGTACAGCCTCCCGTCCCGCAGGATGGCCCCGCCCACCGTGTCGCCCAGGGACAGGTACACCACGTCCCCCCCGGCGGCCCCGGGCCCGTAGACCTCCGCCAGTCCCGCGGCGCCGGCGTCGTTCACGATCCGGCAGGGCCAGGGGATCTGCTGGGTGAAGAGGCTGAGGGACATGTTCTTCAGGTCCAGGGCATGGGAATCCCGCAGGACCCCCCGCTCCTCGTCCACGACGCCCGGGAGGGAGATGCCCACCCCCAAAAGCCGGTCCTCCGCCCCGTTGGCCTCCACGAAGCGCCGGAGCAGGCCGCCCAGGTATTTGAAATAGATGTCCTCCATGGAGAAGCGCAGGGCCCCCTTGGCCTGGCGCAGGAGCTCCCCGCTCAGGTCCGTCAGCACCACGCTGACATGGTCCCTCGTCAGGTCCATCCCCACCGCCAGCCGCGCGTCCCGCACAGGCGCGTAGGCTTTGGCCTTCCGGCCGCCGGTGGAGGCGTACATCCCGTCCTCCCGGACCAGGCCCAGCGCCGTCAGCTCCTTCACGTTCTGCAAGATCGTGGGCCAGCTCAGGGCCAGGCGCTGGGTCAGCTCCATCTGGGACACCCGGCCGCTGTCCAGGATGCAGCGCAGCGTATCGATCCGGTTGCGGCGCTTCACCGCCATGTTGTTCGCAGGTGACGTCGTCATCGTTCCTCATCCTCGGTCGTGTTTTATAAAGACTTTATAGATAGCATAGCCCATCCCGCCTCAAATAGCAAGCCCTTTCTAAAGAAAAACGCCGCTCTCCAGGCCCCCCTCCCCAAAAGCGCCGCTCTTCGAACGATCTCAAAAAATACCGGGGGCCGTCCGGCAGGGGCAGGGACCGCGCAGCGCCGCTGCTGGCCCTGCCCCGCGGTCCCGGTCCCCGCGCCCTCCTCCTCATCCTTGAGGGACAGTCCCGGTTGACAGCGGGGGCGGCGCATATTATACTTTATATAACACCTTATCTTTCCATCAGGACATCGAAGAGCGGCGCCAGACCGCGCCGCGGAACAGGAGGAACAGCGATGCTGCATGAGATCGGTTTCCAGTCCTTCAACCAACGGGACCAGGTCCAGGGGTGGATCTACGTCCCCGCCGCCAAGCCCGCGGGCATCGTCCAGCTGGTCCACGGCTTCGGAGAGCACTCCCGCCGGTACCTCCACATGATCGTCAAGTTCCTGGACGCCGGGTTCATCGTGGCGGCGGACGACCATGTGGGCCACGGCAGGACCGCCGTCGTCAACGACAGCTGGGGCGACTGGGGGGACAAGGGCCCCCACACCATGATGGAGGACGAGCACGCCCTCACCCGCCTGGTCAAGGAGCGGTACCCCGGCCTCCCTTACTTCCTTTACGGGCACAGCATGGGCTCGTTCATCGCGCGGGACTACATCGCCTCCTACGGACGGGAGCTCGCCGCCGTCACCCTCTGCGGCACCAGCGGCGTCTTCCCCGGCCTGGAGGCGGCCATGGCGATGCTCCAGGCCGCCGTGGACGCCGGGCAGGGCGGCGCCTCCGACCCCAACGCCGCCGGGGCCCTGCTGGGCTGGATGTGCGAGCGCTGCACCGAGGGCGTGAAGTTCGGCAACGAGTGGATCTGCTCCGACCCCTATGTCCAGGCGGACCACGCCATGGATCCCCTCGACGCCTTCTCCCGGCCCACCAACAACCGCTCCTTCCTCTACTTCTGCCAGATGATCGACCTCATCACCGGGCCCGTCTGGGCGGAGAAGGTGCCCAAGGAGCTGCCCATCTACAACATCGCCGGCGGCGAGGACCCCGTGGGCCAGTACGGCAGGGGCGTGGAGCAGGTCTCCGCCTGGCTGGAGGGCTCCGGCCACAAGGTCACCACCAAGATCTATGACGGATACCGCCACGAGATCCACAACTACGCGGACCTCAAGGACGAAGTGGAAGCGGGCATCATCGCCTTCTTCAAAGGGGCCGTCGGCGCGTGAGGGCCGCAGGAGGGGACGAGTTGAACGAGAAAAGATATGTGATCGCCATGGACCAGGGCACCACCAGCTCCCGCTGCATCCTCTTCGACCGGCAGGGCAGCGTCCGCAGCGTGGTGCAGCGGGAGCTCCCCCAGATCTACCCCCGCCCCGGCTGGGTGGAGCACGACCCAAGGGACATCTGGTCCACCCAGATGGGCGCCGCCATGGAGGCCATGCAGCGGGCCGGCGCCCGCCCCGGCGAGATCGCCGCCATCGGCATCGCCAACCAGCGGGAGACCACCGTGGTCTGGGACGCCGCCACCGGGGAGCCCGTCTGCAGTGCCATCGTCTGGCAGTGCCGCCGGACGGCGGAGCGGATCGAGCAGCTTCGCCGGGACGGGATGGAAGAGGCCGTACGGCAAAAGACCGGGCTGATCCCCGACGCCTATTTCTCCGCCAGCAAGCTGGAGTGGATCTTGGACCACGTCCCCGGCGCCCAGGAGCGGGCGGAGCGGGGCGGGCTCCGCTTCGGCACCGTGGACTCCTGGCTCATCTGGAACCTGACGGGGGGCCGGGTCCACGCCACGGACTATACCAACGCCTCCCGGACCATGCTCTTCGACATCCATGCGCTCCGGTGGGACCGGGAGCTCATGGACTACTTCCATATCCCCGCCTCCCTGCTGCCCCAGGTGCTGCCCAGCAGCGGCGTCTTCGGCACGACGGACTGCTTCGGCGGATCCATCCCCATCGCCGCCGCCGCGGGGGACCAGCAGGCCGCCCTCTTCGGCCAGTGCGGCTTCGAGCCGGGAGACGTGAAGAGCACCTACGGCACCGGCGGCTTCCTCCTGATGAACACCGGCACGGAGGCGGTCCGGTCCCGGCGGGGCCTGATCGCCACCATCGCCGCCGGCGCGGACGGTCCGGTCCGCTATGCCCTGGAGGGCAGCGTCTTCGTCGCCGGGGCCGCCATCCAGTGGCTGAGGGACGAGCTGGGGATGCTGGAGAGCGCCGCCCGGACGGACGAGATCTGCCGGCGGCTGGAGGACGCCGGAGGCGTCTACATCGTCCCGGCCTTCGTGGGGCTGGGGGCCCCCTACTGGGAGCCCTACGCCCGGGGCACCGTGGTGGGGCTGACCCGGGGCACCGGCCGGGCGCACCTCATCCGGGCGGTGACCGAGTCCCTGGCCTATCAGACCAACGACCTCCTCACCGCCATGAAGGAGGAGTCCGGCCTGCCCCTCACCGCCCTCAAGGTGGACGGCGGGGCCAGCGCCAACGACTTCCTCATGCAGTTCCAGGCAGACCTGTCGGACATCCGCATCCAGCGGCCCCGGTGCATCGAGACCACCGCCCTGGGGGCCGCCTACCTGGCGGGCCTGGCCACGGGCTTTTGGATGGGCCTGGCAGACGTGGAGGACAGCTGGGCCTGCGAGCGGACCTTCGCCCCCGCCATCTCCCGGGAGCGGCGGCAGGCGCTCCAAAAGGGCTGGGCCCGGGCGGTGCGCTGCGCCGTCGCCTGGGCCAACGATCCGGGGTGAACGACCGGACGGCAGGGTCCCCGGAGGGACGATCCCTCCGGGGGCCCTGCCGATCCATATCCCCGGCGGTCACTCGACGCCTGCCGGGGCCCTCTCCGTCTCTCCTTTGCCAGATCCCGCCTCCGGGGCCTCTCCGGGCTCCTCGCCCGGGGCCGTCCCCGCCTCCTCCGGCGGGAGGGCGGCCGTCCCTCCTCCGGGGAGGGCCTCCGCCCCGGCCGGAACGGCCGGCGGCTCCGCCGGAGCGGGATCCGGGACCTTCCAGCGCCAGCTGGTCTTGGCGAACACCGGCTCGCACACGCAGAGGATGGCGGGCATCAGGAAGATGCTGACCAGCGCCGAGACCAGGGCCCCCCGGGCCAGCATCACGCAGATGGCCCCGATGAGGTCGATGGAGGAGACGAAGGACACGCCCAGCGTGGCGCAGAAGAGCACCAGGGCGCTGGTGACGATGGACGCGTCGGAGGAGACGGCGGCGATGCGGATGGCCTCCTCCCGGTCCAGGCCCTTCTTCAGCTCCTCCTGGAAGCGGGAGGTCATCAGGATGGCGTAGTCCACCGTGGCCCCCAGCTGGACGCAGCTGATGATGGTGGGGGCGATGAAGGGGATCTCCGTGCCCAGGAAGTAGCAGCAGCCCTGGTTGATGAAGATCGCCAGCTCGATGGTGGCCACCAGCACCAGCGGGACGGAGACGGAGCGGAAGACGAAGGCGATGATGAGGAAGATCGCCGCGATGGAGATGTAGTTCGTCACCTGGAAGTCCACCGCCGAGGTATCGATCAGATCCCGGTACATGGCCCCCTCGCCGGTGATCATGGCGCCGGGGTCGTAGCTGTGCAGGATCTCGTTCATGGCGTCCAGCTGGGCGGAGACCTCATCGGTGGCCGGGGCGTAGCTGGAGTTGATCATCATCAGCTGCCACCCGTCCTGCCGGAGCATATCCTTGATGTCCTTCGGGATGAAGAAGTCCGGGATGCCGGTGCCCAGCATCTTGTGGAAGGACACCACGGAGGTGATGCCGGGGACCTCCTCCATCCGGCGCTCCAGCTCGCCCATGTCGGCGGCGCTGAGGTCGTCCCGGAGGACCACGAAATGGCTGGTCGCCATATCGAAGTCGTCTTTCAGCTTCTCGTTGCTGACGATGGAGGGCAGGTCCCGGGGCAGGGACTCATCCAGCTTGTAGTAGATGTCGGCGTGCCGCTGGGCGTAGACCGCCGGGAAGAACAGCAGCAGCGTCAGGACCACCAGCGGGACCCTGCGGCGGATGATGGCAGCGTCCACCTTGCCGAAGGAGGGGATCAGGGTCTTGTGCTTGTGCCGGTCGATCTGCTTGTCGAAGAGCAGCACCAGGGACGGCAGGACCAAGATCACCGTCGCCACGCCCAGGACCACGCCCTTGGCCATGACGATGCCGATGTCCCGCCCCAGGGTCAGACGCATGAAGCACAGGGCCAAGAAGCCCGCGATCGTGGTCAGGCTGGAGCCCGACAGGGACCGGAAGGCCGCCACGATGGCCTGGGCCATGGCGTCCCGCTTATCGTCGAAGCGGGCCCGCTCCTCTTCATAGCGGTGGTAGAGGAAGATGGAGTAGTCCATGGTCACGCCCAGCTGCAAGACAGCGGCGATGGCTTTCGTGATGTAGGAGATCTGTCCCAGGAAGACGTTGCTGCCGAAGTTGTAGACCACCGCCATGCCGATGCTGGCGAGATACACGAAGGGCAGCACCGTGGACTCCAGGGTCACGCTCATGGCCAGCAGCGCCAGCAGCACCGCCAGTCCCACGAAGATGGGCAGCTCCCCGTCCATCACGTCCCGGGTGTCCTTGATGACCACGGAGAAGCCCGCCAGGAAGCAGTTCTGGTTGCAGGCGTCCCGCACCTGCTGGATGGACTCCATGGTCTCGTCCGACGCGCCGGGGTGGTCGTACTGGATGAGCATCATGGTGGCCTGGCCGGAGAAGAACATATCGCGGAACTCCGCCGGGATCATCTCCACCGGGACCTGGATGCCCACCAGGTTGCTGATCCACACGGCGCTGGACACGCCGGGGACGTCCTTGATGTCCTGGATCAGCTTGTTGGTATAGCCCGCGGGCATCCCCTCCACGATGAGCATGCTGGTGGCCGCCATCTGGAAGGGATCCTCCAGGAGCTGCTCGCCCTGGGAGGACGGCAGGTCCTGGGGCAGGTAGGAGAGGATGTCATAGTTGATGCGGGTGGCGGCGTAGCCGATGATGGAGGGGATCAGCATCAGCACGGCGGTCACGGCCACCAGCTTGGGCTTCCGGGTCAGCTTATGGGCGATCTTTTCGATCATAGCGCCTGCCCTCCCCTCAGCCGAAGATGCCGGTGACGGCGTCCCAGAAGTCCTTGAACATCCGGGCGATCCGGCCCCAGAAGGTGGTCTCCTCCTTGGCGGCGGCCGCCGCCGCGGCTTCCTCTTCGTCCTCGGCCTCGATCTCCTGGGTGCGGATGAGCACCTGGATGCTGGTGGGAGCGGGGTTCCGCTCATCCGTCAGGGAGACCGGCTCCGCTGTCGCGTCCATCATCAGGATGTTGTTCACGTCCCCGGTGTACTCGTGCCAGGTGTCCTCGATGATGTCCGTGATGGTCTTTTTGGCGTCCTTCACATCCTTGGTCGCCGCCAGGGCCTTGGCGGTCTGCCGCAGGGCGGCGGCCAGGCCCGTCAGGGACTGCTTCGTCCCCGCGTCCAAGTCCCCGCCGGTGGAGCGGGCCAGCTCTTCCGCATCGGCGAGCAGGGCCTCCGTATCCCGGATGGTGGTGACGGCGGAGGCGCTCAGTGCCCCGGCGTTGGCCAGGGCCTCCTGGAGCGTGGGCTCATACCCGTCCAGCACGCCCCGCAGGGCGTCCACGTCCGCCAGGATGTCCCGCAGGGTCCCGGAAGCGCCCCGCAGCGCGGCCATGAGGTCTTCCGCCTCGTCCAGGTCGTCGATCAGGATGTCCAGTTCCCCGCAAAGGTCCGCCAGGTCGCCCACCACTTCGGAGGTGGGGCGCTTGATCTCGTTGAGCGTGGCGTTGAGCTCGCTCTGGATCTGATCGATCCGGGCGCTGGCGCTGTCCAGGCCGCCGGTGATGAGGTCCACTACCGCGCCGCCCACGGTGCCGCCGGGATCTTCTGTGTCGCCGGGATCGCCCGTGTCGCCGGTGTCGCCAGAATCGCCAGTATCACCGGAGTCGCCGGGATCGCCAGAGTCACCAGTGTCACCAGAGTCACCGGTGTCACCGGTGTCACCGGAGTCGCCGGAGTCACCGGTATCACCAGAGTCACCGGAATCGCCAGTATCACCGGAGTCACCGGAGTCGCCGGAGTCGCCAGAGTCACCAGAGTCACCGGAATCGCCAGTGTCGCCGGAATCGCCGGTGTCGCCGGAATCGCCGGAGTCGCCAGAGTCACCAGAATCGCCGGAGTCACCAGGGTCACCGGAGTCGCCAGAGTCACCGGTGTCGCCAGAGTCGCCGGAGTCACCGGAGTCGCCAGAGTCACCGGTGTCGCCAGAATCACCAGAGTCACCGGTGTCGCCAGAGTCACCGGAGTCGCCAGAGTCGCCAGAGTCACCGGAGTCGCCAGAGTCGCCGGAGTCGCCGGAGTCACCGGAGTCGCCGGTGTCGCCAGGTGCGTTGAGGACCAGCCGGGCCGACATCTGCCCCTTCCCGAGGGATGCCTTGGCCGCTCCCTCCTCAGACGGCTGACGGTCCTCCGGAGCGCCCTCTCCCGGCACCGCAGGCGTCTGCTCCGTCTCCTCCTCCGCCGGGGCGCCCGGCGCGGGCGTCTCCCCGCCCGCAGCCGCGCCCTCGGTCCGGTCCCCCCGGGCCTCCGCCGCCGAGCGGTTCCTGCCGGAGGCGGATCCGCCGGCGTTATAGATCAGCCAGAGGTCGCTCATCTGCTTGGCCTGGGTCTCCGAGACGCCGGGGAGCTGCTCGCAGAAGTCCCGGAAGGTCATCCCGCCCTGGGCGGCGGAATGGAGCTTCTGCATGTCTTCCGCCTGCTTCAGGGCCGACTGCTGCTCCCCGGTCAGCTGGTCCGGCTGGATCAGGCCGCCCTTCACCGCCGCCGCCAGGTCGCTGATGTCCTTCACCGCTGCCTGGGCCTGGTCGCTGCCCATCCCCTGGGCCTCCAGCATCTTGCGCATGAAGGTCTCCTCGTCTTTGGCGCGATAGGCCCCTCCGACGTTCTTCACCTTATCCACCAGCGCCTTGCTGCTGGGGAAGCTGCCGCCGGTGCTGATGTGCGTGCCGCCCAGGGCCCGCTCCAGCCGGAGGAGGCTGCTCTCCATATCCGCCGCCAGCTCGACGACGTTTCTCAGGTCGTTGGTCCCCCGTTCCAGCCCCTGGAGGGCATCCTCCATCTCCGCCAGCTGGTCCTGGAGCACCAGCGTGGCGTCGGTCATCTCGTTGAGCACGGCCTTGGACCCCGTCACCGTCGTCCGGAGCGTCTCGACCCGCTGTCCCACCGGCTCCAGCAGGGCCGCAAGATCGCTCAGGTCGCCCCGGAGGCGGTCCGTCCCGTCATAGAGCACGCCCTTGCCGCCGGAGAAGGTCCGCCGGGCCGCCTCCAGCTGGTCCAGGCCCTTGGCCGAGGCGTAGAGGCCGCTCTGGATGTCGCTCAGCGCGTCCAGCAAGCCGTCCAGGCTGCCGGAGAGGGCCCGGTAGTCCTCCTCCAGATCGTCCTTGCGCTCGCTGATCTTGGCGATCTCCTCCAGCTGGGCCAGGGTGGCGGGGACCATCAGCACGGTCAGGCCCCCGAAGGAGAAATCGTTGCTGCCCACCCGGATGGTGAAGTGCCGCTCCTCCCCCGGCAGGCAGAGGAAGAGGACGGTCCGCAGGTTGCCCACCAGCTGGACCTGGGCCCCCTCGGCCTCCAGGGAGAGGATGTCGTCCTGGTTGAACAGGGCCGTGGCCGCCAGGGTGTAGTTGTACCGGGCATAGTCGCTGGCCGCCTCATTGGGCACGATGTCCAGCAGGATCTCCACCACGCCCCGCTCCCCCGCCAGGTCCTCCGCCCTGGCGGGGACGCCGTTGAGGGTATAGCGGACGGCGATGCTCCAGGGCAGGTCCTCGAAGGGCTGTTTCGTCTTGCCCTCGAAGTAGAAGTGGTCCGGCGCGGCGCCGCCGAAGCGGAAAGAGGTCCTCCCCTCCCCCGTCGCGGGGACGGTGCCGTCGGTGAGGTTCACCACCTCGTCGTAGACGCCGTAGTCCGTCAGGCTGTCCTTGCCGTTGAGGGCATAGCTCTTCACCATGCTCCCCTCCAGCAGATTGCCGTAATAGTCCAGCGTGGCGTAGTACGCCTCATCGTACGTAGGGGCCACGCCGTCCCGGATGGCCTCCGCCGCCGAAGCGGGCAGGGCCAGCGTCACGGTCAGTACCGCCGCCAGGGCCAGGGCGGCGGCGCGTTCCCTCATGGTCTGCCTGGTCATAGGATCTCCTCCAAATAATAGACGTTCGTTGATTAAAAGATTTTTGTTGACTTATTGACTTGAGTCGATTATAGTAAAAACAGGAGATCCGGTCAATAGACAAAAACCGACGAGTGTCTAACTCGTCCAGAGGAGGGCCCATATGCTGAAGAACCCCGAGGACCGGCGGGCCCGCCGGTCCCGCAGATTGTTGAAGGAGAGCCTCCTGGAGCTGATGAAGCGGAAGACCTTCGCCGAGATCTCCGTCCGGGACGTGACGGACGCCGCGGACATGAACCGGGGCACCTTCTACCTCCATTACTCCGGCACCACGGAGCTCCTGCAGAGCGTGGAGACGGACCTTTTGGAGGAGCTCCAGGCGCTGGTGGACGCCCACATGCAGGAGACCGTGGCCGTGGGCAGCGTGGCCCCGGTGTTCGAGCCGGTGCTGGACTTCCTGGTGGAACACCGGGAGACCTGCGCCGTCCTCTTCGCCAGCAGCGAGGCCAGCGGCTTCTTCCAGTCCCTCCAGCAGCTGGTCCACCAGAACGGCGCCCCGCTGGTGAGGACCTGGTTCCGCCCCGCCGATCCCCGGCTGACGGACTATCTGCTCAACTTCCTGGCCTGGGGCTTCATCGGCCTGCTGACGGAGTGGTTCGAGAAGGACATGGCCCTGCCCAAGGCGGAGCTGCTCTCCGCCGCCCAGCGCATGGCGGACGGCGCCGCCGCCGGCCTGTTCGAGAGGAGGGCCGCCCTATGACGTCCCCTGCCAGAGAGACCATCAAGCGCTCCTTCCTCCGCCTGCTGGAGGAGCGCCCCCTCCGGGAGATCACCGTGAAGGACATCGTCCGGGACTGCGGCGTCAACCGGAACACCTTCTATTATCATTTCAAGGACATCCCCTCCCTGCTGGAGGAGATCGTCACGGACTGCGCGGACCGCATCATCGCCGCCCAGGGCCCGGCGGCGTCCCTGGCGGACTGCCTGGACACCGCCGTCCGCTTCGCCCAGGAGCACCGCCAGGCCGTGCTCCACCTCAACCAGTCCGCCCACCGCCGCCTGTTCGAGCTGGGCCTGATGGACGTGTGCCGCCGGGTGGTGGTGGAGTTCGCCGCGGCGGCCATCGGCAACGTCCCCATCCGGCCGGAGGACCGGGAGGTCATCCTCCGCTTCTACCAGTGCGAATGCTTCGGCCAGGTCATGGAGTGGCTGAACAGCGGGATGCGCTATGACATCGGCGGGCAGTTCCGCCGTCTCTGCCAGCTGGGCGAGGGCATGACGGAGCGGATGCTGAACCGGGCCATGGAGGCAGATACATAAATAAACGAGGAGAGAGGACCAGCTGTCCTCTCTCCTCGTTTATTGACCCTACTTCTTTCCTTTTTTATCAGGCAGAAACACCATCACGGCCCCAACGATGCCAACCGCCGCAAACACGTGCTGCCAGCTGATACTTAAGTCGAAAAAGTATCTCCACCCATCCCCCAGAGCGCCGAGCATCAGCGCGATGCTGAGCAGAATGAGGGCGATTCCCCGTAGTTGATTTTTCATTGATTCCTCCCGACGTTCTCGTTCTTAAAATAAGGTAATCTGGCTGGTCTCCGCCATGCCCGCGAAGGCCCCCAGGGCCTTGAGCTGCTCGATGTGGGTCTTGGACAATTTGCTGCAGCAGTCCCCGAATTCCTCGATGGAGATGAACTCCTTCCCCTTCCGTTTCTCCACCGTGTCCAGCGCTGCCGCCTCGCCCAGGCCGTGGACCGAGGTGAAGGGCGGCAGCAGCCCCCCGTCCGTGATCAGGAACTTCGTGGCGTCGGAGCGGTAGATGTCGATGGTCTCGAAGTGGAAGCCCCGGAGGTAGAACTCGTAGCAGACCTCCAGCGTGGTCAGCAGGTTCTGCTCCACGGCGGTGGCGTCCTTGTTGTTCTCGATCTCCCGGATCTTCCGCTTCACCACGTCCTTCCCGGCGCAGCAGTGCTCCGCGTCGAAGGCCTTCGCCCGGACGGAGAAGAACGTGGCGTAGAACGCCAGGGGCTCGTGGACCTTGTACCAGGCGATGCGGAAGGCCATCATGACATAGGCCACGGCGTGGGCCTTGGGGAACAGGTAGCCGATCTTCGCCAGGGAGCCGATGTACCACTCCGGCACGCCGTGGTCCCGCATGGCCTCCGCCCAGCCGGGCTCGAAGCCGCCCTTCTTCACCTTCCCCTTCCGGACGGACTCCATGATCTTGAAGCTCATCTTCGGGTCCAGGCCCTTGGAGATCAGGTAGAGCATGATGTCGTCCCGGCAGCCCACCGTTTCCAAAACGGTGGCCGTCTTGCTGACGATCAGCTCCCGGGCGTTGCCCAGCCACACGTCGGTGCCGTGGGAGAAGCCGGAGAGCCGGACCAGGGTGTTGAAGTCCTTGGGCTGGGTGTCGATGAGCATCTGCCGGGTGAAGCGGGTGTTGAACTCCGGGATCGCCACCGCCCCGGTGGGGCCCAGGATCTCGTCGTCCTCATAGCCCAGCACCCTGCTGGAGGTGAAGATGGACATGGTGTCCGGATCGTCCAGGGGGATCTTCTGGGGATCCACGCCGGTGAGGTCCTGCATCATGCGGACCATCGTCGGGTCATCGTGTCCCAGCATGTCCAGCTTGAGGAGGTTGGCCTCCATGGAGTGGTATTCGAAATGGGTGGTGATGGTGTCCGACCCGTCGGCGTCCGCCGGGTGCTGCACGGGGCAGAAATCCTCCATGCTCTTGTCCGCCGGGACCACCACCAGCCCCCCCGGGTGCTGCCCGGTGGTCCGCCGGACGCCCACGCAGCCCAGGGTCAGTCGGTTCTCCTCCGCCCGGCCGGCGGCTATCTGGTTCTCCTCCAGGTACTTCTTCACGAAGCCGTAGGCCGTCTTCTCCGCCAGGGTGCCGATGGTGCCCGCCCGGAAGACCTGGGTCTCGCCGAACATCTCGATGGCGTGGCGGTGGGCGCGGGCCTGATACTCCCCGGAGAAGTTCAGGTCGATGTCCGGCACCTTGCCGCCGCCGAAGCCCAGGAAGGTCTCGAAGGGGATGTCGAAGCCGTCTTTTTCATACTTCGCCCCGCAGACCGGGCAGAGCTTGTCCGGCATGTCCGCGCCGCAGCCGTAAGAGCCGTCCTGGATGAACTCGCTGTTCCGGCACTCCGGGCAGCGGTAGTGGGGCGGCAGGGAGTTGACCTCCGTGATACCGGACATATAGGCCACCAGGGACGAGCCCACAGATCCCCGGGAGCCCACCAGATAGCCGTTCTCCAGGGACCGCTGGACCAGCTTCTGGGCGGACATGTAGACCACGTCGTACTTGCCCAGGATGCCGCCCAGCTCGATCTTCAGGCGGTCCACGATGAGCTGGGGCGGGTCCTCGCCGTAGAGGCGGCGGACCTTCTCCCAGACCAGGCGGTCCAGGTCCTCCTCGGAGTTCTCCAGCTTGGGGGGGAAGAGCTCCTTGGGCAGCAGCTCGAAGGTCTCGATCTGGTCCGCCACCAGCCGGGTGTTGGCGACCACCACCTCGAACGCCTTCTCCTCCCCCAGGTAGGCGAACTCCTCCAGCATCTCGTCCGTGGTCTTGAAATAGATGGGCAGGGGCTCGTTGGCGTCGGGGAATTTCTTCGACGCCAGCAGGATGCGCCGGAAGACCTCGTCCTCCGGCTCCCGGAAGTGGACGTCGCCGGTGGCGCAGACGGGCTTGGCCAGCGCCTCCCCCAGGCGGACGATGGTCCGGTTGAACTCCCGCAGGTCCTCCTCGCTCCTGGCGTCGCCGTTTCGGAGCATGAAGCGGTTGTTGCACAGGGGCTGGATCTCCAGGTAGTCGTAGAAGGAGGCGATGCGCTTGAGCTCCTCCCAGTCCTTGTGGTCCTTGACGGCCTGGAACAGCTCCCCCGCCTCGCAGGCCGCGCCGACGATGATGCCCTCCCGGTGCTGGCGCAGGAGGCTCTTGGGGATGATGGGCACCCGCTTGAAATACCGCAGGTTGGAGGCCGAGATCATCTGATAGAGGTGCTTCAGCCCCACCTTGTTCCGCGCCAGGAGGATGATGTGCTTGGGGAAGCGGTTGGACTTGCTCCCCAGGGGCCGCAGCTCCTCCATCTCGCCGTTCACCGCCTGGAGGGTGTGGATCCCCCTCTCATGGAGCATCTTCCAGAACGGGATCAGCATATGGCCCACCGTGGCCGCGTCGTCGCTGGCCCGGTGGTGATCGAAGGCGGGCAGGCCCAGATGCTCCGCCACGATATCCAGCTTGTACTTCCCCAGCCCCGGCAGCAGGTTCTGGGCCAGGATGAGGGAGTCGATGTAGGTGGGACGGAAGTCCAGCCCCGCCTCGGCGCAGCCCTTGCGGATGAAGCCGATGTCGAACTCTGCGTTGTGGGCCGCCAGGGGCCGCCCCCCCACGAACTTCAAAAAGGCGGCCAGGGCCTCGGCGGGCTTCGGCGCGCCCCTGAGCATCTCGTCCGTGATGCCGGTGAGGCCCACGATCTCCGGCGTCAGCCGCCGGCCGGGGTCCACGAAGGTCTGGAAGCGCTCGGCGATCCCCCCGTCCCTCAGCACCACGGCGCCGATCTCCGTGATGGCCTCCCGGTCCACCCGGAGCCCGGTGGTCTCGATGTCGAAGCAGACGATCTCGCCGTCCAGCGGGCCGTCCCCATCCCCGTGGACGGCGATGCGGTCGTCCACATCGTTGATGAAATAGCCCTCCACACCGTAGAGGACCTTGATCTTGTCCCCGGCGGCGTGCCAGGCGTCCGGGAAGGACTGGGCCACGCCGTGGTCCGTGATGGCGATGGCGGGGTGGCCCCAGCGGATGGCCTCCTGGATGACCTCCTTGGTGTCGGTGAGGGCGTCCATGTTGCTCATCTTCGTGTGCAGGTGCAGCTCCACCCGCTTCACCGGGGAGGTGTCCTGCCGCTCCTGGTGGTCGGCCGCGTTGATGTTCTGGGGATCGAGCTGGATGTCCTTGCCGTCCCAGGTGGGCTCCATCTTCCCCTGGACCGTCAGCCACATGCCGGGCTTCACGGCGCTCTCCAGGGCCTGGGCCTCCCGGGCGGCGAGGTTCTTCTGGACGGTGACGGAGCCGGTCCCGTCGGTCATGTCGAAGCTGAGCCGCCACAGGCCGGGCCGCCGGGTCTCCCGGCACTCGAAGGAGAAGACCTTGCCGGACACGACGGCCGTGCCCATCTTCACGTTCAGCGCCGACATGGGGCCGGGCTTGGCCTTGACGGGGCCCCCCATCAAGATCTTGCCCGGCTTCTTCTTCTGCCCGGCCTTCGGCCTCCCGCCGCTCTTGGGGGCCGCGGCGGGCGCGGGCCCCGGTGATGCCCCGCCGGTGACGTTCAGCTCCGCCTCCCGGAAGCCGTAGACGGCTTTCAGCGCCTCCTGCAGGCCCCGGATCCCCGCCTGGTCCAAGGGGGCCGCGGCCGTCATATCCAGGCGGATCGACCGCGCCCCCTGGTCGATGCAGGCATGGGTCACCTCCGCCCCCGCCAGCCGGAGCCGCAGCTCCGCCGCCGCCGAGAGCTCGGCGAACAGTTCAAAAAATGGGATGTTCCTCGACATGCTACCCTCTCGTCTCCAAATCCGTCAGCTCCCGCTCCTGTCATGGAGGACCAGGAAAATCAGCACAGCCGCCAGCGTGGTCAGTCCCAGCCGGTCCGCGGCATAGGCCGCCGGCAGGGCCGGCGCCAGCACCAAGGCCAAAGCGCCCTCCTGCCTCTCCGTCACGACACGTCCTCCTGTACACAGGCGGTTCACAGCTTCTCGATCTCCTCCATCAGCGCGTCCACCAGCCGCTCCTGGGGGACCTTATAGAGGATCTCCCCCTTGCGGAACAGCAATCCCTCGCCCTTGCCCCCGGCGATGCCGATGTCGGCGGCGGCGGCCTCGCCCGGCCCGTTCACCGCGCAGCCCATCACCGCCACGGTGATGTTTTTCTCACAGCCCGCCAGCCGCCGCTCCACCTCCTCGGCGATGGGGATGAGGTCGATGCGGGTCCGGCCGCAGGTGGGACAGGCGATGAGGTCGACCCCTTCCTTCCGAAGGCCCGCCGCCTTCAAGATCTTCTTGGCGGCGTACACCTCCTCCACCGGGTCGGCGGTCAGCGTCACCCGGATGGTGTCCCCGATGCCCAGGCACAGCAGGCCCCCGATGCCCATGGCGGACTTCACCATGCCCATGGAGGGCGTCCCCGCCTCGGTGACGCCCAGGTGGAGGGGATAGTCTGTCCGCTCGCTCAGGAGGCGGTAGGCCGCCATGGTCAGCGGCACGTCGGAGCACTTGACGGAGATGCAGATGTCGTCGAAATCGGACTCGTTCAGCAGCTGCGCCTGCCCCAGGGCGCTCTCCACCAGGGCCTCGGCGGTGACGCCGCCGTACTTCGCCCGGAGCTCCTTCTCCAGGGAGCCGCCGTTGACGCCCACCCGGATGGGGATGCCCCGCCGGCGGCAGGCGTCCGCCACGGCCCGGACGTTCTCCTCCCCGCCGATGTTGCCGGGGTTGATGCGGATGGCGTCGGCCCCCCGCTCCGCGCACGCCAGGGCCAGCTTATAGTTGAAGTGGATGTCGGCGACCAGCGGGATGGAGATCCGCTCCTTGATCTTGTCCACCGCCTCCGCCGCCGCCTGATCCGGGACGGCCACCCGGACGATCTCGCACCCGGCGGCCTCCAGCGCCTCGATCTGGGCCGCGGTCGCGGCCACGTCGTCGGTCTTCGTGCTGCACATGGACTGGATGGACACCGGCGCACCTCCGCCCACCGGGACCCCGCCCACCATCAAACGTCTCGTCATCGTATCCTCCTCACAGGAACAAGTCCCGCACGTCCTTCAAGGTCACCAGCAGCATCACGCCCAGCAGCATCACGAAACAGGCCGCGTTCACCGCCGCCTGGTACCTCTGGGGCACCTTGCGCTTGAACAGCAGCATGGCCGCGCCGTCCACAGCCAGGAAGAAGATGCGCCCCCCGTCCAGGGCCGGGATGGGCAGCAGGTTCATCACCGCCAGGTTGACGGCGATCAGCGCCCCGAAGAAGGCGATGTTCTCGAAGGCCGCCGCCGCCGTCTCCGAGGCGTTCCCCACCGCGGTCATGCTGGAGACGATGCCCACCGGGCCGCTGACCTCGTCGAGGCCCACGCCCCCCCGGATCAGCTGGGTCAGGCTGAACCACACCTGCTGGACGAAGTCCAGGGTCTGGTATCCGATGAACCTCACCGTGGTGGGGAAGCTGGCGGGGACCCGCGCCGCGCCCACCATCAGGCCGAAGCGCCCCGGCTGGCCGTCATAGGTCCCCCGGTAGAGGGGGAAGTCCTCCAGGACCACCTTCCTGCCGTCCCGGATGACCTCCAGGTCCACGCCCTCCCCGTCGTTGAAGCGCAGGAACAGCGCCGCGTCCCCCCGGAGGTAGGTCCGCCAGCCGTCGACCTTGTAGAAGACGTCCCCCTCCATCAAGCCGTCCTCCCCCTCCAGGGGGAAGCCCTCGGAGAAGCCGGCCACCTGGTCCACATAGAACCCGCTGGCCGTGGCGAAGATGCAGGCGATGATGACCACGCCGGCCAGCAGGTCCATGAAGGACCCGGCGGCCAGGATGACCAGCTTCTTCCAAACGCACTGATGCGCGAAGGAGCGCTCGTCCCCGGTGTCCTCCTCGTCCTCCCCCAGGGCGCAGAAGCCGCCGATGGGCAGGAGGCGGAGGGAATAGCGGGTCTCCCCCGTCTCCCGGTGCCACAGTAAGGGGCCCATGCCGATGGAGAACTCGTCGACCCGCACGCCGCACAGCCGCGCCGCCAGGAAGTGGCCCAGCTCATGGATGGCGATCAGGAAGCCGAAGATGGCGATGCCTGCCAGGACATAGATGAAACTCATGGGGATACGCTCCTTATCATCGAGAAAAGTGTTTCCGCACGGCCTCCCGGGCGGCCGCGTCCGCCTCCAGGATGTCCGCGAGGCCGGGCTTGTGGGCGACGGGCAGCTCCGTCATGGCCTGGGCGGTGAGGTCGAAGATCTCCCGGAAGCCGATGCGCTCCTCCAGGAACAGCCGCACCGCCTCCTCGTTGGCGGCGTTCAGCACGGCGCAGGCGGTGCCGCCCTTGGCGGCGGCCACCTCCGCCAGGCGCAGGCAGGGGAAGGTCCCCCGGTCCGGCTCGGCGAAGGTCAGCGGCGGGCAGTGCAGCAGATCCAGCGGCTCCGCCGCCGACTCTGCCCGCCGGGGCCAGGTCATGGCGTACCGGATGGGCAGGCGCATGTCCGGCGTGCCCAGCTGGGCCAGCAGCGCCCCGTCCCGGAACTCCACCAGGGAGTGGACGATGCTCTGGCGGTGGATGACCACCTTCACCCTCGTCAGCGGCAGGCGGTAGAGCCGCATGGCCTCGATGACCTCCAGGCCCTTGTTCATCAGCGTGGCGCAGTCCACGGTGATCTTGGGGCCCATCTTCCAGTTGGGGTGCCGGAGGGCGTCCGCCCTGGTCTTCCGATCCACCTCGGGCTTGCTCAGCCCGTAGAAGGGCCCGCCGGAACAGGTCAAGATCAGCTGCCGGATCTCGCCCCGGTCGGTGCAGCCCTGGACGCACTGGAAGATGGCGGAGTGCTCCGAGTCCACGGGGACGATCTCCGCCCCGCAGCGGTCCGCCGCCTCCATCACCAGCTCTCCCGCGCAGACCAGGGTCTCCTTGTTGGCCAGGGCGATGCGCTTGCCCTCCCGGATGGCGGCCAGGGTGGGCTTGAGCCCCACCATGCCCACCACGGCGGTGACCACCGTGTCCACCCCCGGCAGCGTCGCCGCCGTGGAGAGGGCGGCCGCGCCCCCCTGGACCTTGATGCCCGTGTCCGCCAGGCGGACCTTCAGATCCCTCGCCGCCGCCTCGTCGGTCAGGATGACCAGGCGGGGGCGGAACTTCCGGGCCTGTTCCTCCGCCAGCTCCACATTGTCGTTGGCCGTGAGGGCCGCCACGGTCAGGCCCAGGTCCTCCGCCACGTCCAGGGTCTGCCGCCCGATGGAACCGGTGGAGCCCAAGATGGAAATCGTCTTACTCATCGTCACATCCCTATCCTATGCAGATCCTATGCCAATAAACCGAACAGGATCTCGACGGCCGGGGCCACGAACAGCACGCTGTCGAACCGGTCCAGCACGCCGCCGTGGGCCAGGAACAAATGGCCGTAATCCTTGATGCCGAACTCCCGCTTGATGAGGGAGAAGCTGAGGTCGCCGATCTGGGCCACCACGCCGCACAGCAGCGCCAGCGCCGCCATGGGGCCGTACCCGATGGCGCAGCCGCCGAAGGAGCGGTCCATGACCCAGACGAACAAAAGCCCGCAGGCCACGTTCCCCGCCAGGCCCCCGATGGACCCCTCCACGGTCTTCTTGGGGCTGACCTTGGGGGCCAGCTTGTGCTTCCCCAGAGTGAGGCCCGTAAAGAAGGCGAAGGTGTCGCAGGCGAAGCTCAAGATGAAGGGCAGGAGGAGGTAGGCCCGGGGAACGCCGGAAGCCTCCAGCCGGAGGAAAGACGAGAAGGAATACCCGATGGCGATGCCCCCGAAGAGGCCCGCCATGACCTGATCGAACTTCACCTCACCGCCCTTACGAATGGCATAGCCGAAAAACAGCAGCAGCTCGAACATGAAAAAAACTTCCGCAGCGTCCGGCACGCTGTGATACCAGAGCACTGTCAAGCCGGCACAGAGGCCGCTCACCGCCGCCAGTCCTCTTTTGCCCTTCCCGCTGACACATCGCTGTAGTTCACAGCCGCCAACACTTGCCAAGACCAACAGGGCGAGCGCCATCACAAAAGGCGGCGCGGCCAGCACCACGCAGAGGAGCGCCGGGATGCCCACGGCGGCCACCAGTATCCTCGATCTCATAAACGGTCACATCCTTTACGCGCCGTGCCCGGCGCGTCCCGCAGGGGCCCTGCCCCTGCGCCCCGCCAGCTTTTTGAAAAAAGCCGGACCAAAAACCTCATCTCACGCCGCCGAAGCGGCGGTCCCTGGCGTGATAGGCCGCGATGGCCTTATCCAGCTCCGCCTCGTCGAAGTCCGGCCAGAGGGCATCCGTGTAGTAGAACTCCGAATAGGCGCACTGCCACAGCAGGAAGTTGCTCAGCCGCAGCTCCCCGCTGGGGCGGACGATCAGCTCCGGATCCGGGATGCCCCGGGAGTCCAGGTAGCCGGAAAAGGCCGCCTCGTCCAGGTCCTCCGGCTTTTTTGTCCCGGCGGCGCAGTCGGCGGCGAAGCGCCGCGCCGCCCGAACGATCTCGTCCCGCCCGCCGTAGTTCAGGCAGACGTTGGCCTGGAAATCGTCTCGGGACAGGTGCTCCGTGATCTCGTCAGTCTCCCGGGCCAGGGCCTGGAGCTCCGGGGAGATGGGGCCCATGTCCCCAAAGAAGTGGAGCCGGATGTGGTCCCGCTCCATGGTGTCCACCGCCTCCAGCAGGTACTTCTTCAAAAGCGCCATGATGGCGGCGACCTCCGTCTCCGAGCGCTTCCAGTTCTCCGTGGAGAAGGCGTAGACCGTCAGGTACTTCACGCCGATGTTTTTGCAGTACGTGGCGATCTTCCGGAAGGTCTCCGCCCCGGCTTTATGCCCCGCCGTCCGGGGGAGGCCCCGCTTCGCGGCCCAGCGGCCGTTGCCGTCCATGATGACAGCAATATGGCGGGGCGGCGCCAGCCGCCCCGTCCCGTTCCCCTCACCTGCCATCAGACCGCCATCAATTCCTTTTCCTTCTTCGCCAGCAGCTCGTCCAGCTTCTTGCAGCTCTCGTCCGTCAGCTTCTGGAAGTCCTTCTCCACCTGCTTGAGCTCGTCCTCGGTGATCTCGGACTTCTTCTCCTGCTTCTTGAAGTTGTCCATGGCGTCCCGGCGGATGTTCCGCACGGCCACCTTGCCCCCCTCGGCGTACTTGCGGATCTGCTTGACCAGCTCCTTGCGGCGCTCCTCCGTCAGCTGGGGGAAGGCCAGGCGGATGGCCTTGCCGTCGTTTTGGGGGTTGATGCCCAGGTCCGAGTTCTGGATCGCCTTCTCGATGGCCTTCAGCGCGGAACCGTCCCAGGGGGAGATCAGCAACGTGCGGGGATCCGGGGAGGAGATCGCGGCGATCTGCTGGATGGGGGTGGGGCTGCCGTAGTAGTCCACCATGATCCGGTCCAGCACGGCGGCATTGGCCCGGCCCGCCCGGACGGAGGCGAAGTCCGCCGCCACGGAGTCGATGCTCTTCCTCATCTTGTCCTCGTATACCTTGTATTCATCCTTCAACATCAGGGAGCGCTCCTTTCAAATTTCAGATCCTTCTTATGCCTCTATGCCTCCGGCCGGGCCGTTCACTCCCGCACGATGGTGCCCACCTTCTCGCCGCGCAGGGCCCGGACGATGTTCTCGGGGTCCTTCAGGGCGAAGAGCAGCACGGGGATGTGGTTGTCCATGGAGAGGGACGTGGCGGTGGTGTCCATCACGCACAGGTGCTGGGCCAGCACGTCGTCGTAGCTGATGGAATCGTATCTCACCGCGCTGGGGTCCTTCACCGGGTCGGCGGAGTAGACGCCGTCCACGTTCTTCGCCAGGAGGATCACCTCCGCGCCGATCTCGGCGGCCCGGAGCACGGCGGCGGTGTCCGTGGAGAAGAAGGGGTTGCCGGTGCCGCAGCCGAAGATGACCGCTCTGCCCTTCTCCAAATGCCGGATGGCACGGGAGCGGATGTAGGGCTCGGCGATGGGGCGCATCTCGATGGCGGTCTGGACCCGGACGGGGATGCCCTTCTGCTCGCACACGTCCGCCACCGCCAGGCAGTTCATGACGGTCGCCAGCATGCCCATATGGTCGGCCCGGGTCCGCTCCATGCGGCCCCCGCCGTCCTTCGCGCCCCGCCAGAAGTTGCCGCCGCCCACCACCAGGCCGATCTGGACGCCCATGTCCAGACATTCCTTCACCACGTCGCAGACCCGTCCGATGACCTCGAAATCCAATCCGGTATGCTTGTCCCCGGCCAGGGCCTCGCCGCTGATCTTCAGCAGCACCCGCCGGTATACAGGTCTCGTCATCGCATGACCTCCCTTTCCAGAGTCGTTCGTCCTGAAACAGCATCTCTATTTTAGCGTATTTTTCCGCGCTTGCATAGGGGGTAGACAAGATTTTCCGAAAAAAACCGGAGGCCCCGCGGGGAGGGGCCTCCGCCCTCCCCCGGACCGGACGGATGCCCCCTGGACGGCCCGGCCGTTTCGGAATATACTGGAGAGAGGACGAAAGGAGCATGCCTATGGTTTTCGACGGACATTCCGACTTGCTTTACGACGTGACCCGCCGCCGCCTCCTGGGCGAGGACCATGTGCTGGAGCGGCGCCACCTGGCCCGCCTCCGCCGGGGCGGGATCGAGGGGCTGGTCCTGGCCCTGTGGTACGGCCGGGGACAGGGGCAGACCTTCTGGGAGGGCGTCCCCGGCGAGGAGGACGCCGGGACGCGGCTGGAGATCATGCTCGCCTGCGCCCAGGCGGAGTTCGCCGAGTGCCCCTGGCTGGCGGTGGTCCGCACGGCCCGGGAGGCGGAGGCGGCCCGGGCGGAGGGGAAGCTCTACGCCTTCCTGGCCGTCGAGGGCATGGAGGCCGTGGGGGAGGGGCTGGAGGCGCTGGACCGCCTGGCGGCCCTGGGCGTCCGGATGGGGATGCTGACCTGGAACGAGGACAACCGCTTCGCCGCCGGCGCCGCCCAGGACCCCGGGAAGGGCCTCACCCCTTTGGGCCGGCAGGCCCTCCGCCGGATGGAGGACCTGGGGATGCTCATCGACGTCTCCCACCTGAACGACGCCGGCTTTTGGGAGGTCCTGGAGCTGGCCCGCGGCCCGGTGATCGCCTCCCACTCCAACTGCCGCGCCCTGTGCGGCGTCCCCCGAGACCTCACCGACGAACAGCTCCGGGCCATCCGGGACAGCGGCGGCGTGGTGGGCCTGAACGCCCATGACCGCTTCGTCCACCGGGACCCGGAGCGGCGGACGGCGGAGGTCCTGGCCCTCCACGCCGCCCGCATGGCCGAGATCATGGGGATCGAGCACGTGGCCTGCGGCTTCGACTTCTGCGAGTTCATGGGCCCCCCCGGCAACGAGGCGGTCCGGGGGCTGGAGGACTGCGGGCAGGTCCCGGCCTTCTTCGCCTGCCTGGAGCGGCTGGGGATGTCCCCGGCGGAGCGGGACATGGTCGCGCGGGGGAACCTCCTGAGGATCTTGAAGGGTCTGCGGTAAAATTCCCATTGTATTCCGCCGGGGAATCGACTATACTGGACGGGACAAGGAAAAGGAGGCGGAGAACATGTATTCCTGCAACCAATTGCTCCAGGCGCTGGAGAGCGGCCGGTGCGACGCCGCCCTCGCCGCCGTCTACACCGGCGCCGGCCTGGACGGGGCGCGGGCCCGCGCCCGCCGGGTCGCCCGGGCCCTGGCGGAGGGCTGCGCGCCCAAGGGGCCCGCCGCCCTGTTCAGCGGCCCCGGCCGCACGGAGCTGGGCGGCAACCACACCGACCACCAGCACGGGCACGTCCTCTGCGCCAGCGTGGACATGGATATGCTGGCCTGTGCCGCGCCCAACGGGACGAACGTCATCCGGATCGAGTCCGAGGGCTATCCCCCCCTGGAGGTGGACCTGACGGACCTGGCCCCCCGGAAAGAGGAGGAGAACAGCTCCGCCGCCCTGGTCCGGGGCGTGGCGGCGGGCATCGCCCAGCGGGGCCATGCCGTGGGCGGCTTCGACGCCTGCGTGGCCTCCACCGTCCTCTCCGGGTCCGGGCTGTCCTCCTCCGCCGCCTACGAGATCCTCATCGGCAGCATCATCGGCCACTTCTCATGCGGGGGGGCGCTGGACGCCGTCGAGCTGGCGAAGATCGGCCAGTACGCCGAGAACGTCCACTTCGGCAAGCTCAGCGGCCTGATGGACCAGATGGGCTCCTCCGTGGGCGGGGCGGTGGCCATCGACTTCGGCGACCCTGCCGATCCGGTGGTCCGGCCCATCTCCTATGACTTCGCCGCCTCCGGCCACGCGCTGTGCATCGTGGACACCGGCTCCGACCACAGCGCCAAGCACCTGACGGAGGACTATTCCAACATCACCCGGGAGATGCGCTCCGTGGCGGCCCACTTCGGCAGGCAGTTCCTCCGGGAGGTCCCCGAGGCGGACTTCCGCGCCGCCGTCCCCGCCCTGCGGCGGGAGTGCGGCGACCGGGCCGTCCTCCGCGCCCTCCACTTCTACGACGACGACCGCCGGGCCGTCCAGGAGGCGGACGCCCTGGAGCGGGGGGACTTCCAGGGCTTCCTGGCCCTGGTGGACGCCTCCGGCATGTCCTCCGCCCTGCATCTCCAGAACACCTGGTCCACGGCGGACCCCCGGCAGCAGGCCATCCCCATGGTCCTGGCCCTGGGGCGGGAGCTGCTGGGCGGCACGGGCGCCATCCGGGTCCACGGCGGCGGCTTCGCCGGGACGGTGCAGGCCTTCGTCCCCTGCGGGAAGCTGGAGGCGTTCAAGACCGGGATGGAGGCCCTGCTGGGCCCCGGCATGTGCCACGTCCTGCGCATCCGGCCCCAGGGCGGGACCGTGATCGTGGCTTGACGGCTCCCGCAAAGCCTTTTGAAAGACTTCGATAAAGAGATGGAGGGACCATATATGGTCAATGAAGCGGTCTCCAAGCTGGCGGCTTACGCCCTGCAAAAGGGCCTCATCGAAGAGAGCGAGCGCTCCTGGGCCATCAACACCATCCTGGACACGCTGGGGCTGGACAGCTATACGGACCCCGGCCGGGACTGGGGCGAGGTGGAGCTGGCCCCCGTGCTGGAGGAGCTGCTGGACGACGCCCACCGGCGGGGCGTGCTGGCGGAGGGCTCCGTGGTCTACCGGGACCTGTTCGACACGGAGCTGATGGGCCGACTCACCCCCCGCCCCGCTCAGGTCGCCGCCCGGTTCCAGGCGCTCCGCGCCCAAGATCCCAAAGCCGCCACGGACTGGTACTACCGGTTCAGCCAGGACACCAACTACATCCGCCGGGACCGCATCGCCAAAGACATGCAGTGGAAGGCGGAGACGGAGTACGGCGAGCTGGACATCACCATCAACCTCTCCAAGCCGGAGAAGGACCCCAAGGCCATCGCCGCCGCCAGGGACCTCCCCCCTTCCAACTACCCCCGCTGCCAGCTCTGCGCGGAGAACGAGGGCTACGCCGGCCGGGTGGACCACCCCGCAAGGCAGAACCACCGGGTGGTCCCCATCACCATCAACGGCTCCCCCTGGTTCTTGCAGTACTCCCCCTATGTCTATTACAATGAGCACTGCATCTGCCTGAACGCGGAGCACACCCCCATGAAGATCGACCGGGCCTGCTTCGGCAAGCTCCTGGATTTCGTGAGGCAGTTCCCCCACTACTTCGTGGGCTCCAACGCGGACCTGCCCATCGTGGGCGGCTCCATCCTGGCCCACGACCATTTCCAGGGCGGGCGGTACACCTTCGCCATGGAGAGGGCCCCCGTCGAGACGCCCTTCGCCTTCCCGGGCTATGGAGACGTGGAGGCCGGCATCGTCAAGTGGCCCATGTCCGTCGTCCGGATCTCCTCCGGGGATCCGGAGCGGCTCATCGGCCTGGCGGACAAGATCCTGGGCAGATGGCGGGCCTACACCGACGAGGCGGCGGTGATCTTCGCCGAGACGGACGGCACGCCCCACAATACGATCACCCCCATCGCCCGGCGGCGGGGAGAGGCGTACGAGCTGGACCTGGTCCTGCGGAACAACCTGACCACGGAGCGGTATCCCCTGGGCCTCTATCATCCCCATGACGAGCTGCACCATATCAAGAAGGAGAACATCGGCCTGATCGAGGTGATGGGCCTGGCCGTCCTCCCCGCCCGGCTGAAAGAGGAGCTGGCGGCGGTGGCGGACGGCCTGGCAGGCGGGAAGGACCTCCGGGCGGACGGACGGACCGCCAAGCACGCCGACTGGGCGGAGGGCTTCGCCCCCAGCTACTCCATCACGGCGGACAACGCCCTGGGGATCGTCCAAAGGGAGACCGCCTTGGTCTTCGCCCAAGTGCTGGAGCACGCCGGGGTCTACAAACGGACGGCGGAGGGCAAAGAGGCGTTCCTCCGGTTCCTGAGGACCGTCTGACCCGGCGGGGGCCTCAGCCCGGCGAAAACGTCTTTTCGCCAGGCTGAGCAAGTTTTCAGGACGTTCAAAAAGTCCTGGGAACTTATGATCGAAACGGGAGGGCCCCTTCCCGGGTCCCTCTCGCATCGCTCCTCCTGCCCGTCGAGGAAGTCCCCCCTATTTTTTGACGCTCTGAGGCCCCCGCCGGCAGCGCCGGCGGGGGCCTCCCATCTCCTTCCGGCTTGACAGTGGGGAGATTTTATATTACTATAGTCAGCACAGTTGAAAAGGATCCAAAGGATCCTTTTCAGCGAGGCGCTGTAAAACAGCGCCTCAAGCCGCACAAGCGGCTTGCTGTGCATGACTT
>NZ_CAJUBK010000008.1 GCF_910584465.1 uncultured Oscillibacter sp.
CGATGCCGATGTTCTTCTTGGCGGAGACCTTGCAGCAGATGGTCTCGCCGCCCCAGTCCTCGGGGACCAGGCCGTGCTCGGTCAGCTGCTGCATGACCCGGTCGGGGTTGGCGTTCTCCTTGTCGATCTTGTTGATCGCCACCACGATGGGGATGTTCGCCGCCTTGGCGTGGCTGATGGATTCGATGGTCTGGGGCATGATGCCGTCGTCCGCCGCCACCATCAGGATGGCGATGTCCGTGACCATGGCGCCCCGGGCGCGCATGGAGGTGAACGCCTCGTGGCCCGGGGTGTCCAGGAAGGTGATGGGCTTGCCGTTGACCTGGACCTGGTAGGCGCCGATGTGCTGGGTGATGCCGCCCGCCTCGCCGGAGGCCACGGAGGTGTTCCGGATGGTGTCCAGCAGGGAGGTCTTGCCGTGGTCGACGTGGCCCATGACCACGACGACGGGGGCGCGGGGGACCAGGTCCTCCGCCTTGTCCTCGGAGACGTCGATCAGACGCTCCTCGATGGTGACGACGACTTCCTTCTCCACCTTGCAGCCCATCTCCTCGGCGATGAAGGAGGCGGTGTCGAAGTCGATCATCTGGGGCAGGGAGGCCATGATGCCGTTCTTCATCAGCATCTTGACCACTTCCGCGCCGGTCTTCTTCATCCGGCTGGCCAGTTCGCCCACGCTGATCTCATCGGGGATGGAGACCTTGACGGGGGCCTTCTTGGCGATCTCCAGCTGGAGGCGGCGCATCTTCTCCGCCTCGTCCTGGCGGCGCTTGCTGGAGAAGGAGGGGCCGCCCCGGCGCTGCTGGTTGGAGCGGACCTTCTCCCGGCCGCTGCGCTGCTGGCGCTGCATCCGTTCGCCCTGTTGTCCGCCCAGGGTCTCCAGGCGCTCGTCGTACTTGGCCAGGTTCACGTCGCCGCCCTTCCGGGTGTCCACGATCTTCTTCTGGGGGACCCGGCTGGCGGGCTTCTGGACGGGCTGGGCGCTCTGCCCGGCGCCCTGTCCCGGCTGTCCGGGGCGGGCCTGGGGCTGTCCGGCGGGCCGCTGCTGGCCCTGGGGCTGGGCGGGGCGCTGGCCCGGCTGGGCGGGCCTGCCCGGGGCGCCCTGCGCCGCTTTTTGAGGAGCGGCCTTTTGGGCGGGGGCCGCCTTCTGTGCGGGGGCCGGCGGCTGGGCCGCGGGCTTCTTCTCCTCGGCCGGGGCGGGCTTCGCCTCCTGATAGGTCTCGCGGAAGATGACCTGGATGTCGGAGACGGGATGGTCCTGGGTCAGCCGGTCGAAGAGGATGGAGAGCTCCCGGTCCGTCAGGACCTGCATGTGGTTCTTCGGAGCCGAGCCGTACTTGGTCAGGATCTCGGTGATGGTCTTGGTGGGGAGGCCGAAGTCCTTCGCCACTTCATGGACTCTGTATTTTTCGATAGCCAATAGAATACACCTCGTTCTGTTCCTCTCCGTAAGCCCGTTTGAAAACCGGCGGGGGCCCGCCGGCTTTCAGACGGACTCGGGAGCGGAGAAATTTTTATAGTATAAAGAGGGCTGGCGGGGCCCGGTCGTCCGCGGGGGCACCTCAATGCCTCCCGCCGCCGGGGCCCCTGCCGCCTCCGCCGGAGCGGGGCTTGGGCCCGGGCCGTCCGCTCTGCCGAGGGGGGCGGCCCCCTCCGGAGGGCCCGCCCTTGCGGGGACGCGCGGGCTTGCCGCCGTGGGGACGGTCCTCTCCGGGCCTGCCGCCGTATGGACGGCCCTTCCCGGGGGGACGGCGGTCCCGCTCTGCGTCCCGGGGACGGTCCTGCCGCCCCCGGCCTCCCGGGCGGCGGTCCGGGCCGCGCCCGTCTCCCGGAGCGGGGGGATGTCCCCGTCCCTGGGGCCCGCCCTCCCGGCGGGGCCTGGGGGGACGGCGGTCTCCCGGCTTGGGGGGCGCGTCCTTCTTCGGGGGGTCCCGGCGGGGGGCCGACCGGCGCTCCTTGGCCCGGCGGCGCTTCAGATCCATCCGGGCGGCGGCCTCGGCGTAGCGCGCCGGGTCCTGCGCGGCCAGCCGCTCCGTCACGGCGGCGGCCAGCCCCAGGTCCGTCAGGGCCGCGATGGCGGCGCTCCCCCGGCCCAGGGCCCCGCCCAGCTCCGCCTTGGAGAAGGGGAGGACCAGCCAGAGGCAGTGGCCCTCCTGGGCCAGGTGCTCCGCCCGGCGGAGGGTGTTCCCCGCCGCGTCGGAGGCCGCCAGCAGCAGCCGCGCCTGTCCGGACTTGGCCGCCAGGGCCGCGGGCTCCTCGCCCACGGCCAGCCTCCCGCCCCGGAGCGCCAGCCCCAGGAGGGAGAGGATGTTGCTGTTCATACCGCGCCTCCCAGCTCCGCCTCCATGGCGTCGTAGACCTCCGGAGGGATGGGAGCCTCGAAGGCCCGTTCCAGGGCCCGGGACTTCCGGGCCTTTTTCAGGCAGGCCACGTCCCGGCAGACGTAAGCGCCCCGTCCGGGCTTCTTGCCGCTGAAATCCAGGCTCACGTCCCCCTCCGGGGAGCGGACCACCCGCAGCAGGATCTTCTTATCCCGCATCTCCCGGCAGCCCACGCACTGGCGCTGGGGGATCTTCTTGACTTTGGGCATTTGGGACACCTCGCTCTCAAAACGGCTCCCGCCGCTGTCTCATGCCTCGGGGAGCTCCGGCTCCGCCGGGGCGTCCGCGGTCTCTCCCGCGGGCTCTTCGGCGGCCCCGGCCGCCTCCTCGGCAGGCTCTTCGACGGCCTCTTCAGCCGCCTCCTCAGCCGCCTCTCCGGCGGGACCGGCCTCGGGGGCCGGCCGGCCGAAGGGATCCTCGTCCTCCTCGGGCTGGTAGCTCTGGGGCTTGATGTCGATCTTATATCCCGTCAGCCGGGCGGCGAGGCGGGCGTTCTGGCCCTCCTTGCCGATGGCCAGGGAGAGCTGGTCGTCGGGGACGACGACGCGGCAGGCCTTGCCCTCGTCCGCCATCCACACGTCCACCACATCGGCGGGGGCCAGGGCGGCGGCGATGAACGCGGCGGGGTCCTCGCTCCACTTGATGATGTCGATCTTCTCGCCCCGGAGCTCGTCGACGATGGCGGCGACCCGCTGGCCCCTGGGGCCCACGCAGGCGCCGATGGGATCCACGCCCTCCTCCTGGGACCAGACGGCCATCTTGGTGCGGCTCCCGGCCTCCCGGGCGATGGACTTCACCTCCACGGAGCCGTCGAAGATCTCGGGGACCTCCAGCTCGAACAGGCGCTTCACGAGGCCCGGATGGGTCCGGGAGATCAGCACCTGGGGCCCTCTCGTGGAATGGCGCACGTCCACCACGTAGACCTTGATGTGCATCCCCTCCTCCAGGGGCTCGCCGGGGACCTGCTCCCCCGCCAGCAGCAGCGCCTCAGTGGACTCCGCGCCGGTGCCGATGCGCAGGGAGGCCCCGCCGTTCCGGGGGTCGATGCGGGTGACCACGCCGGTGAGGATCTCGTGCTGCTTGGAATTGAACTCGTCGTAGACCTTGCCCCGCTCGGCCTCCCGGAGGCCCTGGATGATGACCTGCTTGCCGTTGCCCGCGGCGATGCGGCCGAACTCCATCTTGTCCACGGGGATGCTCACCACGTCGCCGACCTGATACCGGGCGGAGATGGCGTGGGCCTCCGCCAGGGACATCTCGTTGAAGGGGTCCACGTAGTCCTCTTCGTCCACCACGGTCTTGCGGATGAACATGCGCAGTTCCTTATGCTCCTCGTCCGCCACGACGACGATGTTCTCTTCCTCCACGTCTTTGTGGTCCCGCTGGTAGGCGGTGGTGATGGCCTTGACGACCTTCTCCAGCATGGCCTCCTTGGGGATGCCGCGTTCCTGTTCCAGCAGTTCCAGGGCGGCGAAGATCTCACCGGGGTTCATGCCGGCGGGTTCCTTCTGTTTCTTGCCTCTCATCTTTGGCGAGCCTCCTTATCACTCGGATACATATTCAAATATTCATTCGATATCGATCGATCGGCGGTCTCCCCGCGCCCCGCGGGCGATGCCGGGCGGAGCGGATGCCGCGGGACCGGACGGACGGGAGCGCCCCGATCCGGCCCGGACAGCCGGGGAGGCCGCGGCCCTGCTCGAAGGGGGCGCGGTGCGGGGACGGCATCCCCTGGGGAGGATGCGCGCGGCGCCGTGAGGGCCCCTATCGTTCAAAACTCCACCCGCAGGCGGACCAGGGCCACGTCCTTCTTCTCGAAGGTGCGCGCGCCCCCTCCGTCCTCCACGGTGACGGCCCCGGTCTCCGGGTCGTAGGCGGCGAGGACGCCGGGGATCTCCTTCTGCCCGTCCAGGCTGCGGTAGAGCTTGACCAGCACGGGGCTGCCCATGAAGCGGGCGAAGTCGCCGGGCCGCTTCAGCGCCCGCTCCGCCCCGGCGGAGCCCACCTCCAGGGTGTAGCTCCCCTCGATGGGGTCGGCCTCGTCCAGCAGGTCCGAGAGCTTGTGGGACACGGCCTCGCAGTCCAGGATGTCCACGCCGCCCTCTTTGTCCAGCAGGACGCGGAGGTACCAGGCGCCGCCCTCCTTGACGTATTCCACGTCCCAGAGGGTGCAGCCCGCCTCGGCGATGGCGGGGGCCGCCAGCTCGGCGGTGAGTTCGGTGATCTTTTTCATGAGCGTGTGATCCTCCAGAAGATTTGAGGGAGGGGGAAGGGCCAATAAGAAAGAGCGGACCGCCGGCCCACTCCGTACCTTATACTTCCATCTTACTCTAATATATGCAATATACCACAGCTCATGAGAAAGCGCAAGCTTTTTCGCAAATTTTTGGCGTCTTGGGGCGCCGGGCCCGGTCCGCGCCGGAGCGGCGGGGCGGAGGGCGGGGGGACCTTGAAAAAAAGCGGTCCCCCGGCAAAATTTCTCTTGACATAGGGCTTGTTTTCCATTATGATGTATGGGCATGCGGCGGAAGGGCTTCCGGACGCCGCGCGACCGCGATGAACCGGGAGATTGCTCGAAAGAGGTAACTTCCGGGGAGTATGTCCGATAATCGGGCGGCTGAGAAAGGTCTGTACGCGCGCGTAGATCGCCGCGCCATGACGGGACTGGCCTGCTTTGCGCCGGTCTTTTTCATGAGCCGGAATGATACGCACGGCAGCGCGGACAGAAAAATTTCTCTCGCCGTACGGAACCGGGGTCACATCTAAAACCGTACGAAATTAGGAGGAACCTGAACATGGCACAGAAAGAAAAGATCCGCATCCGCCTGAAAGCCTACGATCACCAGGTGATCGACCAGAGCGCGGAGAAGATCGTGGAGACCGCCAAGCGCACCGGCGCCGAAGTCTCCGGTCCCATCCCCCTGCCCACCAAGAAGGAGATCGTCACCATCCTGCGCTCCGTCCACAAGCACAAGGACAGCCGGGAGCAGTTCGAGCGCCGCACCCACAAGCGCCTCATCGACATCACCAAGTCCTCCCCCAAGACCGTGGAGGCCCTGATGGCCCTGGAGCTCCCCGCCGGCGTGGAGATCGAGATCAAGCTGTGAGGCACTCCCCCGCCCATCCTGACGCGGAGCAGCCAAGCGCCCGCAGAGGGGAGAGGGGGCGCAGGAGAGCGGGCACGGCCCTCGCCGCGGGCGGGGACAGGGCCTGGCGGACCCTGCGTTGACGATGTTGTACCGCAGTCTGCCGCTGAACGAGGCAGACGGGTCAAGTTGGCCGGGACGGCCCGAGGGCCGGGGCCGGTCAACCAATAACCTTTATTAAGGAGGAACATACATGAAAGCGATCATCGGCAAAAAAGTGGGCATGTCCCAGATTTTTGACGAGAACGGCCATGTGATTCCCGTCACGGTCATCGAGGCGGGCCCCTGCGTGGTCGTGCAGAAGAAGACGGCTGAGAAGGACGGCTATGCAGCCGTGCAGCTGGGCTTCGAGGACGTGGCCGAGCGCAAGCTGACCAAGCCGGAGCTGGGCCACCTGAACAAGGCCGGCGTCGCCCCCAAGCGGCACCTGAAGGAGTTCGACCTGGAGAACGCCGCCGAGCTGAACGTGGGCGACATCCTCAAGGCCGACACCTTTGCCGCCGGGGACTTCGTCGACGTCACCGGCACCAGCAAGGGCCACGGTTTCGAGGGCGTCGTGAAGCGCCACGGCGCGGCCGTGAAGCGCAACACCCACGGCGGCGGCCCCGTCCACCGGCACCAGGGCTCCCTGGGCGCGGGCACGACCCCGGGCCACATCGCCAAGGGCCGCGACGGCGCGGGCCACATGGGCGTGGACCAGGTCACCGTCCAGAACCTCTCCGTCGTCAAGGTCGACCCCGAGCTGAACATGCTGGTCGTCTGCGGCGCGGTGCCCGGCCCCAAGGGCGGGCTCGTGACCATCAAGTCCACCGTCAAGGTCCACAAGGTCAAGCAGGCCGGTGCGGACATCAGCAAGAACCCGCAGAAGGCTTCCGGCCGCAACCCGCAGAAGGCCTCCGCCAGAAGCAAGTGAGAAAGGGGTGCTGAATAAATGTCTACTGTGAAAGTTTTGAACATGGCCGGCGCGGAAGTCGGCACTGTGGAACTCAGCGACGCGGTCTTCGGCATCGAGCCCAATGAGTCCGCCGTCCATGAGGTCGTGAAGAACCACCTCGCCAACTGCCGCCAGGGCACCCAGAGCGCCCTGACCCGGGCCGAGGTCTCCGGCGGCGGCCGGAAGCCCTGGCGCCAGAAGGGCACCGGCCACGCCCGCCAGGGCAGCACCCGGGCCCCCCAGTGGACCCACGGCGGCATCGTCTTCGCGCCGAAGCCCCGGAGCTACCGCTATGTGCTGAACAAGAAGGTCCGCCGCCTGGCGCTGAAGTCCGTCCTCTCCGCCAAGGCCGCCGACGGCCAGCTGGTGGTCATCGACTCCATCAAGCAGGATGCGATCAAGACCGCCGATTTCCGCAAGTTCCTGGACGCGGTCAAGGTCGACGGCAAGGCCGTGGTGGTCACCCCCGCCGTGGACGAGACGATCGTCAAGAGCGCCCGGAACCTTCCCGGCGTGCTGACCACCCCCGCGACGCATCTGAACGTTTACGACCTCGTGAACGCCCAGTACCTGGTGGTGGATCGGGACGCCCTCGCCAAGATCGAGGAGGTGTACGCGTAATGGCTACCGCATATGACATCATCATCCGCCCCATCATCACGGAGCGGTCCATGGCCGGAGCCGCCGACAAGAAGTACGTCTTCGAGGTGGCCAAGGATGCCGGCAAGATCGAGATCAAGAAGGCCGTCGAGGAGATCTTCGGCGTGAAGGTCGCCGCGGTCAACACCCTGACGGTGCCCGGCAAGGAGAAGCGCATGGGCGCCGGCCGTCCCGGCATGACGAAGACCTGGAAGAAGGCTTACGTCCAGCTGGCCCCCGATTCCAAGACCATCGAGTTCTTCGAAGGCATGGTCTGATCAAACGGAAGGAGAGTAAAGACAGATGTCTATCAAAACCTTTAAGCCGACGACTCCCTCCCGTCGTCAGATGACGGTGTCCGGATTCGACGGCATCGACAAGAAGGCCAAGCCCGAGCCCAAGCTCACCGAGACCCTGAAGAAGAGCGCCGGCCGGAACAGCTATGGCCGCATCACCGTCCGCCACCGCGGCGGCGGCAACAAGCGCAAGTACCGCGTGATCGACTTCAAGCGGGACAAACACGACATGTTCGCCACTGTGCTCCGCCTGGAGTACGACCCCAACCGCTCCGCCAACATCGCGCTCCTCGAATACGAGGACGGCGAGCGCCGCTATATCCTGGCCCCCGTGGGCCTGAAGGCGGGCGACAAGGTGGAGTCCGGCGCGGGCGCCGACATCAAGGAGGGCAACGCCCTCCCCCTGGCCAACATCCCCGTGGGCACCATGATCCACAACATCGAGCTGCATCCCGGCAACGGCGCCCAGCTGGTGCGCTCCGCCGGCACCGCCGCCCAGCTGATGGCCAAGGAGGGCCAGGACGCCCAGATCCGCATGCCCTCCGGCGAGGTCCGCATCGTGCGGGTCAACTGCATGGCCACCGTCGGGCAGGTGGGCAACATCGACCACGCCAACATCAACATCGGCAAGGCGGGCCGCAAGCGCCACATGGGCTGGCGTCCCACCGTCCGCGGCTCGGTCATGAACCCCAACGACCACCCCCACGGCGGCGGCGAGGGCCGCGCGCCCGTCGGCCGTCCCGGGCCCGTGACCCCCTGGGGCAAGCCGGCCCTGGGCTACAAGACCCGGAAGAAGAAGAACCCCACCAGCAAGTTCATCGTCAAGCGCCGCAACGAGAAGTAAGGGAGGCAGATGAAATATGAGCAGATCCATCAAAAAAGGCCCGTATGTCGCCCCGGAGCTTCTGAAGCGGGTCGAGGAAATGAACGCGAAGAACGAGAAGAAGGTCCTGAAGACCTGGAGCCGCAGCTCCACCATCTTCCCCTCCTTCGTGGGACACACCATCGCCGTCCATGATGGCCGCAAGCACGTGCCCGTGTATGTCCAGGAGGACATGGTGGGCCACAAGCTGGGCGAGTTCGCGCCCACCCGCACCTTCCGCGGCCACCGGAAGGACTGAGTTGAAGGAGGATGCAGAACATGGAAAATAAAGTTGCGAAGGCCTATCTGCGCTACGTCCGCATCGCCCCCCGGAAGGTCCAGATCGTCTGCGACCTGATCCGCGGGAAGGACGCGGGCAGCGCCATGGCCATCCTGATGCAGACCCCCAAAGCTGCCTCCGAACCCCTGCAGAAGCTGCTGAAGAGCGCCGTTGCCAACGCCGAGAACAACTTCGGCATGGACCCCGCGAAGCTGGTGGTGTCCGAGGTGTACGCCACCCCCGGCCCCATCCTCAAGCGGATGATGCCCCGGGCCCAGGGCCGCGCCTACCGTATCAACAAGCGCACTTCTCACGTCACCCTGGCTGTGGCGGAAAAGGCATAAGAGAGGGAGGAGAACCGTTTTATGGGACAGAAAGTCAATCCCCACGGCCTGCGCGTGGGCGTCATCAAAGACTGGGATTCCCGCTGGTATGCCAGTGACGAGAAGGTCGGCGACCTGATCGTGGAAGACCAGAAGATCCGCAAGTACCTGAAAAAGGCCCTCTACGGCGCCGGCGTGCCCAAGATCGAGATCGAGCGCAGCGGCGATGTGGTGACGGTGTTCCTGCACTGCGCCCGGCCCGGCATGGTCATCGGCAAGGGCGGCGAGCAGATCGAGCAGTACCGCCTGGCCGTGGAGAAGCTGGTGGGCAAGAAGGTCCGCCTGAACATCGTCGAGGTCCGCAACCCCGACATGAACGCCCAGCTGGTGGCGGAGAACATCGCGGCGCAGCTGGAGAAGCGCATCTCCCACCGCCGCGCCATGAAGAACGCCATGGCCCGCGCCATGCGCGCCGGGGCCAAGGGCATCAAGACCTGCTGCTCCGGCCGCCTGGGCGGACGCGAGATCGCGGGCGTCGAGCACTATCACGAGGGGACCATCCCCCTGCAGACCATCCGCGCCGACATCGAGTACGGATTCGCGGAGGCCGCCACCACCTTCGGCCGCATCGGCGTGAAGGTGTGGATCTACAAGGGCGAGGTGCTGAGCCAGACCCTGCGCACCACTCCCCGCACCATGGACACCTCCAAGCCTTATCAGGAGCGCCGGGAGCGTCGTCCCCGCCGTGACGGCGACCGCCGCGGCGGCTTCAACCGGGATCGTCAGGGCGGCGGGTTCAACCGCGGCCCCGGCGGCGGACGGCCCGGCCAGGGCGGCGGCTTCAACCGCGCCGGCGGCCCCCGTCCCCAGGGCGGGTTCAACCGCGCCCCTGCCCGTCCCGCTCCCGCGGCGCCTGCCGCGCCTGCCGCTCCCGCGGCGCCCAAGGAAGGAGGAAGCAACTGATGCTGATGCCGAAAAGAGTCAAGTACCGCCGGGTGCACCGGGGCCGCATGACCGGCAAGGCCACCCGCGGCAACACCCTGGCCTACGGCGAGTATGGCCTCGTGGCTGCCGAGCCCGCCTGGATCACCAGCAACCAGATCGAGGCGGCCCGTATCGCCATGACCCGCTACACCAAGCGCGGCGGCCAGGTCTGGATCAAGATTTTCCCCGACAAGCCCGTGACCAAGAAGCCCGCCGAGACCCGCATGGGCTCCGGCAAGGGCTCCCCCGAGTTCTGGGTCGCCGTCGTGAAGCCCGGCCGTGTCATGTTCGAGATCGCCGGCGTGTCTGAAGAAGTTGCCCGCGAGGCCCTGCGTCTTGCCAGCCACAAGCTGCCCATCAAGACCAAGGTCATCGCCCGCGCCGAGGAAGCAGGTGAGTAAGATGAAGGCAAGTGAGATCCGCGATATCCGCAAGATGACGCCCGAGCAGCTGAACGAGAAGCTGACGGGCCTGAAGAAGGACCTGTTCTTCCTTCGCATGCAGCACGCCACCAACCAGCTGGACAATCCCGTGAAGATCCGGGAGACCAAGCATGACATTGCCCGAGTCAAGACCGTGCTCCGGGAGCTCTCCGCTTCCGGCAAGCAGTGAGAAGGAGGTAAGGAAACATGGACGAGAAGAGAACTTCCTCCCGCAAGACCCGGGTCGGCAAGGTGGTCTCCGACAAGATGGACAAGACCGTCGTGGTCGCCATCGAGGACCGGGTGGCCCACCCCCTGTACAAGAAGATCGTCGGCCGCACCTATAAGCTGAAGGCCCATGACGAGCAGAACGCCTGCGGCATCGGCGACAAGGTGAAAGTGATGGAGACCCGCCCCCTGTCCAAGGACAAGCGCTGGCGCGTGGTCGAGATCATCGAGAAAGCGAAGTAAAGGAGGCGTCGAGTTATGATCCAGCAGGAAACCTTTCTGAAGGTCGCCGACAATACCGGCGCCAAGGAGATCAAGTGCATCCGCGTCCTGGGCGGTTCCAAGCGCAAGTACGGCAACATCGGCGACGTGATCGTGGCCTCCGTCCGCAAGTCCGCCCCCGGCGGCACCGTGAAGAAGGGCGAGGTGGTCAAGGCCGTCATCGTCCGCTCCGCCAAGGGCATCCGCCGGGGCGACGGCACCTACGTCCGCTTCGACGACAACGCCGCCGTCCTCATCAAGGACGACAAGAACCCCAGAGGCACCCGTATCTTTGGGCCTGTGGCCCGGGAGCTGCGCGACAAGGACTACATGAAGATCCTGTCCCTGGCCCCCGAAGTGATTTGAGGAGGGCGAAGACATGTCTATGAATATCAAAAAGGGCGACACGGTCGTCCGGCTCTCCGGCGACGGCGGTAAGGACAAGGACCTGAGCACCCACCAGGGCAAGGTCATTGCCACCCTGCCGAAGGAGGACAAAGTGGTGGTCGAGGGCATGAACCTGGTGACCTGCCACATCAAGCCCCGCCGTCAGGGCGAGGAGGGCGGCATCGTGAAGCGGGAAGCCGCCATCGCCGCCTGCAAGGTCCAGGTCGTCTGCCCCAAGTGCGGCAAGCCCACCCGGGTCGCCCACAAAGTGGAGAAGAGGACCGTGGCCGGCAAAGAGAAGAACGTCAGCGTCCGCATCTGCAAGAAGTGCGGCGCCGAGCTGTAAGGGAGGAAGAGTGGAACATGGCTGACAAGAAGGTGCCCAACCTCAAGGCGAAGTACACGGCCGAGGTCGCTCCCGCCCTGATGAAGCAGTTCGGCTATAAGAGCGTCATGCAGATCCCCAAGATCGACAAGGTGGTCGTGAACGTGGGCTGCGGCGAGGCCAAGGAGAACGCCAAGATCCTGGACAACGTGGTCCGGGACCTGGCCCAGATCACCGGGCAGAAGCCCATCATCACCCGTTCCCGGAAGAACATCGCCAACTTCAAGCTCCGTGAGAACATGCCCATCGGCGCGAAGGTCACCCTCCGCGGCGAGAAGATGTGGGAGTTCCTGGACCGCCTGTTCAACGTGGCCCTGCCCCGCGTCCGCGACTTCCAGGGCATCAGCCCCAACGCGTTCGACGGCCGGGGCAACTACGCCCTGGGCATCCGGGAGCAGCTGATCTTCCCCGAGATCGAGTATGACAAGATCGACAAGATCCGGGGCATGGACGTGGTCATCTGCACCACCGCGCACACCGACGAAGAGGCCCGCGCCCTGCTCACCCAGGTCGGCGCGCCCTTCGCCCGCTAAGGAGGGAGAGGACTATGGCTAAGAAATCCATGATCTTGAAGCAGCAGCGCCCCGCGAAGTATTCCAGCCGGAAGTACAACCGCTGCAAGCTCTGCGGCCGTCCCCACGCCTATCTCCGGGACTACGGCGTGTGCCGTATCTGCTTCCGGGAGCTGGCGTACAAGGGCGAGATCCCCGGCGTCCGCAAGGCCTCCTTCTGAGCCGAGGCGTCGCAAAGTCCGCTTAGCTCCGTTCCCGCCGCCGGCCTGCGGCCTCTGGCGAGAACTGCGCACGCTCCCTTGCTCCGCCTCCCTTCAAGGGGGAGCAGGCTCCCCCTTGAGCAGCCCCCTCCCCTGCGGGGGACGAGGGACGGGGGACGGGAGTTTGGGACGGTGAAATCCTGTTATCGCCGCTCCGGCCTGGACGAGTGCCGGGCCCCGGAGCGTGATAAAGCTCTTTTTGCTGCTTTTCCTCTCGAGAAAAAGCAGAGACAGACGGCGAAAGGTCATGGCCAATCGGGGCCTGGCTCCAATTGGTCATGATACCTCGCTGCTGAAGCGGCCCAAGACCGCAACTCTAAAATAGGAGGAACCATCACCATGCATATCACAGATCCAGTCGCGGATATGCTCACCCGCATCCGCAACGCCGTCAGCGCCAAGCACGACACCGTGGACGTCCCCGCTTCCAACATGAAGAAGAGCATCGCTCAGATCCTGCTGGACGAGGGCTATATCAAGAACTTCCAGGTCGTGGACGACGGCACACAGGGCAAGATCCATATCACCCTGAAGTACAACGCCGGCAAGGAAAAGGTCATCACCGGCCTGCGCCGCGTCTCCAAGCCGGGCCTCCGGGTCTACGTGGGCGCCGACGAGCTGCCCCGCGTGCTCCGCGGCCTGGGTATCGCTATCATCTCCACGTCCAAGGGCGTCATGACCGACAAGAAGGCCCGCGAGCTCCATGTCGGCGGCGAAGTCCTGGCGTTCGTCTGGTAAGGAGGGTATTGAACAATGTCTAGAATCGGCAGGATGCCCATTACCGTCCCCGCCGGCGTCACCGTCAGCATCGCCGAGGGTAATGTGGTCACTGTGAAGGGACCCAAGGGCGAGCTCACCCGCGCGCTGCGCCCGGAGATGATCATTGAACAGGAAGGCACTACGATCACCGTGAAGCGCCCTTCCGAGGATAAGCTGCACCGCAGCCTCCACGGCCTGACCCGCACGCTCCTGCACAACATGGTCGTCGGCGTCACCGACGGCTACGCCAAGGAGCTGGAAGTCAACGGCGTGGGCTACCGTGTCGCCAAGGAGGGCAATAACCTGGTCATGAACCTGGGCTATTCCCACCAGGTGATCGTTTCTGAGACCGAGGGCATCACCATCGAGGTCCCCGCTCCCAATAAAATCATCATCCGCGGCTGCGACAAAGAGGCCGTCGGCCAGTTCGCCGCCGAAGTCCGCGAGAAGCGTCCTCCCGAGCCTTATAAGGGCAAGGGCATCAAGTACGCCACCGAGACCATCCGCCGCAAGGTCGGTAAGACCGGCGCCAAGAAGTAAGGAGGTGTGTCGAAATGATCAAAAGACCGAATACCAACGCCCAGCGCATCAAGCGCCACAAGAGAGTGCGCTCCAAGATCTCCGGCACCCCTGAGATGCCGCGTCTGAACGTGTTCCGCAGCGAGGCCAACATCTATGCCCAGGTCATCGACGATGTCTCCGGCAAGACCCTGGTCTCCGCTTCCTCCCTGGATAAGGACATCCAGGGCTACGGCGGCAACATCGCCGCCGCCGCCGCCGTGGGCAGGCTCGTCGCCGAGCGGGCCAAGGCCAAGGGTATCGAGACCGTGGTGTTCGACCGCGGCGGCTACCTGTATCACGGCCGCGTGAAGGCTCTGGCCGAGGGCGCCCGCGAGGGCGGCCTGCAGTTCTAAGGAGGGAGGAACGTTCAAATGCCTAGATTCGAGAGAGAGCAGAGCGAGTATATCGAGAAGGTCGTGTACCTGAACCGCGTTTCCAAGACCGTGAAGGGCGGCCGGGTCATGAAGTTCTCCGCCCTGGTCGTCGTGGGCGACGGCAAGGGCAAGGTCGGCTACGGCCTGGGCAAGGCCGCCGAGGTCCCCGAGGCCATCCGCAAGGGCATCGAGGCCGCCAAGAAGAACATGATCACCGTTACTCTGGCGGGCACCACCCTGCCCCACGAGACCATCGGTGAGGCCGGCGCGGGCCGCGTGCTGATGAAGCCCGCCGCCCCCGGTACCGGCGTCATCGCCGGCGGCGCGGTCCGTGCCGTCGTGGAGGCCGCGGGCATCAAGGACATCCGTGCCAAGAGCCTCCGGTCCAACAACCCCAACAACGTCGTCGCCGCCGCCTTCCAGGGCCTGAAGAACATGCGTGGCCCCGAGGAGGTCGCCCGTATCCGCGGGAAGAGCGTCGAAGACATCGTGGGTTAAGGAGGCGCAAAACATGGCAAACTTAAGGATTGAGCTCGTCAAGAGCCTGAACGGCCGCCTGGAGAAGCAGGTCGCCACCGCGCATTCCCTGGGTCTGCGCAAGATCGGTGACGTCACGGTGCAGCCCGACAACGATCCCACCCGCGGGAAAGTGGCGAAGATCGGCTATCTGCTGCAGGTCACTGAAGAGAAGTAAGGAGGCACCACATCATGAAATTAAGCGAACTGTCTCCCGCCGCAGGGTCCGTCCGTGAGGCTTACCGCAAGGGCCGGGGCGCCGGTTCCGGCAACGGCAAGACCGGCGGCCGGGGCCACAAGGGCCAGAAGGCCCGCTCCGGCGGTAAGGTCCGCGTCGGGTTCGAGGGCGGCCAGATGCCCCTGGCCCGCCGGGTCCCCAAGCGCGGCTTCAACAACATCTTCGCAAAGCCCCTGGAGGTCATCAACCTCAGCGCCCTGAACGTGTTCAGCGACGGCGATACCGTCACGGCCGAGGCTCTGCTGGACAAGGGCGTGCTTTCCAAGTGCGAGTACGGCTTCAAGGTCCTGGGCAACGGGCAGCTGAAGAAAAAGGTCACTGTCAAGGCTAACGCCTTCTCCGCGTCTGCCAAGGAGGCCATCGAGGCAGCCGGCGGAAAGGCGGAGGTGAAATAACGTGATCCAAACGATTCGCAAAGCCTGGGCCATCCCCGAGCTGAAAAAGAAGATCGTCTTCACGTTGCTGATCCTGCTGATCTTCCGTATCGGCAATGCCATCACCGTCCCCTATATCAACACGGATCTGCTGGAGGCCCAGCTCAACGGCATGGGCGCCACGATCTTAGGGCTCTACAACGTGATGAGCGGCGGCGCCTTCGCCACGGCGACGGTCTTCGCCCTGAGCATCCAGCCTTATATCAACAGCTCCATCATCATCCAGCTGCTCACCGTCGCCATCCCCTATCTGGAGCGGCTGGCGAAGGACGGCGGCGAGGAGGGCCGGAAGAAGATCCAGTCCATCACCCGCTACACCACCGTGGCGATCGCCGTCCTCCAGGCCGTGGGCTACTACTTCATGATGAAGCGGTACGGCATCCTGGCCGCCGGGGCCGACGGCATCTGGCCCGCTCTGGTCATCATCGTGTCCTTCATCGCCGGTTCCTCCTTCGTGATGTGGATGGGCGAGCAGGTCACCGAGTTCGGCGTGGGCAACGGCATCTCCATCATCCTCTTCGCGGGCATCGTCTCCCGCGTCCCCACCATGGTCTCCAACATGATCCAGGGCGTCAGCCGGTGGTCCGCCGTCAACAGCGGCACCATGACGCTGGAGTCCCTGACCCAGTCCGGCTATACCGCCGACCAGGCCCAGCAGGTCCTGGACAGCGCCATGGCCCCCTGGGCGGTGGTCCTGCTGCTGGTGGGCGGCCTGGCCCTGATCGCCTTCATCGTGTTCATCAACGACGCGGAGCGCCGCATCCCCGTGCAGTACGCCAAGCGCCAGGTGGGCCGGAAGATGTACGGCGGCCAGAGCAGCAACCTGCCCATGAAGGTGAGCATGGCCGGCGTCCTGCCCGTCATCTTCGCCCAGAGCATCGCCTCTTTGCCGATCACGATCTGGAGCTTCGTGGGCATCCCCGCCGAGGGCACCATGTCCCGGAGCATCTATGACGCCATCGACACGAAGTCCGTGGTCTATATGGTGGTCTATTTCATCCTGATCATCGGCTTCGCCTATTTCTATTCCAGCATCCAGTTCAACCCCGTGGAGATCGCCAACAACATGAAGAAGCAGGGCGGCTTCATCCCCGGCTTCCGTCCCGGCAAGCCCACGGTGGACTTCATCCGCAAGGTGCTGAACAAGATCACCCTGTTCGGCGCCATCTACCTTGGCATCGTGGCCATCTGCCCGCTGATCGTCGGCAAGATCCTGGGCAACAACTCCGTGGCCATCGGCGGCACCTCCGTCATCATCGTGGTGGGCGTGGCGCTGGAGACGGTCAAGGCCCTGGAATCCCAGATGCTGATGCGTCAGTACAAGGGCTTCCTGGAATAAGAGGAACGAACGACGGCGCTGGGTGGGGCCCCGCGGCCCCGCCCGCGCCCAGGATACAGGAGGTTTTTAGAGATGAAATTGATCCTGTTGGGCGCTCCGGGCGCCGGCAAGGGTACACAGGCCGACATCCTGTGTGAGAAGCTGGATATCCCCACCATCTCCACCGGCAACATCCTCCGTGCCGCCGTGAAGAACGGCACCCCCACCGGCCTGAAGGCGAAAGCCTTCATGGACGCGGGACAGCTGGTGCCCGATGAGGTCATCATCGGCATCATCTCGGAGCGGCTGGCGGAGCCGGACTGCGCGAAGGGCTATATCCTGGACGGCGTGCCCCGCACGATCGCCCAGGCCGAGGCCATCGAGAAGGCCGGGATCGTCTTCGACGCCGTGGTCTCCCTGGAGGTCAGCGACGAGACCATCATGGAGCGCATGAGCGGCCGCCGGGTCTGCCCGGACTGCGGCGCGAGCTACCATGTGGTGGCCGTGCCCCCGAAGGCCGAGGGTGTGTGCGACAAGTGCGGCGGGAAACTGATCCAGCGCAAGGATGATGCCCCCGAGACGGTCAAGTCCCGCCTCGAGGTCTATCATAAGGAGACGGAGCCCCTCAAGGCGTTCTACGCCGAGCGGGGCCTGCTGAAGACGGTGGAGAACCAGCCGACTGTGGAAGCCAATTCCCAGGCGATCCTCCGCGTTTTGGGGAGATGACGGGATGATCACCCTCAGATCCCCCCATGAGATCGAATTGATGCGCCGGAGCGGAAAGATCACCGCGGCTGCCCGTGCCTTGGCAGGGGAAATGGTAAAGCCCGGCGTAACGACCCAAGAGATCGACAACGCGGTGGAGCGGTTCATCCGCAAACAGGGGGCGGTCCCGTCCTTCCTCCATTACAATGGCTTCCCCGCCAGCGTCTGCATCAGCGTCAACGACGAGATCATCCACGGCATCCCCGGCAAACGGGTCCTGCATGAGGGCGATATCGTCAGCATCGATGTGGGCGCGTACATCGGGGGGTTCCATGGAGACTGCGCGGCCACCTTCCCCTGTGGGAAGATCTCTCCGGAGGCCCAGGACCTGATCGACGTGACCAGGCAGAGCTTCTTCGAGGGGATCCGCTTCGCCCGGGAGGGACAGCGTCTTCAGGACATCTCCGCGGCGGTCCAGGCATATGTGGAGTCGCACGGTTATTCCGTGGTCCGGGAATACGTGGGCCACGGCGTGGGAGCCAAGATGCACGAATCGCCGGAGATCCCAAATTTCGGCCGACCCGGCCATGGGCCCCGCCTGCTGCGGGGGATGACCCTGGCCATCGAGCCCATGGTCAACGCAGGCGCCGCCGCCATCACACAGCTGAGCGACGGCTGGACGGTGAAGACCGCGGACGGGAAGTGGGCGGCCCACTATGAAAACACGATCCTGATCACGGATGGCGAGCCGGAGATCCTAACGGCCCCCGCCATTTGACAACAGGTGAGAGAGAACGCATGGATATCGCGAGATCGAACATCGTCCGCTCCAACGCGGGGCGCGACAAGGGCAAGCTCTTCGTCGTCCTGGCTGCGGAAGGGGAGTTCCTCCTGCTGGCGGACGGAAAATCGAGAAAGGTGGAGTCCCCGAAGCGCAAGAAGCGCAGGCATGTGCTCTTTGTGTCGGCGGATGAGACCCGCCTCGCCGAAAAGATCAAGAGCGGGGAGAAGATCACCAACAGTGAGCTTCGCAGGACCCTCGCGGGCTTCCGCGAGGCGATCCGGCCGGACCAGGAGGGATAACGCTTGGCAAAATCCGATATGATCGAAGTGGAAGGTGTTGTGGTGGAGGCCCTGCCCAACACGACGTTCCAGGTTGACATTGGGAATGGACACATGATCCTAGCGCATATTTCCGGGAAACTCAGGATGAATTTCATCCGGATCCTCCCCGGCGACAAGGTCACGGTGGAGATGTCCCCGTACGATCTGACCCGAGGACGGATCACCTGGCGCAGCAAGTGAACGAGAAGCTGAAAGGAATGGTTTGGACCTATGAAAGTTAGACCGTCTGTGAAGCCCATGTGCGAAAAGTGCAAGGTCATCCGCCGCAAAGGCCGCGTCATGGTCATTTGCGAGAACCCCAAGCACAAGCAGAGACAGGGCTGACATTTGAAAGTGGAGGTGCTTTGAAAGTATGGCACGTATTGCCGGTATTGACCTGCCGAAGGATAAACGTATCGAGATCGGCCTCACCTATATCTACGGCATTGGCCGCAAGAGCGCGAAGGACATCCTGGCGAAGTCCGGCGTGGACCCCGACACCCGGGTGAAGGACCTCAGCGACGCCGACGAGCAGAAGCTCCGTGACGCCATCGACGACTACACCGTCGAGGGCGATCTCCGCCGCCAGACCGCGCTGGACATCAAGCGTCTGAGCGAGATCGGCTGCTACCGCGGGATGCGCCACCGCAAGGGACTGCCCGTCCGCGGCCAGCGCAGCAAGACCAACGCCCGCACCCGTAAGGGTCCCAAGAAGACCATCGCCAACAAGAAGAAGTAAGGAGGGAGAAACAATATGGCAGCACAGAAATCCGGCGGCAAGAAAGTCATCCGCCGCCGCCGCGAGCGGAAGAACATCGAGCGTGGTCAGGTCCATATCCGTTCTTCCTTCAACAACACCATGGTGACCGTCACCGACTCCCAGGGCAACGCCATCTCCTGGGCCTCCTCCGGCGGCCTCGGGTTCCGGGGCAGCAAGAAGTCCACCCCCTTCGCGGCCCAGACCGCGGCGGAGACCGCCGCCCGCGCCGCGATGGAGCACGGACTGAAGACCGTGGAAGTGTTCGTCAAGGGCCCCGGCCAGGGCCGCGAGGCCGCCATCCGGGCGCTGCAGGCCGTGGGCCTGGAGGTGACCATGATCAAGGACGTCACCCCCATCCCCCACAACGGCTGCCGTCCGCCGAAGCGCCGCCGCGTCTGATCGAAAGAGGAGGTAAGAAGCAATATGGCAAGGAATATGCAGCCGATCGCCAAGCGCTGCAAGGCTTTGGGCATCTCTCCCGCCGTCATGGGCTATGCCAAGAAGGAGACCAACCGGAACCCCGGCGGCCAGATGCGGAAGAAGAAGAGCGAGTATGGCATCCAGCTGAACGAGAAGCAGAAGGTCAAGTTCATCTACGGCATCCTGGAAAAGCAGTTCCACAGCTATTATGAGGCCGCCGCCGCCGCCCCCGGCAAGACCGGCGACAACCTGCTGATCAATGTGGAGCGCCGTCTGGACAATGTCGTGTACCGCATGGGCTTCGCCATGACCCGCCGCCAGGCCCGCCAGCTGGTGAACCACGCCCATTTCACTGTCAACGGCAAAAAGGTCGACATCCCCTCCTATCAGGTGAAGGCCGGCGACGTCATCGAAGTGGCGGAGAACAGCCGCTCCTCCGAGGTCTTCAAGCGCCTCACCGGACAGGACGCACCCATCTTCCTCCTGCCCGCCTGGCTGGAACGGGAGAAGAACACGCTGAAGGGCACCGTGACCCGCCTTCCCGCCCGTGAGGATATCGATATCCCCGTGGAGGAGCACCTGATCGTTGAGCTGTACTCCAAGTAAGCGGAGGATACCCTCGATAATGGCATATGAAGAGGCGGCGTCCCCCGCCGCCGCGATGAGAAGATGAAGGAGGGTACTGCGTGATTGAAATCGAAAAGCCCCAGATCGAATGTACCGAAGCGCCGGGTGATGTGACCTATGGCAAATACGTGGTGGAACCCTTGGAGCGGGGCTACGGCACGACGCTGGGCAACGCCCTGCGGCGGATCATGCTCTCCTCGCTGCCCGGCACCGCGCCGACTACCATCAAGATCGCCGGCGTCCAGCACGAGTTTTCCACCATCCCGGGCGTGAAGGAGGATGTGACGGAGATCGTCCTGAACATCAAGGGCCTCCTGACGAAGCTCCACAGCGACTCGGTGAAGACGGTCTACATCGAGGCGGTGGGCCCCTGCGTGGTCACCGCCGGCGACATCAAGGCCGACGGCGAGGTGGAGGTCCTGAACCCGGATCTGCACATCGCGACACTGGACAACGGGGCGGCTCTGAACATGGAGATCACCCTGTCCCATGGCCGGGGCTACGTCCCCGCCGACCGCAATAAGCCCCAGCAGAATGTGATCGGCACCATTGGAGTAGATTCCATCTACACGCCGGTGTATAAGGTGAATTATACCGTGGAGCCCACCCGCGTGGGCGCCTCCAGCGACTTCGACAAGCTGACGCTGGAGGTCTGGACGGATGGGACCATCTCTGCTCGGGATGCGGTCTCTCTGGGAGCCAAGATCCTCTGCGACCATTTCACGCTGTTCACCGACCTGAGTGAGAACGTCGGCAGCCGCCCCACTGTGGTGGAGAAGGCGGAAGCCCAGCGGGACAAGGTGCTGGAGATGACCATCGAAGAGCTGGACCTCAGCGTCCGGAGCTTCAACTGCCTCAAGCGGGCCAACATCAACACGGTGGAGGATCTGATCTCCAAGACCGAGGACGAGATGATGAAGGTCCGCAACCTGGGACGCAAGTCCCTGGAGGAGGTCATCAACAAGCTGGCGATGATGGGGCTGCACCTGGCCGACGAGGAGAACAACTGACCTTTTGCGCCGCCCACGGGCGGTAAATACGGTGAAGGACCGTTTGAGAGAAAACGAGTAAGGAGGAAACCGAAATGCCTCGAAAGCTTGGCAAGACCTCTGACCAGCGCAGGGCTATGCTGCGTCAGCAGGTCACGGATTTCCTGGATCACGGCAAGATGGAGACCACCGTCACCCGTGCCAAGGAGATCAAGCCCCTGGCTGAGAAGATGATCACTCTGGGCAAGAAGAGCGACCTGGCCGCTTACCGGCAGGCCATGAGCTTCATCACCCGGGAGGACGTCTGCAAGAAGCTCTTCAAGGAGATCGCGCCCAACTATACGGAGCGCAACGGCGGCTACACCCGCATCATCCGCACCGGCGTCCGCCGGGGCGACGCCGCGGAGACCGCGGTGATCGAGCTGGTGTGACCTGACCCAAGGATAAAAGCCCTTTGTCATGAGGACCTAGGCTCATGACAAAGGGCTTTTATATCGCCCGGTCGAAAAGAAAGCATTTCCAAGGGGGAAACCGAAACGCCTGCGCATACTAGACCCGAAAAGATGAGGGGAGGGATGCGCGATGAAGAAGATCGGTCCGATCCTGGCGGCGGTCGTGCTGGCGGCGGTGCTGGGCCTCGGCGGCGGCGGGGCGGTGCCCGCGGAGGGCGGGGCGGAGATCCCGGAGGGGGAGAAGTATGTGGCGCTGACCTTCGACGACGGTCCCCGGCGGGAGACCACGGGCCGTTTGCTGGACGGCCTGCAGGAGCGGGGGGCCACGGCGACCTTTTTCCTCATCGGCCAGCAGATCGAGGACAATGCCGACCTGGTCGCCCGGATGGCAGAGGAGGGGCACCAGATCGGGAACCATACCTGGAGCCACCAGCGGCTGGATGGAGCGGCGCTGGACGAGGCGGCCCAGGAGGTGGAGCGGACGGAAGCGGCCCTGGAGACGCTGCTGGGCGGGGGAGAGTACTGGCTGCGGCCGCCCTATGGGCAGGTGAACACCGGGACGGAGGCCAGCTTCGGCGTGCCCCTGGTGAAGTGGTCCGTGGATCCCCGGGACTGGGAGAGCCGGAACACGGGGAAGGTAGTACAGGAGATCATGGAGGCCGTGGAGCCGAACAGCATCATCCTGCTGCATGATATCTATCCTACATCGGTGGACGCGGCGCTGAAGGTGGTGGACCGCCTCCAGGCGGAGGGATATTGGTTCGTGACGGTGGAGGAACTGCTGCGGCTCAACGGCGTGACGCCGGAGGCGGGGGCGATGTACCGGACCGGATGCGGATAGGGCCTGCTCTTTGGCGGATGCCAGGGAGGGGCCTGTCCATTTTGGAAAGGGGGCATGACCCCGGTTTTAATTGGCGAATATTTGTTGACAAGAAGGGAGGAGCATGCTATAATATCATGCGTGTTCAAGAAATGGCGACTTCGAGATGGAGAGATGTCCGAGTGGTTGAAGGAACCGGTCTTGAAAACCGGCGGCGCGCAAGTGCCCGTGGGTTCGAATCCCACTCTCTCCGCCATTTTTTCAAAAGTGCATCAGGATCTGCGGAAGTACCCAAGTGGCCGAAGGGGCTCCCCTGCTAAGGGAGTAGGCTGGATAAAACCGGCGCGAGGGTTCAAATCCCTCCTTCCGCGCCAATTCAGAGATCCCCACCGCCGCTCCGTTCCCGGCTCCGCCGGGAACTGCGCTCGGGTGGGGATCTCTTCGCGTCCTGCCGGGACCTGCTTGGCCGGGCTCACGGCGGAGGGGACGGGGATGCGGAGAGAGTTCCCGGGAAGATCGGTCTTGACCGCTTATTGCCGAGGAGGCCCCGGGACCGCAATGGTCCCAGGGCCTCCTCTGCTCCCCCCTTATTTTCCCATCAGGCTGTTTGACCGACGCCATGGACCGCGGTCAGGGCTGCGCGGCCCATCCGAGTAGCGGGCAGGAGCGGGGACGCCGCTGCCGGTACGCATCTCGAGATCGCCCTCGACTTCGCGGGGGGAGTATGCTATACTGGAGCAAGATCGACGATATGGAGTGTGCAGCAGATGATCGATATCCTTTTTGTGTGCCACGGGAATATTTGCAGGAGCCCGATGGCGGAGTTCGTGATGAAAGATCTGGTGAAAAAGGCGGGGCTGGAGGACCGGTTCCAGATCGCCTCCGCCGCCACCAGCGCCGAGGAGATCGGTGAACCGGTCTACCCGCCCGCCCGGCGCAAGCTGGCCGAGCATGGCATCGGCTGTGCCGGCAAAACGGCCCGCCGGCTGAAAAGCGAAGACCTCGATCGATACGACCTCCTGATCGGGATGGACGGAGCCAACCTGCGGGATATGCGCCGCATCTGCGGCGGCGATCGTGACGGCAAGATCCATCTGCTGATGGAGTTCACCGACCGCCCGGGCGATGTGGCCGACCCCTGGTACACGGGCGACTTCGAGACCACCTGGCAGGATGTGCTGGCCGGATGCCAGGGACTGCTGCAGGCGGTGAGAGAGGGACGCATCTAACGCCCGGCCGGCGGGGGTGGAGCGGCGGCGTCCCGCCAAAGGGGCGGATGCCGCGTGATCTGCTCCGCCGTCCGCCCGGGGGAGGGACGGACAACGGACCCCCGCCCCCGGCGGGGCCGGGGAGGGGCCTCCCGCCCCGCGCCGGCATCGGGCGGGGGACCGAGATCGAGTGAGGCGGTGACAGCGGTGGGCCATCGGATCGTGTGCTTCGGCGATTCCAACACATACGGATACGACCCAAGGTCCTATCTGGGCGGGCGTTACCCGGCGTCCGTCCGCTGGACGGCCCTGCTGGGGGAGGCGGGCTGGGACCTCATCAACGAGGGGGAGAACGGCCGCTGCATCCCGTGGCGGCGTCGAGATATCGACGCGCTGGTCCAGGCGGTGCACCGTGCGGAGGCGGGGACGGTCGTGGTCATGCTGGGGAGCAACGACCTGCTCCAGCGGCCCGTCCCCAGCGCCGAAGCCTGTGCGGAGCAGATGGAGCGGGCCTTGACCGCGCTGCTGGAGGGAGCGCCCGCATCCTGCAAGGTCCTGCTGACCGCTCCGCCGCCCATGGGACCGGGGACCTGGGTGGACGACCCTGGGACGCGGGAGGAGTCGCGGCGGCTGGCGGGCTGCTATGAGGCGCTGGCCCGGCGGCTGGGCATCCCCTTCGCGGACGCGGGCCTGTGGGACGTGGAGCTCAGCTTCGACGGCGTCCACTTTTCTGAGGGAGGGCATCGGGCCTTCGCGGAGGGGATGGGGAAGGTCTTAGAGGGCCTCGTCCCTCCCGGGACGGACCGCGCGGATGTCCGCCGCTGATGGAGGGCCGGGCCGTGAGAGGGCCCCATGCGGCGGCGCGCCATGACGCGCCGCCTTCCGCGGGTAGGAGAGAGGAGGCGGAGGGCATCCAAACGGATGCCCTCCGCCTTTTGGGACCGGACTTCATCTCGATGGCGCGGCGTCTCCCCGGATGCGATGCTCCGCCGCCGCGGGATAGGTCTCCCTTTACAACCGCGCCCCGGTCCGATATAATAGGGACCGGACCACCGGCCTGTCCCGCCGGAGTTTTTCGATCCGAGGTGCTTTTATGAGATACATATCCCAATTCCTCCGCATCCTGGCCTTCTGCTTCCTGGGGGAGGTCCTCCACAGCCTCCTTCCCCTCCCCATCCCCGCCAGCATCTACGGGCTGGCCCTGCTGCTGGCGGCCCTGAGGACGGGCCTGGTGGAGCTGGAGCAGGTGAAGGAGACGGCCAGGTTCCTGATCGCCGTCTTCCCCCTGCTCTTCGTCCCCGGCGCCGCCGGGATCATGGAGCTGGAGGCGCTGCTGGCCCAAATCTGGCTCCCCGCCGTGCTCGCCGTGGCCCTGGTGACGGTGCTGGTCATGGCCGCCGCCGGATGGGTCACCCAGGCGGTCATCCGCCGGAAGGGGGCGCGGCATGAGTGAGCTGCTGACGGGAGGGGCCGTCTGGGGCGTGCTGCTGACGCTGGGGGCCTTCGCCCTGGGGAGCTTCCTCCAAAAGAAGGCCCGGCAGGCGTGGTGCAACCCCCTGCTGCTGGGGAGCCTGTTCGTCATCCTCTTCCTCCGCCTCCTGCAGATCCCCTACCCGGACTATCAGGCCAGCGCCGCCCCGGTGAGCTATCTGCTCCTCCCCGCCACGGTCAGCCTGGCGGTCCCTCTCTACGAGCAGTGGGAGGCCCTGCGGGAGAACGCCGCCGCCATCCTCTCCGGCATCGCCGCCGGAGCGGTGGTCAGCGTGGGGGCCATCCTGATCCTGGCCTGGGCCTTCCGGATGGACCGGGCCGCCGCGGTCAGCCTGCTGCCCAAATCCGTCACCACCGCCATCGGCGCGGACGTCTCCGGGGAGCTGGGCGGCATCCCGACGCTGACCACCGCCGTCATCATCCTGACGGGCATCTTCGGGAACCTCAGCGCCCAGGCGGTGTGCAGGCTGTTCCGGATCGAGGACCCCGTGGCGAAGGGCGTGGGCATCGGCACCGCCTCCCATGCCATCGGCACCGCCAGGGCCCTGGAGATCGGCCCGGTGGAGGGGGCCATGAGCAGCCTGTCCATCGCCGTGGCGGGCATCATGACCGCCCTGCTGTGCCCGCTGGCCGTGGACCTTCTGCCTTGACGTTCGTTTGAGGAGGCCGTTTCATGTTCGATGTCGTATTCAGCAGCAGCGCCCGCGGGGGCATGCGGTGCGCCCGCTTCTCCCGCCTCGAGGACATATACAGCCTCAGCCTGGGCCTGAGCGTGGGCAGCATCTCGGAGGACGTCCCCGGCGCTTTGCGCCGCGCCGCCCTCCTGGAGCTGTGCCGCGCTTCCGAGCCGGAGGCCGAGGCCCCGGGGCGGGTGGATCGGCTGATGGAGGATGCCGCCGTCTCTCTGGAGGCCATCCTCGCCCGCTCGGCGGAGGGCGAAGCGGTCCGGATCTGGTACAGCGACGAGCCGGACGAGGCGTGCGCCTTCCTCTGGCTGCTCTCCCGGCTGGACGGCCTGGGGGACCGTCGCGGCCCTGTCGGCGCCGTCAAGCTGCCCCGGTACGAACAGCGGGAGGACGGCGTCGTGGAAGAGCACACCGGCTGGGGCGATGTCCGCCCGGAGAGCTGGCAGGCGTTCCTCCCTCTGGAACGGCCCGCGTCCCCGGCATCCATCCGCGCCGCCGCCCACCGGTGGCGGGAGCTCCAGGAGGAGGACGCCCCGCTCCGGGCCGTCGTGAACGGGCGGCTGAGCAGCGTGCCGGAGGAGTTCTACGACGGCTTCATCCGCCGGGAGCTGGCCCGGATGCCGGAGGAGTTCCGCGAAGCCGTGCTCATCGGCCAGGTGCTGGGCCGTCACCGGCTGGGCATCGGCGACGGCCTGGCTGCCTGCCGCGTGGAGGCCATGATCCGGGCCGGGGAGCTGGAGGCCGTCACTCGGGCGGCGGCGGAGGAAGCGCCTTACCGGCGGATCCTGCGCAAATGCCCGCCGTCCAGGTAGAGGGCCGGAGACGGACCGCCATCAAAAAACACGGCATGGCCGATCGGCCATGCCGCGCTTTTTTAGGACCCGCAGGCCGGATGCCCGCATCCGTGAGGGGGGCCGCCGCCCGCCTTGCCGCGTCAGGGACCGCGCCCCGTCCGGTTCAAGCGGGGGCCCCTGGCCGCACGTGCAGCAGGGCGGCCGCTTCCTTCACCGGGATGTACAATGTGCCGTTCCAGAGGAAGCCCTGCGCCTGGAGGGAATTGCCCTGAGCCTCCAGGGTCAGCGCCCGGCGGACGGCGCCGGGGGTCCCGTCCTCTTCGCCTTCGCCAGCCATCCCGTCCTCTTCGTCTTCACCGGAGGGCGCGGACGGCCGGGCCTCTCCGTCCGCGCCGGGAGGTTCGTCCGCCGGAGCCGGTCCGGCAGGCGGGTCCGGGACGGTCAGCTCCGGGAAATGCTCTTGCAGGAAGGACAGCGGGACGTAGCAGATCCCGTCCAGCGTCCGGGCGGACCGGCCCAGGGGAGCGCCGCCCAGGGCCAGCAGGCTGTCGAAGTCCTCCGTCGTCAGGGGCGCGTCCTCCCGGAGCTGGTACAGCGCCTGGGCGATGTCCCCCCGCGTAGTATAGGGCGTGAGGATCTGGGAGAGGTCCCCCGGCGTGAAGACGAAGGTCCGGTCCTCCAGCCCCATGCGCTGCAGCAGGGCGGAGAGGATGGCCTGGGCCTCCTCCCCGGAGATCCAGCGGTCCGGGTGGAAGGCGTCCTCCTCCGTCTGGGGCAGGAGGCCGGCGGAGCGGGCGGTCATGACGGCGCTGTGATACGCGTGCCCCGGGGGCACGTCGCTGAAGGGGACGGTGTCCTCCGTCCACCCGGCGAAGCCGTACAGGTCCAGCACGGTCTGCAAAAACTCCCCGCGGGCCATCCCCGCCCTGGGGGAGAAGGTGTGGCTGCTGGTGCCCGCCATCAGGCCGGAGGCCGCCACGGCGTCGATCTGCTCCCTGGCGCAGGCATAGCGCCCCAGGTCCACGAAGCCCTCCAGCGCCAGCGGCTCCCGGCTGGAGTAGGCGGGCACGGCGTAGCCGTGGAGCCGCCGGTCCGCTATGGGGTAGCGGTTCACGGTCACGTAGTCGTTGGGCTCCTCCTCCGGCGCCCGGGCCTCGGAGACCTGGGCGGCGGGGTAGTCCCAGCGGGTCGTCAGAGCGTTGCCCTCGATCGTGAAGAGGGTCTCGTCCTCCACGTACAGCACCAGGCCCACATGATGGATCCTGCCGGAGTCGTTGTGGAAGAGGACCAGGTCCCCCTGCTGCGGGAGATACGTGCCCCCTCTGGAGGCGCTGGCGTAGTATCGGCCCAGGCCCGTGAACGCCCGGCAGTGCCGGGCGCAGTTGACGGAACGGGGGAACGCCTCCTTGGGGATCCCGGCCTCATCGGCGCACCAGGAGACGAACATGTCGCACCAATAGCCGTTCGGGTAGCCGTAGCGCACGCCGAAGGGCGTGTACTCATCGTCCCCCTCTGTGAAGCCCATCTGTCCCAGCGCCTGGAGCACCACCCGCCCCGCCTGGGAGGGCTCCTCCGCCTCCAGCGCCCGGACCGGCGTCGAACAAAGGCAGAGCGCCAAAAGGGCCGCCAAGGACCATTCCTTCAAAGCAAACATCGAAGATCCACTTCCCATTGAACGATTCACGGATTTTGGGAGGTATTATAGCACCTTCGACCGATCTTGACAAGTTCCGCGCCGGAGAAAAAGCGTCCCGGCGGCGCAGATCCCGTCCCGGAGGCGGCGGTTTGGGGCGCGGACGCGTTCCTTTTCAGGGCTTTAACAAAAATTCCCTTGCAAAACAGGACTGCTTGGCCTATACTGATAAAAGAATGACTATGCGGTCCGGAGGGTAGTCACCGCCGGGCTGGATGGCACATGGAGAGAAGGTGAGAACGAATGTCCCTGGAAGCGATCGAAAAGGTGACGCAGGTGGAGGACGAGGCCCGGGAACGCCGGACGGCCGCCGAGGCGGAGGCGAAGCAGATCGTCGCGGACGCCGAGAAGGAAGGTCAGGCGCTCTTGCAGAGGCGGAGGACCGAGGCGGCGGAAGCCGGCCGTGAGCTCCTGCGCCAGGCGGAGGAGCGGGCCGCGGAGCGGGCCGCCGAGACCGCCCGGGCCGCGGAGGAGGACGCCGCCGCCCTGCGGGACGCTGCGCGTGAGCGTCTGGATGCCGCCGCGGAGTTTATTGTCGGAAGGGTTGTGAGCAACTGAGATGGCCATTGTAAAAATGAAGAAGCTCCGCGTCATGGCCATGGCCGACAGCCGGGACGCGCTCCTGCGGGAGCTGCTGCGCCTGGGCTGTGTGGAGATCAGCGAGCCCGCCGGCAGACTGGCGGACCCCGCCTGGGCAGACCTGCTGCGGCGGGAGACCTCCACACTGGCGGAGACCAAGAACGAGCAGGGCGAGGCCGGCGCCGCCCTGGACGCCCTGAAACGCTACGGCGGGACCAAGGACGGGCTGTTCATCCAGCGCCGCCCGGTGTCCCAGGAGGAGTTCCTCTCCGCCGGGACGCTGGAGGAGGCCCGGGCCGTCAGCAGGCAGATCGACGGCCGCATCCAGGACATCTCCCGCCTGCAGGGGGAGGAGGGGCGCCTCCAGAGCCGGAAGGCCGGGCTGATGCCCTGGGTCCCCCTGGACATGCCCCTGGAGCTCAGCGGGACGGCCAACGCCGTCTTCCGGCTGGGGGTCCTCCCCGGCGCGGCGGACACCGCCGCCATCCGCAGTGAGCTGGCGGGGACGGCGGCGGAGCTCTATGAGGTCAGCGCGGACAAGCAGCAGCGCTGCTGCCTCCTGATCGCCCACCGGGCGGCGGAGGAAGAGGCCCTGGAGGTCCTGCGGCCCCATGGCTTCAGCGTGACGGCCTTCCAGGGCGTCACGGGCACGGCGGCGAAGAACGTCGCCGACATCGACGCGGCGATCGCCGCGGGCCAAAAGCGGCGGCAGGAGGCCGAGGCCGCCATCGCCGCCCTGGCCGGCAAGCGGGACGCCCTCCGGCTCTACGCCGACCGGCTCAGCGCCGAGGCGGCGGAGGACCAGAACACCGAGCGCCTCCTCACCGACGGGACCATCGTCTTCTTCGAGGGCTGGGCCCCGGCGGAGAGCCTGGGCGAGGTCCAGTCCCTGCTGGAGAGCATGGGCTGCGCCTGGGAGGCCAGCGACCCCACGGACGAGGATGTCCCCGACGTGCCGGTCAAGCTGAAGAACAACTGGTTCACCAAGCCGCTGAACATGGTGACGGAGATGTACTCCCTCCCCGCCTACAACAACGTGGACCCCAACCCCCTGATGGCGCCGTTCTTCATCCTGTTTTACGGCATCATGATGGCGGACATGGGCTACGGCATCCTGATGTTCCTGGCGGGGACCATCGTGGCGAAGAAGTACCGCCCCAAGGGCACCATGGGCCACATGATGGGCCTTCTGCAGCTGTGCGGCGTGTCCACCTTCTTCTGGGGCGCGCTGACGGGCGGCTTCTTCGGAGACTTTTTGACCCAGGTGGTGAAGCTCACCACCGGAGGGGACTTCGCCCTGCCGGCCCTCTTCACCCCGCTGAACGACACGCTGATGATCCTCGTGGGGGCCATGGCCCTGGGGCTGGTGCAGATCGTCACCGGCATGGCCGTCAGCTTCATCCGCAAGCTCCGGGCCGGGCAGGTGCTGGACGCCGTTTTCGAAGAGGTCACGTGGTGGATCGTCTTCGCGGGCATCGGCCTGATGGCCCTGGGCGTGACGGACCTGGTGCTTTACGCGGGCCTGGCCCTGATCGTCATCGGCCCCCTGGTCACCGGCCAGGGCTTCGGCAAGATCATGGGCATCTTCGGCTCCCTTTACAACCATGTCACGGGCTACTTCGGCGACATCCTGTCTTACGCCCGTCTCATGGCGCTGATGCTGGCGGGCAGCGTCATCGCCCAGGTGTTCAATACATTGGGCGCGATCCCCGGCAACATCGTCATTTTCCTGGTGATCTCCCTGGCGGGCAACGCGCTGAATTTCGCGCTGAACCTGTTGGGCTGCTACGTCCACGACCTCCGGCTGCAGTGCCTGGAGTACTTCGGCAAGTTCTATGAGGACGGCGGCAAGCCCTTCCGGCCCCTGGCCATGGAGACCAAATACGTGGACATCACGAAGTAATTTATTTTAGGAGGAACACTACAATGGAAGAAATGACTCAATTGATCGAGATGCAGCAGGCGATCGGCTTCCTGGGCACCATCGGCGGCCTGGCCCTGGCGCTGCTGGGCGCGGGCCTGGCGGCGGTGCTGCCCGGCATCGGCTCCGCCAAGGGCACCGGCATCGCCGGCGAGGCGGGCACCGGCCTTTTGTGCCAGGACCCCAGCAAGTTCGGTAAGGTCATGATCCTCCAGGTCATCCCCGGCACCCAGGGCCTGTACGGCCTGGTGGTCTGGTTCTTCGCCATCTTCTCCATGGGCCTGCTGGGCGGCGAGCTGCCCCAGATGACCGTGGCCCAGGGGATGCAGTACCTCGTCGCGTGCCTGCCCATGGCGCTGGGCGGCCTGTTCTCCGCCATCGCCCAGGGCCGCGTGGCCGCCGGTTCCATCAACATCCTGGCCAAGAAGCCCGACGACTGGTCCAAGGGCATGGTGCTCTGCATCACCGTGGAGTTCTACGCCATCCTGTCTCTGCTGGCTTCCATGCTGATGATCATCAATATTTCTTGATGAGCCCCGAAGAAAGGGGATTCGACCATGAACGGGATTGAAAAGATCACCCAGCGCATCCAAGCCGACGCCCAGGCCGAGATCGACCGGGTGCTGGGCGAGGCCCGGGCCGAGGCGGAGAAGATCGCCGCCAAGTACAAGGCCCAGGCCGACGCCGAGGCGGCGGACCTGGATGCGAAGAACAAGAAAGCCGCCGCCGAGCGGGAGGAGCGCCTTGCGGGCACGGCCCAGATGGAGGCCCGGAAGGCCGCCCTGGCCGCGAAGCAGGAGATGGTGGAGCAGGCCTACGATCTGGCCCTGCGGAAGCTGTGCTCCCTGCCGCAGGCGGAGTACACCGCCGTGCTGGCGGGGCTGCTGGTCCAGGCGTCCTCCACCGGCAAGGAGGAGGTCATCTTCTCCGAGGAGGACCGCCTCAAGGTGGGCAAGGCCGCCGTGGACAAAGCCAACAAGGACGGCAAGAAGGGCCTGACCCTCTCCGGCGAGACCCGTCCCATCCAGGGCGGCTTCATCCTCCGCTCCGAGAACGTGGAGGTCAACTGCGCGTTCGATACCCTGATCCGTCTCCAGAAGGCGGAGACTGCGGGAGAAGTGGTGAAGAAGCTGTTCTCATGACAAGGAGGGAGTGTCTTGGCTAAAAAAATCAAAGACACCGATTACCTGGCGATCTCCGCCCGCATCAAGGCCATGGAGACCGGGCTCCTGACACGGGAACGGATGGAACAGGTGCTGGAGGCCCGCAGCCAGGAGGAAGCCGTCAAGGTCCTCCAGGAGTGTGGGTATCCCGAGCTGGACGCCCGCAGCCCCGAGACCATCGACGCCGCCCTGTCGGCGGCGCGGGAGGCCACGCTCACCGACCTGGCCGACGGTGCGCCGGACCCCAGGTATATCGACGTTTTCAAGCTGAAGTATGACTACCACAACATCAAGGCCGTCCTGAAAGCCGCGGCCATGGACACCAGCCCCGACTCCATGCTGATGGATATGGGCCGCGTCCCGGCGGCGGCGCTGAAGGAGGCCGTGCAGACCGGGAGGCTGGACGAGCTGCCGGAGGGCCTCGCCGCCGCGGCGGCGGAGGCCAAGGGGGTGCTGGACAGCACCCGCGATCCCCAGCTCAGCGACATCGTGCTGGACCGCTGGTGCTATCAGGAGATGATGGCCCTGGCGGAGGAGACGGGGAGCGCCTTCCTGGCGGGCTACGTCAAGATGCAGATCGACGCGGCGAACCTCCGCTCCCTGATCCGGACGCTGCGGATGGGCAAGAGCGCGGACTTCCTGAAGACCGTCCTGCTGGAGGGCGGCGACATCGGTACGGACGCCGTGGCCGCCGCCGGGAACGCCGGCGGCAGCGGCCTTGCGGAGCTTTACGGCCCCACCGCCCTCCAGGCGGCGGCGGAAGCCGGGGCGGAGGCCCTCCGGGGCGGAGCGCTGACGGCCTTCGAGAAGCTGTGCGACGACGCGGTGGGCGACTATCTGGCCGGGGCGCAGTTCGTGCCCTTCGGCGAGGCCCCGCTGCTGGGGTATCTGGCGGCGCGGGAGACGGAGTATACGAACATCCGCATCCTGCTGATGGGCCGGGGCGCCGGCCTGAGCGCGGACGTGATCCGTTCCCGTCTGCGCAGCAGCTATGTGTAAGGCGGTGAGGTGACAATATGGCTATGACCTATCAGATCGCCGCCATCGGCGATTGGGAGTCCGTCATGGGCTTCCGGGCCCTGGGACTGGATACCTACCCCGTCACCGACGTGGCGGAGGCCAGGGAGAAGGTCCGGGAGCTGGCGAAGGGAGACTGCGCCGTGATCTACCTCACCGAGCAGCTGGCCCAGGGGATGGAGGACGTGCTGGCCCGTTATAAGGACGAGCTCCGGCCCGCCATCATCCTGATACCCGGGCGCCAGGGCTCCCTTGGCATCGGGAAGAACAACATCCAAAGAGCGATCGAGCGCGCGGTCGGCGCAGACATTTTGTAAAATTTTTACGTCGTATCTCCGATCCCCGCTGCGGGGGCGGACAGCCCCCTGCCGGAGCCTGACGGACCGGGCCGGCGGGGAGAGGAGGAGCGAGGGAGCGGGCGCGGTCCCCGGCAGGGCCGGGGGCGGGGCCCAGCGGAACTTGCGACGGCGAGAAAGAAGGTTGCATAAATTTGAGCGGCAAAGTAGTGAAAGTATCCGGGCCGCTGGTCGTCGCCACGGGCTTGTCGGACGCCAACATGTCCGACGTGGTCCGCGTCGGACCCCAGCGCCTGATCGGCGAGATCCTGACCATGAAGGGCGACGCCGCCTCCATCCAGGTCTACGAGGAGACCTCCGGCCTGGGCCCCGGCGCCGTGGTGGAGACCACCGGCGCGCCCATGAGCGTGGAGCTTGGCCCCGGCATGATCGAGGGCATCTATGACGGCATCCAGCGTCCCCTGGAGAAGATCATGGAGAAGGTCCACGGCAACAACATCACCCGCGGCGTGGAAGTCTCCGCCCTGGACCACGAGAAGAAGTGGGACTTCACCGCCACGGTCAAAGCCGGCGACAAGGTCATCGGCGGCGACGTGATCGGCACGGTGCCCGAGACCTCGGTGGTGCTCCACAAGATCATGGTGCCCCCCAGCCTGAAGGGCACCATCAAGAGCATCCAGAGCGGCAGCTACACGGTGGAGGACACCGTGGCGGTGCTGACCACGGAGGACGGCAAAGACGTCCCCCTGACCATGCTGCAGAAGTGGCCCGTCCGTATCGGCCGGCCCTATGAGAAGAAGTATTCCCCCGAGCGTCCCCTGTGCTCCGGCCAGCGGATCATCGACACCATGTTCCCCATCGCCAAGGGCGGCACCGCCGCCGTCCCCGGCCCCTTCGGCTCCGGCAAGACCGTGGTCCAGCACCAGCTGGCGAAGTGGTCCGACGTGGACATCGTGATCTATATCGGCTGCGGCGAGCGCGGCAACGAGATGACCGACGTCCTCCGGGAGTTCCCCGAGCTGAAGGATCCCCGCACCGGCGAGTCGCTGATGAAGCGCACGGTGCTGATCGCCAACACCTCCGATATGCCCGTGGCGGCCCGCGAGGCGTCCGTCTACACCGGCATCACCATCGCCGAGTATTTCCGTGACATGGGCTACGACGTGGCCGTCATCGCCGACTCCACCTCCCGCTGGGCCGAGGCCCTCCGCGAGATGTCCGGCCGTCTGGAGGAGATGCCCGGCGAGGAGGGCTACCCCGCCTACCTCAGCTCCCGCCTGGCCCAGTTCTACGAGCGCGCGGGCAGCGTGGAGTGCATCGGCTCCGACGAGCGCCGGGGCTCCCTGACCGCCGTGGGCGCGGTCTCCCCCCCGGGCGGCGACCTCAGCGAGCCCGTGTCCCAGGCCACCATGCGGATCGTCAAGGTCTTCTGGGCCCTGGACGCGTCCCTGGCCTATAAGCGCCACTTCCCCGCCATCAACTGGCTGAACTCCTACTCTTTGTACCTGGATACCCTGAAGCCCTGGTTCGACGAGAACTTCGGCGAGGCGTTCATGAAGGACCGGGGCAAGGCCATGAGCATCCTCCAGCAGGAGGCCAGCCTGAACGAGATCGTCCAGCTGGTCGGTAAGGACGCCCTGTCCCCCGCCGATCAGCTCACCCTGGAGGTCGCCCGGATGGTCCGGGAGGACTTCCTCCAGCAAAACGCCTTCACGGACATCGACGGCTATTCCAGCTATGACCGCCAGGGCAAGCTCCTGGCGCTGATCCTCCACTACGAGGTCCTGTGCCGGGACGCCATCGCCAAGGGGGCGGACGTGATGAAGCTGTTCGACATCCCCGTCCGGGAGAAGATCGGCCGCGCCAAGAGCGTCCCCGCCGACGAGTACGTCAAGGCTTATGAGGAGTTCCAGACTGAGATGGAGCGGGAGATCGCCGAGATCGCCGCCCAGGGAGGTGACAACTGATGATCCGAGAATACAAGACCGTAGAGGAGATCGTCAGCCCGCTGATGATGGTCCGGATGGTGGAGGACGTCACCTACAACGAACTGGTCGAGGTCGAGCTGCATGACGGCTCCACCCGCCGGGGCCAGGTGCTGGAGGTCAACGGCGACACCGCCGTGGTCCAGCTCTTCGAGTCCGCCGCCGGCATCAACATGGCCGACGCCAAGGTCCGCTTCCTGGGCCATCCCCTCCAGCTGGGCGTGTCCGGCGACATGCTGGGCCGCGTCTTCAACGGCATGGGCCGTCCCATCGACGGCGGCCCCGACATCCTGCCGGAGGAGTACCGGGACATCGACGGCCTGCCCATGAACCCCGCCGCCCGGGACTACCCCAACGAGTTCATCCAGACCGGCGTTTCCACCATCGACGGCCTGAACACCCTGGTCCGCGGGCAGAAGCTGCCCATCTTCTCCGGCTCCGGCCTGCCCCACGCCAACCTGGCGGCGCAGATCGCCCGGCAGGCCAAGGTGCTGGGCGACGAGAGCGCCAACTTCGCCGTGGTCTTCGCCGCCATCGGCATCACCTTCGAGGAGTCGGAGTTCTTCGTCAACGAGTTCAAGCGCACCGGCGCGATCGACCGTACCGTGCTGTTCTCCAACCTGGCCAACGACCCCGCCGTCGAACGTATCGCCACGCCCCGCATGGCGCTGACCGCCGCGGAGTACCTGGCCTTCGAGAAAGACATGCACGTCCTGGTCATCATGACCGATATCACCAACTACGCCGAGGCCCTCCGTGAGGTCTCCGCCGCCAAGAAGGAGGTCCCGGGCCGCCGCGGCTTCCCCGGCTATCTGTACACGAACCTCGCGACGCTGTACGAGCGTGCCGGCCGCCAGCTGGGCAAGAAGGGCTCCATCACCCTGATCCCCATCCTGACCATGCCCGAGGACGACAAGACCCACCCCATCCCCGACCTGACCGGCTATATCACCGAGGGGCAGATCATCCTCTCCCGCGCGCTGTACCGCCAGGGCATCCATCCCCCCGTGGACGTGCTGCCCAGCCTGTCCCGTCTGAAGGATAAGGGCGTGGGCAAGGGCAAGACCCGGGAGGACCACGCCGACACCATGAACCAGCTCTTCGCGGCGTACTCCACCGGTAAGGACAACAAGGAGCTGATGTCCATCCTGGGCGAGGCGGCGCTGACCCCCACGGACCTGCTGTACGCCAAGTTCGCCGACGAGTTCGAGCGGCGTTACGTGAACCAGGGCTATGAGGAGAACCGCTCCATCCAGGAGACGCTGGATCTGGGCTGGGAGCTGCTGAGCATCCTGCCCAAGGCGGAGCTGAAACGGATCAAACCGGAGCTGATCGAGAGATACTGGCCGAAGAAAGACGAGCAGTAAGGAGGGGTGAGCCATGGCGAATATCACGGTAAGCCCCACCCGGATGGAGCTCACCCGCCTCAAGGGCAAGCTGCGCACCGCTCAGCGGGGCCACAAGCTGCTGAAAGACAAGCGGGATGAGCTGATGAAGCAGTTCCTGGAGACGGTCCGGGAGGTCCGGGCCCTCCGGGCGGAGGTGGAGGAGGAGCTGATGACGGTCCACGCCTCCTTCACCGTGGCCTCCGCGCTGATGAGCTCCGAGGCCCTGGAGCAGGCCCTGGTCTACCCCAAGCAGAGCGTGGAGCTGACCATGACCTTCCAGAACATCATGTCCGTCAACGTGCCGGTGTACGACTTCCAGACCCAGACCCGGTCGGATTCCGACATCTATCCCTACGGCTTCGCGGCCACGTCCGGCGAGCTGGACACGGCGGTGGACGCCCTGGGGAAGGTGTTCCGCAAGATGCTGAAGCTGGCGGAGATCGAGAAGTCCGCCCAGCTGATGGCGGAGGAGATCGAGAAGACCCGGCGGCGCGTCAACGCCCTGGAGTATGTCATGATCCCCGATACCCAGGAGGCGATCCGGTATATCAACATGAAGCTGGATGAGAACGACCGCGCGACCACCATCCGCTTGATGAAGGTGAAGGATATGATTTTGAAGGAAGCCATTGAGGAACGGCAGGCGGCAGACGCTAGGGCCGTAAGGGCTTTCGGGGATTCAGGCGAAGCTCCGACAGAGGTTTAAAGGGGAGCCGTACCGTAAGAGTACCGCTTCTACGATAGGCCTAAAAAGTGAAAGATGGTACTGCCTGGGAGAAGTCCTGGGCAGTACCTCTTTTTTTGTCGGCAGGGTTGAAAATCTGGATACGGATGGGGTGTCAGTGTTAGTGCCTACCAATAAGCTGTGTTAAGAAGGGAAATTAGATTTAAATTTAAGATTTTGCCTTAAATTTAGATCACACTATGAATTTGGGAGGCATTAACAATGAAGATGGAACTAAGATTTACGAGACTGATAATTACATTGGCGCTTTTGAAGTACATGACGGAAATTCCCAACGCCGGGAGGAATCCGGCATACACAAGTGAAAATTTCCCGGGTATCGTACTCATGCAGTACGTTGAAAAGGGAGAAACATTTTTCACTGTGTTAAGCATGAAGGACTATCAAAGGATTAAGGGGGAGTATTGGAGCGGAACAAATCAATACGTCACGACTTGCAGGAACGGCAAAACGATATATTTGCACCGTGAGTTGTGCCCTGGATTACAAAAGGGCCAATACGCCCATCATCGGGGAAGTAAATTTGACAATCGGCCTGAAATGTTGGAGGCGGTAACACCTGCCGACCACGACCAACACCGTACATATTGCGGTGACTTGGTACTTGATGTTAAATAAAAAGAGGTACTGCCTGGGAGAAGTCCTAGGCAGTACCTCTTTTTTGTGCGTCTGTTTCAAATGTTTCAACTTTTTTTAGGACGTGCTTTATTGCTCTGAAATGAAGATTTCAATATAAATGGAACGCACCGAAAAGGCGCCCCAAAAACAGAAATGGAGCTTTCGGGACACTTCCAGAGGGGGAGGGGAGGGGAAGTTTGGGACGCTCTGAATGGTATACCTTTTCGGGCGCAACACTTTCGAGACGTTTTGGTGTTCAGTTTCATTTATAAATCTAGTTGAAAAGGAGCAAAAGCAAATGAAAGTAGGATATGTGCGTATCAGCACAAAGGAGCAAAACACCGCTAGACAGGATGAACTTATGAGACAGTTAGATGTTGAAAAAGTTTATACTGACAAAATGAGCGGGAAAAGCACGGAACGCCCGGAACTGCAAAGGATGATGGATTTTGTTCGTGAAGGAGATACGGTAATCGTAGAGAGCTTTTCACGATTTGCAAGGAACACAAGAGACTTACTTGACCTTGTGGATGCTCTGAAAGAAAAGAAAGTGCAGTTTGTCAGCAAGAAAGAATCCATTGACACCAATGGGCCAGCAGGAAAGTTGATATTGACTATCTTTGCGGGATTGGTGGAGTTTGAGAGAGACACAATCCTTGACCGTCAGGCCGAGGGAATCGCCATCGCCAAGGCAGAGGGGAGGATGAAGGGCAGACCCAAGAAAGCAGTTGACATTTTCGAGAGTGCCTATCTGGAAGTGAAAGGCGGGAAGCTGTCAGCGACAGCGGCGGCGAAGCAGTTGGGACTTTCCCGGTCAACGTGGTATCGGAAAGCAAGGGAGTATGAGGAAGATAATCAAATAATAGATATTTGAAGCAGTAGGGGAGGGGAGAGGGGTACAGTACACCGCCAGCAATTTAATTAAATTGCGGTTCTGCGCTGAATAATTAAAAAGGGCAAAAAAGTCCCCCTCTGCTTTCGCAAAAAAAGGGACAGCAGAGGAGATTTTTTGAGGTATGCAGTAGGTGTGAAAAATTGTGGTTTTGGTAAGTTGAAAAAATTTTATGTAGTGGTAAGCATTGGCTTTAACGATCTGCTGGGAGTTTTGAAAGGATATTGGCAGAAGGGGATATAATCATTTAAAACTAGAAAAAAGTAATACATTATCAAGGGAAAATAATACAATATATGATAAAAAGCGAAGCAGATAGCAATTTCTTCGGGGGTACATGGAGAATTATTGAAAAGTAAAACATTGTAAAAATTTCATTACAGAGGGGGTTTTGCCGATACAAGGTATTAGAAGGGACACATATATTGAATGGGCCGAGTACAAAGGAAATTTGTTCGCACTTGACCCATTCTATAATCTGCGGATTCCATTAAATTGGGATGCCTGATATAAGGGCTGAAAGTGTACCCACTACCACCCAGCCAAAGGAAAGGGGATATATGGAAAGTTTCTGAAGTTCTTTTGATGAACTTCTTTCTACTAACTATTGACGGATATACTTGGAAGCGGTAGAATAGAAGATACAAGAATAACGATTGCAGGCACCTGGGGGCGAGGTGCGAACTCGCCCCCAGGCTGTACGGATGAATCGGCATCCAGCACAGCAGAGTTACTCTGCACCCAGCATTATTATACCTGTCCGAATCAGATTTAGCAATAGGGCAGGAAAAATAGCTGTGTTTGCTTTGATGAAAAATCAGGCAATGTGATGGGTTTACACAAATCCGTCGCATTGCTTTTGTTGTTCTTGGCAGGGAAAGCATGGGCTGTCCCTGACAGCCAGTCAGGGCGGTTCATGCGGAACCTGTTAAGAATGGGAAGGCCGAGAGGCCCAAAAGGAGACAGGAAGATGAAAAAACGAATACTTTCACTGGCGTTAGCCCTGGCATTATGTTTAGGGTTAGTTACCCCAGCAATAGCGGCAGACACATCAGGACTGGACACAACAACGAAAAAACTATATTATGACGTCTTGACCGCTGAAATTAGTAAACATGGAATAGTCTCTAGTTCTGGCGGCTCTGGTGTGGAATATGCGGCATTAGAGGACATGGACGCAAACGGTATACCCGAGTTAATCACTGTTCGCTATACAGATGGTTTAGCTAATATTAACGTTTGGACTATACGAAACGGGAAAGCAGTACAGACCGTAGATGAGGAAGTTAGTGCTGGCGGAACGTTGACAGAAGCAAATATTTTTCTTGCTCGTAAGTCAGGCCAGATTGTCATATGTGATAGCTTTGAATGGTATGAGAGAGGCTATGAATGGTCTGGCGGAGAGGATTTGCTTATAATTAACATACATTATGCGGATGGCAGAACCGAGAAAATTAGAACTGATGATGAAACAGCCGTAGACACGAAGTGGAAAGAATTTAACAGTACTTGGACAAAGGACAGCTTCTATTTTGGGGGTGGAAATGGTTTATGGCTTCATGATGATAAGGCCGCTGAAGCTGTAAAACAGGTACAGACAGCTTTGACGGATAAGGCAAAATCAAATCCTGCCCCTGCCGCTGGTACTTATGGAAGGTATTCAATTGTTGACCCGGAAGGATATTTTGAGATTTCTTTTGATTTAGCGAAGGTTGAGAAAACTACCGTGCAGTATCGGAAGCACTGGATTGTCCCTACAAAAGAGTATATCGAACCATACAGTAATATAAATGTTACATTGGTAACGTTAAAGTCTGGAAGTAATATCAATATTTCGATTTCTGATGAAGAAGTTGAGAATGTTCAATATTCTTTGACTAAAGATGGGCGTAATAAATACACATATTATCCGTCTACGGCAGATTTTATCGGAGACGATTTTTACATGGCTTTCCTTTCATCAAATGGCGATGAGTTCAAGGGCGAGCTTAGATCACACTCTGTCTTAATACACACCAATAATGAGAGCTATATTATTGAGTATGAAACTGCTGCAAAACCTTCAACTTCTGGGTTTACCGACGTTAAATCTGGTGCTTACTATGCGGACTCAGTAAAATGGGCGGTAGATAAAAAGATAACGAGTGGTACAAGTGCAACGACATTTTCACCCGATAGCACATGCACCGTGGCGCAGATTTTAACATTCCTCTGGCGTGCAAACGGTTCGCCAGAGCCTACGGGCCGCAACCCGTTCAGTGATATTTCCAGCAGTGATTATTTTTACAAGGCGGCAATCTGGGCGGCGAATAAGGGACTTGTAATAGGTAATAAGTTTAATGGGAATGCACCTTGTACCCGGAGCATGGTAGTTACATACTTGTGGAAGCTGGCGGGAAGTCCCAGTATGAATGTTGCTGGTGGTTATGGGCCTCAAACGATTTCAGGCGTGACGTTTGATGGGAAGTCATGCAGTATTGATTTCAGTGCCGCAACTTTGGAAAAAGCAACGGTTACTACAAAAATACTTACCGAAGCTGAAGTTGGATATGATACAATAAACATGGTTGGACCTGCTACAATAGTTACGGTTAGTCCGGGAAGTAAATTAACTTTGAAGGGTGCCGCTTCTGTTTCTGCCTATGAATACATTGTTGAAAATAGCAGGGAATTATTGGAGCCGGATAGTCAGATGGGTACGGTTATTTCTTCTGGGTCAGTTGAAAATGCCTTTAGTGAATTTGCTGATTCTTATTTCCCTATTGCGTTGAAACTACTTAAAGATAAAAATGAGAATCAGTATATCATGGTTATGGGTTCTAATTCTGTTCCTTCAATCACTTCATCGGGCTTCACAGATGTTCCCTCCAGTGCCGCATATGCGCAGGCGGTAGCATGGGCAGTTGAAAAGGGAATTACAGCGGGGACGAGTAATACAACATTTAGCCCTAACGCTACTTGTACCCGAGGCCAGATCGTTACATTCCTACATAGGGCTATGGGAAAATAAAACTTAATAAAAAGGACAGGGCCAGCATATCAATTTATTTGATGTGCTGGCTCTGTTTTTATAATTCAATGATAAAAAGCAGGTATGCTAGTTAATAAACTTGCAATACAAAAGGGGGTAGTTTAATTTTGAAGGGAGGGACAAGGCAACATGGTAAAAATACATGGTATAGAGGCTTGGGTGCGGGAAGAATACGGCAACCCTGGTAGAGTATACGCTTGCTATTTTCAAATACGGCACGGGTTTAACGGTCAGTGTGTAACGCCGTTGCAAAGAAACATTATCCCGATTTGTAGCAGGGAAAAAGTTAAAGATTTTGTCAGCAAACAGGCAAAATCACTTGCCGACATATGGAATTTAAACCCACCTAAAAAGGGAAGAAAAAAGAATGCCTAATGGAATCTTTGAGCCAGGTGTTGACCTGGCTCATTTTTTATACATTGAGCAGAAAAGTCACAAGCATTTCTTTTTATACTCTTTTTAAGCTGGTTGAGAGATTTGAAGCAGTTGAATTTATAGTTTATTTGACAAACGACCCAAATCATTTGGGGATTTTATGGATAAACACCCAAGTATTTTTGGGGGTTCTGATTACAGATTATTTCAAGGAAATTTGGGGATGGATGGAGGGATAAGAGGGGTTTCCAGAAAAAAATAATGGAATGGGTGGGGAAGTAGAAAAACAGAATTTCAGCAGAAATGAAGCTAGTTGAATTTTTAGAAAAGATAATTTTCAGAAATAGAATGACAATAATGAAAACAGTACGGGGATAGCAATTTGTCATTGATGTGACTTGAATCGTTTATCCTGAATGTGCAGACCCAGCAACACCCCTAGTTTTTATAGGTCACTTCCTTGCACTTTCACGTCTTGTTTGTCATGTGACCCGGCGTTAGTATGATTGTGTTGAAAGGGTTAAGGACTTTCAAAAATCAAAATTTAGGAGGACTTAAAAATGTGCAAGGCTACTGTTATCTTCGAGGAGAAGCTGGGGAAGCGGCGTGAGGGCTGGGCGGTTTATCTGAACCAGAGCCGGGACTTCACTTGGTACAGTGACAAGCAAATCAAAGGCAAGATTGCCAGCGGGGAGCGGATTAATGGCGTGGTGGTGAACGAGGCCGGGGAAGTTGTGATGGATGAGACTTTCACGACTGGCCTGTTGAGCAAGACCGGGCTGGCTACGTATACCCCCATCAAGGAGGACGAGGACAGCGGCGTGAGCAAGTATTTCGCTGTCGTTCGGGTTCTCAAAGGCGGCAAGGCTGGCGATCGCTATGAGCTGGTGAGCAATCGGTTCAAGCTGGAGGTCGTGGACGCTGACAGGCTGAAAGCATTGCTGTCCCTGATTAGTGTGGGCGGGGCCAGAGTGGACGAGAAGGGCCGGGTGGTAATCCATGAGGGGGTAAGCGTGGAGGAGGCCACAGAGGACCCCAAGGGGGCCAGAGAGGGGGCGGTCTAAATGACCGCCCTTTCTATTGACTTTGTACTGGGGTTCAGCTGTTTGGGGCTTGGGGTTCTGCTATATTTGGCATATGAGTTTATCGGATTGTTCCGGGAATTGTTGATGATTCTCCGGGAGTTATTGGAGGAGCTTCGGAGCGAGTGAAGTTCTAAAAGTTCCAACAGCAACAGCCAGTTTGATTTTTTATCAAGCTGGCTGTTTGTTGCGAATGTTGCAAATGTTGCGAAAGCATTTTGTTGCCATCTTGCCGAAAATCTATTATACTAGGTTTAATTTTATAGGTCGATGGAGGGTTTGGAGATGGCGAGGGAATGGGGAAAATCAGTACTTACAGAAGAAGAAAAGAAAGCCCGTGAAGAAAAGGCAGAGCAAAAGAAACAGGAGAAAGAGGAAAAGGAGAAAGAGAAAACGGAGAGAGAGAAACAGGAGCAAGAGGAGAAGAAGAAAGAGGAACAGCGCAAAAGGGAATGTAGACTTAACAAGAAAATCAATTTCTATGTTATGCGCCATATGTGGCAAGTTATTCGGGGGAGAAATGCCGCAAACAGAATATATGAGTGCTTTGGGATAAGTCGGCAACGATATTCAAGGGCCATTGAGACAGGCCATATACGGTGTAGTGCCAGTGAATTGGATAAATGGGAACAGCTAACAGGTATTAGCAAAAAGATATTTCAAGGAGAAGATATATTTACATGGCATACTCAGGACAGCATGGAAGAAGCGGTATCAGCAATTGAATGGAAAAAACTGTTTGCTTGGAGAGGATACGAAAAGATAGAGGGGAAAGAGGTAGATGATAAAGAAGGAAGAGCTCTTCAAGAGAAAATACACAAAGACATGAAGAAGGCCGCAAGGTACGATAGGAATACTCATCACTTTTTCCGTTTATGCTACTTTTTAGAGAAGGACAAGCCAGCTCCGTTGCAAGAATCGGATTTACGGCTTAAAGGTGTCCAACAGGCATTAAGGACTTTAACATTTAGTTTAGCAGATGATTGCAGTATTGAGTTGCTGGAAGATACTCTTAAATTACTTAATAACAAGCGTACCATGGTCAATGGCATTATTGTATATCGGAAAGAAAAACAGAAAGACAACTAACTCTAATCCGTGCCAATAGGCACGGATTTTTTATAAAAACAAGAATACAAATATTGAACATAGAGTTACATAATTAAAATAAAAGAGTTACATTATAAATTCAAAAATTCGCATAAGCATTATATAAAGTAATGTTTCTTGTTTTTGGAAAAATGTATGTTACATTAAAATTGTCAAGAGGGAACAGCAAGACCCAATCCCACACCGACGTGAACCTACAAAATTAAATAGAAGGGAGGTGCTATTATGGAGCGCACTAACGGTCTGCCTTTCGTGTTGACACCTATGGACGTTGCGAGAGTGATGTGTATTTCACGCAACAAGGCCTATGAGGTGGTCCACAGTCGAGATTTTCCTAGCTTCAAGGTAGGAAAGCAGTACAGGGTTAGCCGTGACAAATTCTTGTCATGGTTAAGCACTGCGAGCGACCAGAAGATGGAGATTGCATAATGAATGAACAAACTACATTAATTAAAGGAGAATATCAACATGAATCGAGAAGACAATAACAATGCGGTCCAGAGCGCCGAAGGAAAGGCCATTACCCTTAATGAAGCTATGGCACAGGCTAAAAGTGTACCAGGAATGATACTGCCAGCCACTGACCTGGTGAATCAAATCCCAGAGAATGAACGTGCGGTCATAGCGCCTGACACGGAAGCTGTTCCAAGTGTAACTAAGGTTCTAGACAACCTGGCTCTTGAAGTTCCAGAGGATGAACGTGCGGAGGCCGGTGAGGCCGATGAACTTGAAGAAGTCCGTAAGCTAGGGGTATTTGAACCGACAGTCGGCATGGCAAATATCCTAGATGTCCTTGATAACAAGGTTTATGCAAGGATTTATGTGGATTCTGATAAAGTGCGCTATATCGAGTTTTGTGAACAGTATTCGGATGGGAGTTTTTCACCCAAAATGAGGGCAGAGCAATCAAGTATGTTGCTTGCCGAAAAGTATAACTTTATTGCTAAAGATGTACCTGAAGCATCCTTAAGAAACAGAATTTCAAAGTTTATCTTTAAGATGACAGAGGAATACCTGGGAAAATACAACGGTCTTGACGAAGCTCTTGATATTGTCGAAGTACTGAATGTATTGCTAAAGGTTCGAGGAAGTTTGCCTGTTTATGAAACTGCTCCAAAGGAACTGGAACCAGAGCAATTTTATCATCAGGTCATACAGACGATTAAAGATCAGGCATTTGCGTCGCCCAATATCCATAAGGCATACTACACGCTGAATTATGAGGAAGTCACCATAGTTGAAAAGGAACTGGGAATGAAACGTGGCACACTTTTGCCAAAGCTAAAGGAATATGGATTCCTGTATTTGACTGAATCATGCAAGGGCTACCAGACAAATGTACGCTTCAACTGGGGTAAAGGAGATTCTTCCACAGAGTGGATGTACTGCATTTATAAGCTGGAATACTTTACAGAGAATAAGTGAGGGCATCTATTGACACCGGGGCGGATTGGCGTTACAATCCGCCCCACTCTTTTAGAAAGGAGCGATTGAGTATGGCAAAGCGGGCAAACGGAGAGGGCAGTATCAGAAAGCGCAAGGATTCTAAATGGTTGGTAACTTTTCCTAGCGGGCTGTATAAGGACAATGGCAAGCGAGAGTACATTTATCGCTATGCGGCTACACAGGCAGAAGCGGCGGAGATTCTGCGCCAGCTTCAAGCGGAGAAGGGAATGGGGGTCAGTCAGAGCAGGGCGGCGGTCAAGATGGGTGATTGGATGGAAAACTGGATTGAAAAGCATAAGGCCCCGAAGCTGGCTCCGGCTACGCTGACGAGCTATCGCAATAATTTTAGAATCCATATCAAGCCCTACATTGGGGATATTGTACTGCGGGAGTTGAGCACCTATCATATCCAGCGTTGCCTTGACAGAATAGGCGGCAGTTGTTCAACCTTTGTGAAAAATTATAATATCATACATGGTTCTCTTGAAAAGGCGGTTGAGCTTGGCATGATGGTTCGGAATCCCTGTAAAGGGGTGACATTCCCCAAGAATGATACAGAGGATATGCGGGTGCTGTCAAAAGAGGAACAGCAAAGGTTTATTGAGCAGTTAGAGGGGGAATATTATCGGCCCATGCTCCTTATGTATCTATATTCCGGCTTGCGGATGGGGGAGGGTATCCCTTTGACATGGGAGGATATAGACTTGGAGAAGCGGACAATCCGGGTAAATAAAAAAGCGATCGTCTGTCATGACTACGCCAGTCATTCAGCTCCGCAGGTGGTTCAGGACTTCTGTAAAACGAAGTCCAGCAAACGAAAAGTGATTATTACCTCTGGTTTAGTTGGGGTTCTGAAGGAGCATAAAGCGGAGATGATGAAGCGGGTAGAGCAGTCAGGGGAGGAATGGAGCGAGAGCGGCCTTGTGTTTCCGAATACACGGGGGAACATGGTACATAATCGGAACTTGCAGAACTCGCTTTATAGGATTTTTGCCAAGTGCGGTATTGCAGGAGCGACAATGCACACACTACGACACACCTACGCAACAAGATGTTTTGAGGCGGGGGTTGATATTAAGGCGATCAGTGAGCAGTTGGGACACGCCAATGTCAAGACAACCTATAATATTTACGTCCACTTGTTGGAGGATACGAAAGAGAAGGAGATTGACAAGCTAGCGGGTATTGACAAACTGCTGGCGTGAGGAAAGAAGCCCGGTAGCCTTGGGAAGAGGCTACCGGGTTAAATATTGCGCTTGAATTTTTGACCCGTATGCGATATGATAATAATAGGCTGGAGGGGGTAGAGATGGACATTCAAAAAGTTCAATCGCTGTTTCAAAAGCGTTCTGTCAAGTGGTCTACTCACTGCTTGGAACGGATGCAGGAGCGTGATATTTCAAGGGCTGACGTACTCTCCTGCGTTCTTCAAGGGGAGATTATAGAGGACTACCCCAATGATTACCCCTTTCCCAGCTGTTTGATTTTCGGGTATACTACAAAGGGCAAGGTTCTTCATACCGTGATAGGAGTGGATGGAGTTACCGCCTATGTCATTACGGCCTATTATCCCAGCATAGAAAAGTTTGAGGCCGACTTGAAAACCAGAAAGGAGCGTTGACTTATGTGTATGTTCTGCAAATGCGACACGGTGAAAGATTCTGTTACAACGCATGTGGTGAACTATAAAAATTGTATTATCGTCATTAAAAACGTTCCTTGTGAGGAATGTGAGCAATGTGGGGAAAAGTTTTACACGGATGAAGTTGCCGAGCGGTTGGAAAGGCTGGTATCAGCGGCTAAAAGGCTCATGCAGGAGATCTCCGTGATTGACTATCAAAAGGCGGCGTGAGGGGTTTACCGGATTTTTGCCGCTTCTGGAGTTGGACAGCGGGGCTTTAAGTATGGGGAAAAGCTAGGGGCCAGAGGGGAAAGAGCCTGTTTGGGCTACCGGAATTTTACCTCTTCCAGCTTGGGATTAGGGGTGAAAAGCTGGGACTACTTGGGAGAATGAGGGCTGAAAAGCGTTGACAGATGGGACCAAATGTGATATGTTAGCACTACCTAATAGCGTGGCCCCATAAAGGTGAAGGACATGATCCTCAAGGAGGCCATCGAGGAGCGGCAGGCAGCAGACGCTAGGGCCGTGAAGGCGTTCGGAGGTTCGGACGAGGCTCCGGCAGAGGTCTGAGGGGAGCCGCATCGCGAACGCAACGCCCCCAGCGATGGGCCTGAAAGTGAAAGATGGTACTGCTTGGGATCTTCCCAGGCAGTACCATCTTTTTGCCGTCTCACCGTTCGGGCGGCCGGTGGCCGCAGGCCAGGAGGTAGTTCTTCAAGATCTCCTCCAGGCAGTTCAGCTGCATCTCGCTGAGCGGCTCCAAATATTTGAGCAGGTGACCGTAGTCTACTTTCGATTCCTTCCCGGTCAGGATGTAGTCGGCGCTCACGTTCATCGCGCGGGAGAGGTTCAGGAGGCTTTCCGCGCGTATATTTTTGATCCCGCGTTCGACGCAGGCAAAAAATTGCCAGGAAAGGCCGGAGGCTTCCGCCGCCTGCTCCTGCGTCCATCCGAGCTGTTTCCGCCGCTCTGCGATCCGGGCGCCCATCTCCATTGCCAACAAAGAGCGTTCTTTTGCCATAGCGCTACTCCTTTTTATTGCCGTTAGTGATAGTTTAGAGGGAGGCGGCGCTACATATTATTGCCTATCATATAATAAAAATATTGCCAATGACGAAACTGCGTGCTATACTGGACACAGCAGGAGGACGAATATGAGGGAAAGGCGGTGCGGTCTCGCGGGATACGGGGTTTCCTGCAGGGACCTTCTTGATGAAGGATGTCATCATCGTTGGCACAGGAGGACATGCAAAGGTCGTTGCGGACATCGTCCTGAGCGCGCGGGACCACCTGGTCGGCTTCATCACGGGAGACGACAGGATAAACGACTTCATGGGATGGCCTGTTTTGGGACGGGACACGGAGTATGGCAAGTTCCTGGACTGCTGTTTCGTCATAGCGGTCGGGGATCCGGGCGCGCGCGAACGGATCGCCGGCTCTATGGAGGGCGTGGGATGGTACACTGCCATACATCCCTCCGCGTCGATATCCGCGATCCATACCTCGATAGGGGAGGGGAGCGTCGTCATGGCGAATGCCGTGATCAATCCCTGCGCGCAGATCGGGAGACACTGCATCATCAATTCCAATGCGACCGTCGAGCATGACGATCAGATCGAGGATCTCGTACATGTATCGGTGGGAGCCGAGCTGGCCGGAGCCGTGAAGGTCGGGAGGCGGACCTGGATCGGCGTGGGGGCGGCGGTGAAGAATGGGATCCGCATATGCCGGGACTGCATGATCGGCGCGGGGGCCGTGGTCGTGAAGGACATCGAGGTCCCCGGCACCTATGTGGGGGTCCCGGCCCGCCGGGTGAAGTGAGCCTGGACCGCGGCGGACGGGGACCGCACGGACCGCGGCGATAGCCCCCCGGCAGGGCGGCACGGGACAGGCGCGCGCAGGACGGGACAGGAGCTGCCCGGCGGGCAGCTCCTGTTCGGCGGGGAGCGGGGTGGTACGGCCCCGGAGGAAGAGCGCAATTTCGTACCATACAGCCCCCCGCGGGAGGGTGTAGGATATCCTCATGCAGGCGCCTGCAAATACACGATCGGGAGCATGAGGGATGGAAAAGGAAAACACGTTCGAGCGGTTCGATAGGGGAGGCCGGCTGGTCCTGGCCGGAGGGGAGATCCCCTTCGCGGATATCCCGTGGTCCAAACACCCCGCCTTCGAGGGCGTGGAGCTGAAAGCCATCGTCACGTCGGAGCAGACGGCGGGGGAGGCCAGCTTCCACCTGGTGCGCATCGCGCCGGATAGAGCGATCGGGGAGCATATCCATGAGGCCCAGACGGAGACCCACGAGGTGATCGCCGGCAAAGGCGTGTGCGTCTGCGAGGGGGCGGAGCTGCCCTATGAGCCGGGCGCCGTCGCGGTCATGCCCAAAGGTGCGCCCCACGAGGTGCGGGCAGGCGGAGAGGGCCTGTACCTGTTCGCCAAGTTCTTCCCGGCGCTCATCTGAGCGGCGGCAGCACCGTGCGGGAGGCCCGGTAAACGGCGGGGGTGAGCCCCAGCAGCCGCTTGAAGTGCCGGGTGAGGTGGCTCTGGTCGCAGAAGCCGGCGGCCAGGGCCGCTTCCGCGATGCCGCAGGGGCCGTCCAAAAGGCGCTGGGCCTTGCGGACGCGGTGCTGGATCTGGAGCTGATGGGGCGTCAGACCGAGGGAACGCCGGAAGCTCCGGATGAAATGGTATTGGCTCATGTACGCGGCCTGGGCCATCTCTCTGACCTGCATCCCCCGCTCCGGGGAGCGCGCGATCTGCCGCTCCGCCGCGGCGACGGACGGCGGGAGGGCCGCGGGAGGCGGCAGACGGCGGAGGGAGGCCAGCAGGCCCGCCAGGGCCTCCGGCTCCGGGACGGCCTCCAGCAAGCGCCGGAGGCCGTCCTGCGCCGCCTCCAGGCGGAGCATGTCCGCGGGGACGCACAGGCTCAGCAGGGAGTAGGGACCGTCCCCGCGGAAGCTGTGCGGCAGGTGCGGCGGGATCTGGAAGCATTCGCCGCTCGCGCAGACGCGGGAGGCCCCGCCGCAGACGAGCACGACGGGACCGGCCAGCACCAGCCCGGCGGTGAAGACGGAAGCGTGGGTATGGAGGGGATAAGCGATCCGGGAATCCCGGCAGACGATGGCCTCCATCCCGGCGCCGCCGTCATAAACGTATCGGACAGGTCCGGCCCCGGACATCATACGCACCTCCTCAAAAAACGACGCGGCGGACAAAAAGGGAGACGGGTGAAGCCCGTCTCCCTATCTGGAGGTGACACCCGGATTTGAACCGGGGAATCAGGGTTTTGCAGACCCTTGCCTTACCACTTGGCTATGTCACCGTATCCACATTCCTATTATATGCGAACTCCCGGAAAAAGTCCATACTTTTTCAAAAAATTTTTCAAAGTTTTTTGAAAAGCTCCCCCACCAAACCATCCTCCGGGACATCCCCCTCCGAGGAGCGGGCGAAGGCGGCGGCGCGCTCCCTCGTCTCCCCCGCAGGGGCGTCCCTCTCCTCCCGCGGACCAACGCAGCGTTCGCGGGAGGAAAGCGAAGGAATTCCCCGTCCGGCGCAGTTTTCGCCGCAAAGCAGCGGAAACGGAGCGGTAAGGGGAATTCCTGAGCTGGAGCGGGCAACGAGGCTCGAACTCGCTACCTCCACCTTGGCAAGGTGGCGCTCTACCAGATGAGCTATGCCCGCGGATGGTGCCCAGAGCCGGAATCGAACCAGCGACACGTGGATTTTCAGTCCACTGCTCTACCAACTGAGCTATCTGGGCAGATGCCCCGAGGGGCAGGAAAGTGGCGACCCGGAACGGGCTCGAACCGTCGACCTCTAGCGTGACAGGCTAGCGTTCTAACCAACTGAACTACCGGGCCGTTTCCAAAAACGTGGAAGGACTGGGGGGAGGGAACCCGAAGGAGCTGGTGGGAACAACTGGACTCGAACCAGTGACCCCCTGCTTGTAAGGCAGATGCTCTAACCAGCTGAGCTATGCTCCCGGGTCGTCGCTCACGTTAAACGGCAAGAGTCATTATACGAAAGGGATCCCATTTTGTCAAGACGTATTTCAAAATTTTCTCGGATTTTCTAAAAACGTGGACGGCAGGGCCCCGCGGGCCGGGGAGCGGGCTCAGGCCCGCCTCGCCAGCTTCTCCAGCTGGGCCCGGAACTCCTCCGGCAGGGGGCACTCCAGCTCCACGGCCTCCCCGGTCCGGGGATGGAGGAACCGCAGGCCCACGGCGTGGAGGCACTGGCCCTGGAGCCCGGGGACGGGCTTCTTCGCGCCGTAGACCGTGTCGCCCAGGATGGGGTGGCCCAAATAGGCCATGTGGACCCGGATCTGATGGGTCCGCCCGGTCTCCAGGCGGCAGCGGAGGCGGGCGGCGCCCGGGAAGCGCTCCAGCACCTCCCAATGGGTGACGGCGGGGCGTCCTTTGGCGGTGACCGCCATCTTCTTGCGGTCCGCCGGGTGGCGCCCGATGGGCGCGTCCACGGTCCCCGCGTCCTCCCGGGGGGCCCCGACGACGATGCATTCATAGGTCCGGGCCAGGGTGTGATCCTGGAGCTGGGCGGCCAGGGCCTGGTGGGCGAAGTCGTTCTTAGCCGCGGCGATCAGGCCGGAGGTGTCCCGGTCGATGCGGTGGACGATGCCGGGGCGCAGGGCCCCGCCCACGCCGGAGAGGGAGCCGCCGCAGTGGTAGAGCAGGGCGTTGACCAGCGTCCCGTCCGGGTGGCCGGGGGCGGGGTGGACCACCAGGCCCTTGGGCTTGTTCACCACGATGACGTCGGCGTCCTCGTAGACGATGTCCAGGGGGATGTTTTGGGGCCGGGCGTCGATGGGCTCCGGGTCCGGCAGGGAGACCGTCAGGACCTCCGCCCCGGTGAGCCGGCAGTTCTTCGCCGGGGGACGCCCGTCCAGCGTCACCCGGCCCTCCTCCAGCAGGCGCTGGACGGCGGAGCGGGTGAGCCCCCCGATCTGCCCGGCCAGCCAGGCGTCCACCCGGATCCCGGCGTCAGCCGCCGTGGGACGGAGCGTCAGCGTTTCCATGGGAGGACCCCTCCTTGTCGTACTTTTCGTAGAACCACTGGTAATAGATCAGCCCCAGCACACAGCCGCAGACGATGCACATGTCCGCGACGTTGAAGACCGGGTAGTCCATGAACTGGAAGTTGAACATATCCACCACATAGCCCAGGCGGACCCGGTCCAGGATGTTCCCCAGCCCGCCGGAGACGATCAGACAGCCCGCCAGCACCCCCAGGGGGTGCCGGACCACCCGCCGGACCAGCGCCGCCAGGATGGCCAGCACGATGAGGCTGGTGGCCGCGACCAGCAGCCAGCGCATCCCGGAGAAGCTGGACCAGGCCGCGCCGTAGTTGTGGACGGTCCGCAGTTCCACGAGCCCCGGCAGGAGGGGGCGGGCCTCCCCCAGGGGGAGGGTAGCGGAGATATAACGCTTGACCCACTGGTCCAGCGCCAGCAGCGCCAGGGCCAGCAGAGCGGAAAGGGCAGTCGGGAGCATAGCGGATCCTCCTTTCGACAGGCCGGGCCTGTCCCAGTCAGTGTACACGATTTGGGCGGGAAAAGCAACCTCCGGGCCGGGGGAAAGGGGGGCGCCGGTGACACCAAGATGTGCAAAATGACAGTTTTTGAAAATTCGGGCTTGTATCTGGGCGGATCTATGGTATAATAACAAACATAAATCTCAAAACTCGAGGGATCTATTCGTTAGATATACCAATTTTTACCAACTTTGAAGCGGAGATCGAAGAGCGGTCTCGAAACGCCCGGGGCGGCGCCGCCGCTGAGGGCCCTACGGGAGGAGAGGGAGCTTATGAGCAAGATCCAAGCGGCCGTTGCGGCCTGCATGGCGGAGATCGTCGAGATCCGCAGGGATATCCACCGTCATCCGGAGACCGGATGGAAGGAGGAGCGGACCTCCGCCCTGGTCCGGGAGAAGCTGAAGGAGTACGGCGTGGACGAGATCCGGACCCCCGCGGCCACGGCCGTGGTCGCCCTGATCCGCGGCCGGGCGGGCGAGGGCAGGTGCGTGGCCCTCCGGGCGGACATGGACGCGCTGCCGATGCCCGAGGAGACCGGCCTCCCCTTCGCCAGCGAGACCCCCAACGTCATGCACGCCTGCGGGCACGACATGCACACCGCCTGCCTGCTGGGCGTGGCGAAGGTGCTGTGCGGCATGCGGGACGAGTTCAAGGGCTCCGTGAAGCTGATCTTCCAGCACGCCGAGGACGTGCAGCCCGGCGGCGCGAAGGAGATCGTGGCGGCGGGCGCCCTGGAAGATCCCCATGTGGACGCGATCTACGCCATCCATATGCTGCCCGATGAAAAAGAGGTGGGCAAGGTCTGCATGAAGTCCGGCGGCATGTGCACCTCCGTGGACATTTTCGACGTGACCATCACCGGCCGGGGCGGCCACGGATCCACGCCCCATGTCACCGACGATCCCCTGCTGGCCGCGTGCCAGATGATCACCATGATGCAGCAGATCGTGGCCCGGCGGGTGGATCCCCTGGAGACCGGCATCGTCACCGTGGGGGGCATCCACGGCGGCGCGGCCCCCAACGTCATCCCGGAGAAGGTCTGCTTCACCGGCGTGAACCGGGCCTACAGCGAGGAGGTCCGGCACAAGATCCGGGAACAGATGATGGACATCGGGCGGGGCATCGAGGCCATCTCCGGCTGCAAGGTGGAAGACGATTACCGGGACGGCTATCCCCCCCTGGTCAACGACGCCGCCCTGGTGGACCTGGCCCGGGAGGCCGTGGCCGAGGAGCTGGGGCCGGATTCCATCATCGAGCTGGAGCGGCCCATGAGCTTCAGCGAGGATTTCGCCGTGTACAACGTGGTGGGCGGCGTGCCCGCGGCCGAGTTCATGGTCTGCGCCGGGTACGGCGGTGAGCGGCTCTATCCCCTCCACAGCCCCAAGTGCATCCTGAAGGAGGAGGCCATGCCCTACGCCATCCGCACCCTGGTCAGCGTGGCGCTGAGATACCTCAGCCGCTGAACCTTGACAACGTATTCCGACGCGGGGACGGCGGTCCCCCGGGGCCTCTATGCGGCAGAAGCCCCCGGGAGGGGCCCGGCTCCGCGTTGTGGATAAATACATCTCAACTTGGATCAAAGAGGAGGAAGAAAATGTACAACTTTGCGTTAGCGTTTTTCGCCTGCGCCGTCGCCTACGTGATCGGTGAGATCGTCTCCACCGCCACCAAGGCATGGATCCCCTCGGTGTTCGTCACCGCCGTGGTCATGCTGATCGGCTACTGGACCGTTTTCCCCGAGACCCTGGTCAGCGATTCCCAGCTGATCCCCTTCGGCAGCACCGTCGGCATCTATCTCTGCCTGACCCACATGGGCACCGTCATCAGCATCAAGCAGCTGATCGACCAGTGGAAGACCATCGTGGTGTGCCTGGCGGGCCTGGCCGGCATGTGCGCGCTGTGCCTGATCATCTGCCCCCTGGTGATGGATAAGGCATACGTCATCTCCGGCCTGCCCCCGCTGACCGGCGGCATCATCGCCGCGGTCACCATGCAGGAGGCCGCCCAGAAGCTGGGCCTGGAGGCCGCCGCCCTGTTCGCCATCGCCATGTACTGCGTCCAGGGCTTCGCCGGCTATCCCCTCACCGCCGTCTGCCTCCAGCTGGAGGGCAAGAAGATGCTCCAGGAGTACCGCGCGGGCGGCGGCAAGGCCGTCGCGTCCTCCAACAAGGTGGACGCCGTCAACGGCAAGCTGGAGACCGAGGCCGCTCCCAAGAGGAAGCTGATCCCCCCCCTGCCCGGCAAGTGGAACTCCAACGCGGTGATCTTCCTGCGGCTGATGGCCGTGGGCTGGCTGGCGACCCAGCTGGGCAACGTCGTCATCCCCTGGATCAACATGAAGATCAGCGGTGCGGTCTGGGCCCTGATCCTGGCCGTCATCGCCACCACCATCGGCTTCCTGGAGGAGGACTCCCTGAACAAGGCCCACTCTTACGGCATCGTCATGTTCGCCCTGATGATGTACGTGTTCGACGGCCTGAAGACCGCCACCCCCGCCATGCTGGCCGGCGTCATCCTCCCCATGATCATCCTGATCGTCGTCGGCGTGTTCGGCATGGGCGTTTGCTGCTTCATCGTCTCTAAGATCTTGAAGATGCCCTTCCTGCTGTCCTTCGCCACGGCCCTGACGGCGCTGTACGGCTTCCCGCCCAACGCCATCATCACCGAGTCCACCTGCACCGCCCTGGCGCAGAACGATGAGGAGAAGGATTACCTGATGGGCCGCATGTTCGCCCCGATGATCGTCGGCGGCTTCACCACCGTGACCATCACCTCCGTCATCATCGCCGGCATCTTCGCGGAGATGCTGTGATCCCCTTCCCGGGGAGACGGGAGAGTCCTGGGGGCTTTTTGCCGCAGGTTTGACGATATCCCGCGCGGATATCATGGGAGGCTCCAGGAGACGGAAGCCCTCGGCGGATCTCGCGAGACGCCCCGGGGAGCCTGCACTTTGTGAAACGGACCACAACATGATCGGTGCCCCCAGGGCCCGCCCCGCGGGCTCTGGGGAGCTTTTTAAAAAGGAGAGAAGGCCATGGGAGCGAAAGAGACCGCCGCGAAGTATCAGGATTACCTCATCGAACAGCGCCGCTGGTTCCACCGGCATCCCGAGTACAGCGAGGAGGAGTTCGAGAGCTGCAAACACATCCGGGCCGAGCTGGACAAGATGGGCGTGGAGTGGCGCGCCTGCGGCCTGGAGACCGGCACCCTGGCGACGATCCGGGGCGCGAAGCCGGGCAAGACCATCCTCCTCCGCGCGGACATGGACGCGCTGAAGGTCCAGGAGGAGACGGGCCTCCCCTACGCCAGCGAGAACGCGGGATTGATGCACGCCTGCGGCCATGACTGCCACATGGCGATGCTGCTGACTTCCGCCCAGGTCCTCAAGGACTTGGAGGGGGAGCTCTGCGGCACCGTGAAGCTGGCCTTCCAGCCCTCCGAGGAGATCGGCACCGGCGGCAAGTCCATGGTCGCCGGGGGCGCCATGGACGGGGTGGACGGATGCTTCGGCGTCCACGTGTGGGCCGATGTGCCCTCCGGCAAGGTCTCCGTCGAGGCCGGGCCCCGGATGGCCTCCGCCGACATGTTCAAGATCTATGTCACCGGCAAGAGCTGCCACGGCGCCCAGCCTCATCAGGGCATCGATCCCGTGGTGGTGTGCAGCCAGCTGGTCAACGCGCTCCAGGTCATCGTCAGCCGGGAGGTGGACCCCAACCAGACCGCCGTCGTGACCGTGGGCCAGATCAGCGCGGGCACCAGCTGGAACGTGGTGCCGGACACCGGGTTCCTCCAGGGCACCACCCGCACCTTCGACGCCGGCGTGCGCAAGCAGCTGGAGGAGGCCGTGCGGCGGATGGTGAAGTCCGTGGGCGAGACCTATCGGGCCGAGATCGAGCTGGAGTGGATCCCCATCGTCGCGCCGGTCGTCAACCATCCGGACATGTCCGCGCTGGCGGCGGAGGCGGCGAAGGAGGTCATCGGGCCCGACGCCCTGGCGCTGTACGACAAGACCAACGGGGCGGAGGACATGTCCTGCTACATGGAGAAGGCCCCCGGTGCGCTGGCGTTCCTGGGCGTGGGCTGCGAGGCCTGCGGGGCGGTATGGCCCCAGCACAATTCCAAGTTCCGTGTGGACGAGTCCGCCCTGATCCACGGGGTGGAGCTGTGCGTCCAGGTGGCTATGGAGCATAACGCGCGATAAGGAGGAGTCTATATGGGTATCAAGCAGGCCGACGAGGCCATCAAGAGCTATCTCATCGAACAGCGCCGCTGGTTCCACCAGCATCCTGAGGTCAGCGAGAAGGAGTTCGAGAGCTGCAAGCGCATCCGGGCCGAGCTGGACAAGATGGGCGTGGAGTGGCGCCCCTGCGGTCTGGAGACCGGCACCCTGGCGACGGTCAAGGGCGCGAAGCCCGGCAGGACCATCCTGCTCCGGGGGGACATGGACGGGCTGACCGTGCAGGAGGAGACCGGGCTGGAGTACGCCAGCGAGGTCCCCGGCGTGATGCACGCCTGCGGCCATGACTGCCACATGGCGATGATGCTGGCCGCCGCCAAGATGCTCAACGAGCGGAAGGACGAGCTCTGCGGCACGGTGAGGCTGGCCTTCCAGCCCGCCGAGGAGGTGGCCACCGGGGCCCGGTCCATGATCGAGCAGGGCGCGCTGGACGGCGTGGACGGATGCTTCGCCATGCACGTCTGGGCCGACGTGGAGTCCGGAAAGGTCGCCATCGAGGCGGGCCCCAAGATGGCCGCCGCCGACTGGTTCCTCATCGACATCGCCGGCAAGGGCAGCCACGGCGCGGCCCCTCATCAGGGCATCGACGCCGCCCCCGCCACCGCCGCGATGGTGGAGGCGATCCAGACCATCGTCAGCCGGGAGGTGGATCCCAACCAGCCCGCCGTCATGACGGTGGGCGTGATCGACGTGGGCACCCGCTGGAACGTGGTGCCGGAGTACAGCCACATCGAAGGCACCGCCCGCTGCTTCGACCCCGCCGTCCGCCGGCAGCTGGAGGACGGCCTGCGCCGGATCGTGAAGTCCGTGGCCGAGGCGTACCGGGTGGAGGCCAAGCTGGAGTGGCGCTATATCGTGCCCCCTGTGGTCAACACGCCGGAGATCTCCGCCCTGGCGGCGGAGGCCGCGAAGAAGGTCATCGGCCCCGACGCCCTGGCCGCCTACGACAAGACCAACGGCGGCGAGGACTTCGCCTATTTCATGGAGAAGGTCCCCGGCGCGGTGGCGTTCCTGGGCATCCGCAGCGAGGCGTGCGGCGCGGTGTGGGTGAACCACTCCGGGCATTTCTGCGTGGACGAGGACGCGCTGGTCGGCGGCGCGAAGCTCTACGTCCAGACCGCCATGGATCACAACGCACAGTGAGAGGGAGGAGCCTTTATGAATTTCAAACAAGCCGCGGAAGCCGCTGAGGGCTATATCATCGAACAGCGCCGCTGGTTCCACCAGCACCCCGAGCTGTCCCTGGAGGAGGCGGCGACCACCGACAAGATCCAGGCGGAGCTGGAGAAAATGGGCTATACCGTCCACCGCTATCCGGACTACAACGGCTGCTGGGCCATGCTGGACGGCGGCGAGGGCAGGACCGTGGCCCTCCGGGCCGACATCGATGCCCTGCCCGTGGAGGAGAAGACCGGGCTGGCCTTCGCCAGCGAGAACGCGGGCGTGATGCACGCCTGCGGCCACGACTGCCACATCGCCATGCTGCTGGGCGCGGCCAAGCTGCTGATGGAGCACAAGGACGAGGTCCACGGCAAGGTGAAGCTGATCTTCCAGTCCGGCGAGGAGACCTGCCACGGGGCGGACTACTACGTGGAGCATGGGCTGATGGACGGCGTGGACGCCATCTTCGGCCAGCACATCTGGGGCAAGCTGGAGGAGCCCTATCTGAACGTGGAGCCCGGCCGCCGGATGGCCAGCTGCGACAACTTCACCATCACCGTGGAGGGCCTCTCGGCCCACGGCACCCAGCCGGAGCTGGGCGCGGACGCGCTGATCGGCGCGGCGTCCATCCTGCTGAACCTCCAGACCTTCGTCTCCCGGAACAACAGCCCGCTGAACCCCCTGGTCGTCACGGTGGGCGAGATGCACGCGGGCCAGCGGTTCAACATCATCGCCAACCACGCGGTGATGTACGGCACCGTCCGGACCTTCGACGCCGCCTTCCGTATGACCGTCGAGGGCCACCTGCGCCGCATCGTCGAGAACACCGCCGCCGCCCTGGGCGTCAAGGCGAGCCTGGAGTACAACTACTATCTGAGCCCCCTCATCAACGACGACGAGCTGCTGAACGAAGTGGCCCAGAAGGCCGCCGAGAAGCTCTACGGCCCCGAGGCCACCAAGGAGCTGCCCATGGCCATGGGCAGTGAGGACTTCGCCCTCTTCGCCGACAAAGTCCCCGCCGTCTTCGGCTTCCTGGGCAGCCGGAACGAGGCCCTGGGCTACACCGCCGGCAACCACAACGACTGCTACACCGTCAATGAAGAGGTCCTGAAGCGGGGCACGGCGATGTACGCCCAGTTCGCTGTGGACTATCTGGACGCGGCGAAGTGAGACCTCCGGAGGACGGGGGCAAGACCGTCCTGCGAAGGGCCGCATATGGGAGCCGCTTCCTCCCTGGAGCGGGCGGCTGATGCGAGTGAGAGCATGTTGAAGAGGACCCCGGGCCATAGGCCCGGGGTCCTCTTATCTTCGCCGGAAGGATCGCGGCGCCTTACTCGGCGTACATCTCCTTCAGCTTCAGCAGGTGCTGATAGCGGTCCATGGCGGACTTCTCGTTGCGCTGGAACAGCTCGCTGGCCCGGTCGGGGAACTCGCGGGTCAGGCGGCTGTAGCGGGCCTCGTTCATCAGGAACTCCTGATAGCCGCCCTTGGGCTCCTTGGAGTCCAGGGTGAACTTCGCGCCCTCAGCGGCGGGGTTGAACCGGAACAGGTTCCAGTAGCCGCACTCCACGGCCTTCTTCATCTCGGCCTGGCAGTTCATCATGCCGCCCTTGATGCTGTGCATCTCGCAGGGGGAGTAAGCGATGATCAGGGACGGGCCGGGATACGCCTCGGCCTCCTGGATGGCCTTGAGGGTCTGGGCGGGGTTGGCGCCCATGGCGATCTGGGCCACGTAGATATAGCCGTAGCTCATGGCGATCTCGGCGAGGGACTTCTTCTTGATCTCCTTGCCGGCGGCGGCGAACTGGGCCACCTGGCCGATGTTGGAGGCCTTGGAAGCCTGGCCGCCGGTGTTGGAATAGACCTCGGTATCGAAGACGAAGATGTTCACATCGTTGCCGGAAGCCAGGACGTGGTCCACGCCGCCGAAGCCGATGTCGTAAGCCCAGCCGTCGCCGCCGAAGATCCACAGGGACTTCTTGGAGAGGTACTCCTTATCCTTCAGGATCTCCGCCACCAGCTTGCAGGCATCGCAGTCGCAGAACTTCGCGCCGGAATCCTTCAGCTCCTTGGCGTGGGCCTGGAACTGGGGCAGCTGGTCGCCGAAGACCTTGGCCGCGTCGGGGCTGGCCGTGAAGGCCACGATATCGTCCACGGTCATGATGCTCTCTTCCAGCAGCTTCACATACTCCTTGGTGGCCTCGGCGTTGGCCTTGCCGTCCTCCATGGTGTCCAGCCACTTCTGGGCGGCGTCCTTCAGGCCCTGGTAGGTGTGGGGCACCGCGATCAGGGCCTCGGTCTTGGCCTTCAGGCTCTCGCGGATGGCCTTCTGGCCCAGGTACATGCCCAGACCGTGCTCGGCGTTGTCCTCGAACAGGGAGTTGGACCAGGCGGGGCCGTGGCCTTCCTTGTTGACGGTGTAGGGAGAGGTGGCAGCCGGTCCGCCCCAGATGGAGGAGCAGCCGGTGGCGTTGGAGATATACATCCGGTCGCCGAAGAGCTGGGTGACGAGACGGGCATAGCTGGTCTCGGCGCAGCCCGCGCAGGAGCCGGAGAACTCCAGCATCGGCTGACGGAACTGGCTGCCGGGGACGGTGCTGTCCTGGAGGTCCTTCTTCTCGGAGACCTCGGCCACGCAGTAGTTGAAGACCTCCTGCTGGGCGGCCTCCTGCTCCTGGGCGACCATCTTCAGGGCCTTCTCGCCCTTCCGGCCCGGGCAGACGCCCACGCACACGCCGCAGCCCATGCAGTCCAGCGGGGAGACGGCGATGGTGAACTTATAGCCCTTGCCCTTGCCGGTCTTGTCGATGACCTTGGCGGCGGCGGGGAGCTTCGCGGCCTCCTCCTCGGTCATGGCGTAGGGACGGATGGTGGCGTGGGGGCAGACATAGGCGCACTGGTTGCACTGGATGCAGTTCTCGGGCATCCAGGTGGGGACGGACACGGCCACGCCGCGCTTCTCGTAAGCGGCGGCGCCCAGCTCGAACTGGCCGTCCACATGCTTGACGAAGGCGGAGACCGGCAGGCTGTCGCCGTTCATCTTGCCCACGGGATCCAGGATCGTCTTGACCTGCTCCACCAGCTCGGGACGGCCGGTGCGGACCGTGTTGTCGGGGGCGTCCTGCGCGTCGGCCCAGGAGGCGGGGACCTCGAACTTGTGGTAGGCCGTGGCGCCGGCGTCGATGGCCTTGTGGTTCATATCCACCACGTCCTGGCCCTTCTTCAGGTAGGAGTGGGTGGCGGCGTCCTTCATATACTGGATGGCCTCCGCCTCGGGCATGACCTTGGCCAGCTTGAAGAAGGCGGACTGGAGGATGGTGTTGGTGCGCTTGCCCATGCCGATCTCGATGGCCAGGTCGATGGCGTTGATGGTGTAGACCTGGATGTTGTTCTCCGCGATATAGCGCTTGGCCACGGCGGGCATGTGCTTATCCAGCTCCTCGGCGGTCCACTGGCAGTTGATGAGGAAGGTGCCGCCGGGCTTCACGTCCCGGACCATGGGGAAGCCCTTGACGATATAGGCGGGCACGTGGCAGGCCACGAAGTCGGCCTTATTGATATAGTAGGGGGCGCGGATGGGCTTGTCGCCGAAGCGCAGATGGCTGACGGTGACGCCGCCGGTCTTCTTGGAGTCGTACTGGAAGTACGCCTGGACATACTTGTCGGTGTGGTCGCCGATGATCTTGATGGAGTTCTTGTTGGCGCCGACGGTGCCGTCGCCGCCCAGGCCCCAGAACTTGCACTCGATGGTGCCCTCCGCCGCGGTGTTGGGGGCGGGCTTCTCCTCGAGGCTGAGGTGGGTCACGTCGTCCACGATGCCGATGGTGAACTGGCGCTTGGGCTCGGCCTTCGTCAGCTCCTCATACACGGCGAAGACGCTGGCGGGCGGGGTGTCCTTGCTGCCCAGGCCGTACCGGCCGCCGATGACGGTGACGTCGCTCCTGCCGGCGTTGGCGAGGGAGGCCACCACGTCCACGTACAGGGGCTCGCCCAGGGAGCCGGGCTCCTTGGTGCGGTCCAGGACGGCGATCTTCTTGCAGGAGGCGGGGATGGCGGCCAGCAGCTTATCCGCGCGCCAGGGGCGGTACAGGCGGACCTTGATGAGGCCGACCTTCTCGCCGTGGGCGTTCATATAGTCGATGACTTCCTCGGCCACGTCGCAGATGGAGCCCATGGCGATGATGACGCGGTCCGCGTCGGCGGCGCCGTAGTAGTTGAAGAGCTGGTAATCGGTGCCTAGCTTCTCGTTGACCTTGGCCATATACTTCTCCACCACGTCGGGCAGGGCGTCGTAGTAGGGGTTGCAGGCCTCGCGGTGCTGGAAGAAGATGTCGCCGTTCTCGTGAGAGCCCCGCATGTTGGGCCGCTCGGGGTTCAGCGCGTGCTTGCGGAAGGCGTCCACGGCGTCCATGTCGCACATCTCTTTCAGGTCGTCGTAATCCCACACGGCCACCTTCTGGATCTCGTGGGAGGTGCGGAAGCCGTCGAAGAAGTTCACGAAGGGGACGCGGCCGGAGATGGCGGCCAGGTGGGCCACGGGAGAGAGATCCATGACCTCCTGCACGTTGCCCTCGCAGAGCATGGCGAAGCCGGTCTGGCGGCAGGCCATGACGTCGGAGTGGTCGCCGAAGATGTTCAGCGCGTGGCTGGACACGGTGCGGGCGGAGACATGGAACACGCAGGGCAGCAGCTCGCCGGCGATCTTGTACATATTGGGGATCATCAGCAGCAGGCCCTGAGAGGCGGTGTAGGTGGTGGTCATCGCAC
>NZ_CAJUBK010000009.1 GCF_910584465.1 uncultured Oscillibacter sp.
TGGCCAGGACCTTGCGCGGCATGACCTCCCGGCGGGCCTGGATATACCAGGACTGTGTGTAAATGGACATGACCCCGCCCTTGCTGTTGACGGTGTACCCGCCGCCCTTATAGGCTCTCTTAATGGCCCGGACCACCCCGGCCTCATTGATCAACATTTTTTCATCCCCTCTCTAAATGATGTAAGGTATTTTCACCGGCACGTCCCCGGCTCCGCTGCCCACACCTGGGCGTCCATAATCTCTGTCCAGTCACACCGCCACACCTCCGCCGCGTTTTGAATAGCGGTCAGGTTGGACAAATGGGGGACCACCACGGTGCCGTGGACCGGGTGGACCACTCTGGCCCTGCCTGGGGCGCTCCAGCGGCTTTCTCTAGCCCTCTGCGCGGCGGCGGCCAGTGTGCGGGCGCGTTCCGCCGGATCTACTCCCCGGCCCATGCGTTCACCGTACACTCCCAGCGTTCCAGGGCCTCCAGCACGGCGTCCGTGTAGCTGTTGGAGGTGATCCCGGCCTCCCAGGCCGCCCTCGCTCCGGCTTGTCCTCTGTTGTATGCCATGGCCACCATGGCCACGTCCCCGTATTCCGCCAGGTATTTCCCCAGCTTATAGCACCCGCCGGCTATGTTGCCCTCCGGGGTGATGGGGTCCAGGCCGGTGGCGGCCTCCAGTTCCGCGTGATATGACCCGTCCGGGCCGGGGTTCAGCTGAAAGATCCCCACCTCCCCAGCGGGTCCAATGGCGTCCATGTTGAACTGGCCACGGGTTTCCCAGTCCGCCACGGCCAGCGCCAGGGGATAGGGGCACCCATACAGGTGGCAGTAGGTCCGCATATAGTCCTGATACTCCCAGGACAGGGGCACCGCCACCGAAAAATAGCCCTGGGCCTCCAGCGCCTCCCCGATCCGCTGTTTCTCCGCCGGGTCCGCCGCCGCCCGGTACAGGGCCGCGAACTCCCAGGCGTCGCCCACCAGCAGGGTGGCAGTCGGTTCCTGTTCCACGGTGAAAATCACGGCGACCCGCTCCGCTTTCGCCGCCTCTCTTGCCTCTCTGCTGGCGTCCATGGCCATGGCGGCCAGGATCAGCGCCACAATGGCCAGCCCCAGCGCGATCACCGGGACCGCCCGCCGGACCGCCTCCAGCTGGTCCACGGTTTCAGCGCGTTTTCTTCTCATTTTGGCTTGTCCTCCTTTTTCCTGCGGGTGGGCCACCCGGTCACGTCATACAGGATCCCAAACCGGCGGCGGCCACACTCCGCACAGGTGATTTTCTCACACCGCCCGGCGGCGGGTTTCACGGTCTTGCCCCTGTCCTCCAGGGCCACGGCGCAGGGCTTACATAGCAGCTTTTTCACTCCGCCGCGCTCCTTTCGTCGATCCAGGCGGCACACATATCCGCCTCCTGCAGACGCCACACCCACGGCGTCAGGTCCATGGCCTCCGTCATGGAGCGGGACCCGCCTTTCACCGCGTCGTCATAGGCCCCCATGTGCCACCGGATGGCCAGGGCCTCCTCCTCGGTCAGCGCCATGTGGCTGGTGATCAGAAACAGGCTTTTCTCCCCGCGGCCCAGCGGGAACGGGTCCCGGAACTCATACGGGGCCATGGTGTCCAGCTTGCCCTCCATGGCGGCCTTGAACGGGTCCGTCTGGTGGTACACACCCACCTTGCACACGTCATGCAGCAGGCCCAGGATTGCCACGGTTTCCCGCACCTCCTCCGCTAGAAGCGTCCCGTCCGTCCCGCCGAATACGTCCAGCGCTGTGATCTCCAGCAGGCGCTTGTATACGTTCAAGCTATGGACCGCCAGCCCGCCCGGCTGCGCCAGGTGGTGCTTGCTGGAGGCCGGGGCCGTGAAAAAGTCCGTTTTGCAGTCCAGCCAATAAATCATGGCTGCCGCGCCGTCCCTCCTGATCGTGCTGCTATACACTGCCAGAAAATCCGCCTTGGGATCCCTTGCAATATGTTCCATGTTGCCCTCCTATTATCGAATTTTGCTGAATATCTCAGCGATCACGGCGGCAGTCCAGCCGTTTCCGATTGCCTTGACCCGCTCTGCCCTGGTGGCCGCTCCCCGTGCTGTGTAGCCGTCCGGCAGGGTCTGGAGGCGTTCCAGTTCTGTCATGGTGTATTTTCTGATCACGCCGTCGTGGTACACGCACCCCTCGCAGTCACAGGCCAGGGTGTTGCTTTTCCCTTTGACCACGCGGCCCCGGCGGGTCTTTGACGTTGGAAATGCCAGGTTGATCCCGTCGCCCTCCTCCGCCACGATGTAGCCCGCCCGCGTGGCCTGTTTCACCCGGACCTCACCGCCCACCACGCTGACAAGGCCGGCGGCGGCCTTTGGTATGTCCGGGTCGAACAGCAAGCCGTCCCGCCCCCAAAATTCGGACGTGTCCACGTCCCGGTCGATCACGTCCAGCAGGCGGATTTCTCGGTCCTCCGGTTGCTCCACGCCTGGGATATTGGTCCAGTATGTACGGGGGCGGTTTTGTGCGCTCACCAGCTTGCTGTTTATATGGATAGGCTGGACCCCCAGCGTTTCGGTGATCACGGCCTCCCATTCCTTTTTCATGGCCACGTTTTCCAGCAGGAACAGGGCCGCCCGATTTTTGCCCCACAGTTCCGCCAGCACTCTGGCGAACTCAAAAAACAGGGCGCTGCGCGGGTCGTCGAAATTCAGGTGCTGCCCCGCCCTGGAAAACCCCTGGCACGGACTTCCACCGATCAGCAGGTCAATGGGCGGCAGGTCCTGCGCCCTCACTTTCCGAACGTCCCCCAGGTAGGTGATCACGCCCGGCCAGTTTGATATGGAGATATCCATGGGCGCGGCCTCCACCTCACTGGCCAGATACTTGTCCACTTTTACCCCGGCCATTTCCAGGGCCATGCGGCCCGTGCTGATCCCGTCGAACAGGCTTAAAACATTCATACCCCTGCCTCCTTCCATGTGGCCAGAGCCAGGCCGCCGGCGTCCGTTTCCCTCTCTATGCGGCGCCGTGCCGGTAGGTCCGCCCATGGGCATGTCCGCCGGTGGGGGATAAAGGCCACGGGGAGGACCTGGCGCTCCTCCTCCGGTCTGGCCTGCCGCCCGGTGATGGTTGCGCCCATATCGTCCAGGAACGTGTCCGGGCCGCCGTCCTCGATCACAAAAACGGGATCCGGGTCAACGGGGACCGGCTTGCCCTCCAGTCTGGTGATCCAGTCGATCACCTGGCCACAGAATTTACACCGCGCCACAGGCCGCCCTCCTCTCCACTTGGATCTGGCGACACTCCGCCGCCGTGGTGAACTCCTCCACCATTCCCCGCTTCAGCAGGTCCTTGGTGTCCAGGTCATGGACCACGAGGGAAACCTGCGGCCCGCAAAACTCCTTTTTTTCGATGGACAGCAGGGCCTTTCCCGCACAGGTGGAGAAAAAAGCCACGCACAGCAGGCCGTCCGCGTCCGTCCATTTCAGCCACCAGTCCGGTGTCCTGTATGCCTTGGTGAACTCCACCCGGCGCATGGGCGGCAGGTCCTCAAATTTGCCCACCAGCTTGTATAGGCTGGTTTTGTTGGCCTTCAGTCTGAACATTTACCCCAGCACCTCCCGAAACCAGGCCGCGATCCGCTTTTCGTACTTTTTACGGGTCCGCTTTTTCTTTGTGTGGAGGTAGCGACGGGCCAGTTCCGGCTTGAATATCCGCGCCGTATGTATGGCCAAGGCCAACTCGATGGAGTAGATAACCCGCTCCAGGTCCTCCGCCGCCACCTCCACAGTTATGGACATATCGCCCCATATCTCCGCCAACCTCTCCGCCGCCTTGTCCGCCTCCTCCGCAGTTGCACCACCCGCCGAATAGTCCGGCGCGATCTCCGGCAGGGGGTTGCCGATCTCCACGGGTTGGCCGTCAAGATAGGCCACCTTGGGGCCGCTGTTGCTGTCAGGTCCACTTGGCCACCCCTCCCCGCGCTCATATCCCAGCATGATATTGTGGCCCATGTCGCCCAGGCTGTGCGCCAGGACCTCCAATTCCAACAGGTCCCGGTATTTCAGCCCCATGTCGTCCAGGCGGGCGTGGAACTTCTTTGCCCGCTCGGTCATTTCCCGGATGGCGGCCTGCTCCTTGGCCACGTCCTCCGCGTCATAGGCCGCCTGCAGGTCCTCCAGTTTGATCTCCCCGGCGGCGATCTTCTGGCAGAACTCCATGGCACCGGCCAGGTCAAAGTCCTGGCGGGACAGGGCACTTACCTGCTGGGGGTTGTTGCTCATGGGGTAGATTGCCACGAAATACCGCTATTCTCTGCCCCTGGTCTGCAGTTCGTCCTTTCGAATCCAGAACTCCATACCATTCTGGCGGCCCCGCAGGGCACCATGCCTGTCCTGGAACTGGATTTCCTTCCTTTTCGCCATGGCGTCCTCCTATCTTCCGGCGGCCTCCGCCGCCTGGCCGCTGTCGGTGGGCTGTCCGGCCCGCTTGCCCCGTTTCTCCAGCGATTGCTGCACCCGCAGCTGGGCCACATCCGCGCTGTACCGCAGGCGCTGGTCCGGCAGGCGGGTCCCGTCCTGGCCCCTGGTCAGTTCCTTATAGACCACATGAACAGACACGCCCGTGGTTTCGGAAATTTCTTTCGGCGTCCGCCCGTCCTCCCACAGCTTTTCAATTTTCTGGCGGTCTTCCAGGGTCCTGAAAGCATAGTCAGCCATATTTTCACCCCTTCCCCTTTGCCAGTTCTTTCAGTTCCTCAACCTCTTTATAAAGTTCCTGGCGGCGCTTGTCCGTAATCATGCCCAGTTGTTGGGCCATATCCAGCGCCCCAATATAGGACCAATACCACGCCAGCCTGCCGTCCCGCGTCTTGCTTTCGCTTTCGGACCGGATTTCCCGTTCCGCCTCCTCCCGCATGGCGGTGATCAGCTTTTCCACGTCCTTGTCCATGTCTTTCCAGTTCGTCCCGCAGTTGGGGCAATAATCAAACGGCGGCGTGTACTTGCTGCACACGGGGCAGGTTTCCCCATGCTCGATTTGATACAGGATCGCAACGTCGCCTTTCTGGTCCTCCTCCAGATACAGGCCGCCACCGTCCACGGTCGCCTCGCTGCAATTCAGCAGAATGGCATAGTGGCCGCAATACCGCTGGCTGTCCTCATACCGCAGCAGGTCCTCGATTTCATTCAGTGTCAGCTTGCCGCGTTTCTTTTCAATCTTTATGGCCGGGCGGTCCATGTAGTCGTAGATCCACGACATTTCAATACCGCGTTTCATGTGTTCCCCTTTCGTACCCTTGTAACCTCCGGGGCGGGCTTTTGGTTTATCGGTACTGTGCGCCCAGCAGGCCGCAGATGGAAGTGGGGAGGTCAAACGGGATCGCGTGTCCCTTATACACCTTGTCCAGCATGGCGTTGATTCCCGCGATCATCCAGTCGTCCACGTCCTCCTCCATGTTCGTCAGGATATTCACCGCCTCGATACAGTCCGTAATGCAGCCCATCATAACGCGGGCGTTGTTTTCGGCGGTCAGCACCATGCACTTAATTTCCCCGCCCTCCGTCGCGGCGCCCTGCATTTCTTTCACGGCGGCGTCCTCGCGCTTTTTATTGTCCAATTCATGGACATATTCCTTGGTGTAATAGTAGGTAAACCGCTGGATCCGCTTTGCTGTTTCGCGCCGCTCCTCTTTGGTGGCGCTCCCGTCGTCCTCGGTTTCCTCCGCGCTGTCGCTGGTGGTGGCCTCCACCGGGGCCTTGATCCAGATGTTCACGTTCTTGCCGTCCGGCAGGTTGACCTCCAGGCGGTTGCCCAGGTCACTGATCCAGGCGTTCATACCGGCGGCGGTGCTGTAATAAATGGGGTAGCCCGCCCGTTCGCTGCGCTCGGTGCTATACTCATAATCGGTGTGGAAAATCTTTCCTGCCTCTGTCCAGGCGTCTTTAATGCTTGTAACTGTCATTTTCAGGCCCTCCTCGCACATTTTGGCGGTCGTATGTATAAAAAAATTAGGTTACACTCGGTCGCTTGACCTTGTGTAACCTAATATTAACGCCTGCCGACCAGAAAAATATGAAAAAAAACCCTTGCTTTTTGGAGCTTCCCCTGTTAGAATATAGATTTGTACGGTAGGGTCTCCCCTGCCCACATAAGATCAACGGCCAAAGGAGGTGTTTGGTTTGCCGAATATCAAGTCTGCCAAGAAGCGCGTCCTCATCGGGAAGGCGAGGAACGCCCGCAACAAGGCCACGAAGTCCGATCTCAAGACCGCGATCAAAAAGTTCGAGGCCGCGGCGGCGGAGGGCAATCGCACCGATGCCGATGGCGCTTACAAGGTCGCGGTGAAAAAAGTCGATCAGGCTGTGGCGAAGGGCGTTCTGCACAAGAACGCGGCCGCTCACAAGAAGAGCGCCATGACCCTGAAGCTCAATCGGATCGGTTGATCCAACATATCCCCGTCTACGGGGTATTGACGCCTTCCGTGTGAACGCCCGGAGGCCGTCAGGCCGAAAGGGCATCCGTCCGGATGTCCTTTTCGTTTTGCCCGGAACGACGAAAGGAGGCCCCCTATGCCTATCTTCGACACCCACGCCCACTACGACTCCGGCAGTTTCCGTGACGACCGGGAGGAGGTCTTGTCCGCCCTCCCCGCCGCGGGGGTGGGACTGGTGGTGGACCCCGGCTGTGAGCTGGAGAGCTCCAGGGCCGCTGTGGCCCTGGCGGAGGAGCACCCCCATGTCTACGCCGCCGCCGGCATCCACCCCTCCGACTGCGCCGGGACCGGGGAGGCGGAGCTCGCCGCCCTCCGGGAGCTGTGCGGGCATGAGAAGGTGGTGGCCGTCGGGGAGATCGGACTGGACTACTACTGGAAGGATGGCCCTCCCAGGGATCTCCAGCAGACCGTCTTCCGGCGGCAGATCGAGCTGGCCATCGAGCTGGGCCTGCCCGTCATCGTCCACGACCGGGAGGCCCACGGGGACTCCCTCTCCATCGTGACGGACTATCCCGAGGTCCGGGGGGTGTTCCACTGCTTCTCCGGCAGTCCCGAGATGGCCGAGGCGCTTTTGAAGCGGGGCTGGTACCTGGGCTTCGACGGGCCCATCACCTATAAGAACGCCCAGAAGGCCCCGGAGGTGGCCGCCGTCACGCCGCTGGAGCGGATCGTGGTGGAGACGGACGCCCCTTACCTCTCGCCCGTCCCCTTCCGGGGGAAGCGGAACGACAGCCGGAACCTGCCTCACATCATCGAGAAGCTGGCGGAGTGGAAGGGCGTGAGCCCGGAGGAGCTGACCCGGATCACCTGGGAGAACGGCCTGCGGCTGTTCCCGAAGATCAAAGAGACTTATCGCGAGGACAGCGAATGAAAAAGACATCCCCCCTCCTGCTGGCTCTTGCGCTTTTGGCGGGCTGCGCGGCGCCCGCCCCAGAGGGACCGGAGCCTTTGCCGGACGAGCCCCCGGCGGAGGCGGGGACACCCTCCCTGCCGGAGCCCCGGCAGCTGGAGCCGATCTCCGCCCCTGCCGTGGTGACGGAGGGGCGGGCCCCGGCGGAGGACTATGATCTGCCGCCCCTTCCCCGAGATACGGACTGGAGGACCTATCGAAATAACGCGGAGCGCTGGGTCACCGACGGCCCAAGCATCGCTGTCCTGGCAGAAGACCGGGAGGCGGACGCAGTCCTTTACGGTCTGCCCCTGTACGCCGACACCTCCCAGGAGACCGCCCTCATCCGCTGGGGGGACTGCCTGGCGGAGTTCGACTGGACGCTCTTCCCCGGCCCCAGCATGGCCCTTCCTCAAATAAAGGGGCTTGATACCGGCCTTGGAGTAGAGGAGCTCGCCGTCATCTGCCAGGTGGGCACCGGCACGGGGGTCTCCATTGCGGAACTGCATATCCTGGAAAAGGGCCCCGACGGGACTTTGACGGCTCACACCTTCCCCGAGAGCCTCTGGCAGGAGGAGCTCCCCAAGCTGTTCGACACCGCTGAACTCAACGGGCGGACCTTCGCCATACTGGGCCATGAGCTGGTAGAGTTCCAGCATGAGGGATCGGAGCTGGACCTGGAGTCGGCTTCCTTCGGCATGATCGCGGACTTCGAGACAACGGACTGGGGCGGGCTCCGGTTCCGGGGCGCGTTCTGCCTGAGCCCGCCGGACAGCGCCGCCCCCTGCTATGTGGCGGAGACTTCAGCCGAAGTCCTTCTGGAGGACGGCGTGTTCATCCTGCAAGACCTTCACCTTTACAGCTATCATCAATAGAAAGGATCCGCATGAAAAAATGGACCGTTGCCCTCTCCCTCCTGCTGGCCTTGACCAGCTGCGCCTCCCCCGCCCCGGCGGAGCCGGATGCCCCGCCCGAGGAGCCTCCGGCGGTCTCAGAGACCGCCTCTCTCCCCGCGCTGACCCCGCTGGCGGAGCTCACCACCCCCGCTGAGATCACGGAGGGCCGGGCTCCGGCGGAGGGATATCAGCTGCCTCACATTCCGCCCCTGGGCCCTTTCACGGATGACGACTTCCCGGTGCTGGCGTCGGAGCTGCCGGAGGCGGACGCCGCTCTCTACGGCCTCCAGTGGGACAAGGCCCTCATCCGCTGGGGAGACAGTCTGGCGGAGTTCGACTGGCCCTGGCTGACGTCCCAGCAGATCCTCCCCCGGCTCTACTGCTTCGATCTGGACGATGACTGGGAGGACGAGCTGATCGCCGTCTGCCACCCCGGCACCGGGACTGGGGTCTCCGTCGACGAGCTGCACGTCCTGGAGAAGGGCCCCGACGGGACCCTGACGGACTGCGCCCTCCCCTGGGAGTTTTTCAGAGAGGACCTGAGCGAAGCCATGTCCGTGGAGACGGTCAACGGGCGGACCTATTCCATCCTGGGGGCGGAGCTGACGGACATCACGGAGCTTTTGCAGGAGCAGGAGGAAGGGGACCCGGCATGCATCGAAGGGCTCTGCGCCGGGGACATCGTCAGTTTCGAGGTCATCCCGGAGCCCCTCTTTTACGGGGAGAGCCTCCGCTTCCGCGGGTCCGCCTGGCTGGACGGCGAAGGCTTCCATCCCACGCTCTCCTACGCGGCGGAGGTAGACGCGGTGGTCCGCTATCAGGACGGCGTGTTCACCCTGTCCCAGATCCATCTGAGCTGACGACGAATAAGGAGCGATATCCATGGAAAAAGGCTTCACCATCACCTATGAGTACGGGGAAAACCTGTATGTCAACACCACGAACCGCTGCAACTTCAACTGTGAGTTCTGCCTCCGGCACAACGGGCACGGCGGCAGCATCTACACCCACAACCTCTGGCTGGAGCGGGAGCCCACCCGGGAGGAGATCTTGGCGGACATCGAGGCCCGAGACCTCTCCAAGTACGGCCAGCTGGTCTTCTGCGGCTTCGGCGAGCCCAGCTACCGCATCGACGACATCTGCTGGGTCATCGACCAGCTCAAGGCCAAGGGCAAAAAGCCCTTCACCCGCATGGACACCAACGGCACCGGCAGCCTCATCCACGGCCGGGACATCGCGCCGGACTTCGCCGGGCGGTTCGACATGGTGTCCATCTCCCTGAACACCGACACGGCGGAGCGATACGACGCCCTCTGCCACCCCGCCCAGGCGGGGGCCTACGAGGCCATGAAGTCCTTCGCCAAGGAGCTGCGGCAGTATGTGCCCACGGTGATGATGACCGTGGTGGACACGATCCCCCCGGAGGAGATCGAGGCGTGCCGGAAGATCTGCGAGGAGGAGATCGGCGCGGTCTACCGGGTGCGAAAGTATATCGAAGATTGAGGGGGCTCCCTCCAATACGAACGACCGTCCCGTTCTCGGGACAAGAAAGAGAGGAAGGCTATGTTCCATCTCCTTGGTTCCTTGATCATGGGCGCCCTGGTGGGCACCATCGCCGGGAAGCTGATGGATGCCGAGGGCGGACTGCTCCGCAGCATCCTCATCGGCATCGTCGGCTCCGTCGTGGGCAGCGCGGTCTTCGGCCTGATCGGCTTCTACGCGTACGGCTGGATCGCCGGCCTCATCGTCGACGTGGCCGGCGCGTGCCTGTTCATCTGGCTGGGACGGAAACTGTTCCGCTGAACCGCCGGCAAAAGGGGGAGCGCTTCCACCGAAAGGTGGAAGCGCTCCCTGCTTTACAGCATATGCAGCAGCTCGATCTGCTCGCCCGAGGGGCCGGTGAAGAACCAGTTCTCCAGGCCCCCGAAAAGGTCCGGCAGGACCTTCTTCTCCGGCGTCATGAACGTGTCCACTCCCGCGGCCCGGATCTTGGCGGCGGCGGCGTCCAGGTCGTCCACCAGGATGGCGATATGGGGGATGCTCCCCTCTCCCATCTGGACCGGCGCAGGGCTCCGGATCAGCTCCAGCGTGATGCCCCCGAAGGAGACCAGCGCCAGCTCCTTCTCCCCTCCCGGCGTGGGCACGCTGCCCCGGGCGGTCACCTCGCCGCCCAGCGCCTCATAAAAGGCCGCGCTCTCCCCGATGTCCCGGGTGTATATGGCCACATGGCCCAATCCTTGAAAATGTCCTCCCATGCGTCCCTCTCTCCTCGATATCGAAGAGGGGCCCGAAGGCCCCTCTCCTGCTTTGCCGCCGCTCCGGCGGCCTGCCGTCAGGCCGCCGGAGGAGCGGACGTCCTCTTGACCGCTCCCCTCTCAGGGGGAACCGCTCAGCACTTCTCGAACACGGTGGCGACGCCCATGCCGCCGCCGATGCAGAGGGTGGCCAGGCCCTTCTTCGCGTCGTCGCGCTTTTGCATCTCGTGCAGCAGCGTGACGATGATGCGGGCGCCGGAAGCGCCGACGGGGTGGCCCAGGGCGATGGCGCCGCCGTTGACGTTGACCTTCGCCATGTCGAAGCCCAGCTCACGGGCCACGGCGATGGACTGGGCGGCGAAGGCCTCGTTGGCCTCGACCAGGTCGATGTCGTCGATGGTCACGCCGGCCTTCTTCATAGCCGCGCGGGAAGCGGGCACGGGGCCCACGCCCATGATCTTGGGATCCACGCCGCCCTGGCCCCAGCCGATCAGCTTGGCCATGGGCTTCAGGCCGTACTTCTCCACGGCCTCGCCGGAGGCCAGGATGATGGCGGCCGCGCCGTCGTTGATGCCGGAGGCATTGGCCGCGGTGACGCGCTGCTGGCCCTTATCCTCGGTCTCCTTCTTGCCGGTGACCTCGAAGGTGTGCACGACCTGGGGCTCCGGAGACTCGGGGCCCACGGGGAACGCGCCGCGGAGCTTCGCGATGCCCTCGGCGGTGACGCCGGCCTTGGGGAACTCGTCGACCTTGAAGTCCACGACCTGCTTCTTCACCTTCACGGGGACGGGGACGATCTCCGCGTCGAACCTGCCGGCCTTCTGCGCGGCCTCGGTCTTCTGCTGGGAGGCGGCGGCGAACTCGTCCTGCTCCTGGCGGGTGATGCCCCAGATGTCATTGATGTTCTCGGCGGTGGTGCCCATGTGATAGTTGTTATAGGCGTCCCACAGGCCGTCCTTGATCATGGTGTCGACCAGCTTCTTGTCGCCCATGCGGGCGCCCCAGCGGGCGTCCATGGAGGCGAAGGGAGCGGCGCTCATGTTCTCCGTGCCGCCGCAGACGACCACGTCCGCGTCGCCGGCGAGGATGGAGCGGGCGCCCTCGATGAGAGACTTCATGCCGGAGCCGCAGACCATGCCCACGGTGTAAGCGGGGACGGAATAGGGGATGCCGGCCTTGATGGAGACCTGGCGGGCCACGTTCTGGCCCTGGGCGGCGGTCAGGATGCAGCCGAACATGACCTCGTCCACGTCCTCGGGCTTCACGCCGGCGCGGTTCAGGGCCTCCTTCACCACGATGGCGCCCAGCTCGGCGGCGGGGGTGTTCTTCAGACTGCCGCCAAAGGAGCCGATGGCGGTACGGCAGCAGTTCACGACATAAAGATCTTTCATGATGTTCCTCCGTTTTGTAATATTTTGGCAGCTCGGCGGGCCGCCGGGGTCTCAACGGACGGGGCGGGACGGACCGCGGACCTTTCGACGCTCCGCCGACCGCCCTCTTCTGTTTATCATTATAGACAGTTTCCCCGGCCCCGTCAATGGGCTTTCGTCAGGTTTTACAATTTCGTTAAATCTTTGACGACTTTGCCAAAGTTTTCGTCAAGGTGACGAAAACTCCGTCCTCCCCCGGCGCCCGGCCCCTACGCATCCTCCTCCCGCAGTCCCAGGAGCGCCTCGTCGAAGGCGGAGGCATCCAGCCGGTCGTAAGCGGGCGTCGTCCGGATCAGCGCGTCCTCGGTCGCCTCCTGGAGGAGCCGGTCGAACGCCTCCCCCGCCAGCGCCGTGCCGTCCGAGGCCAGGCGGCGGAGGATGGAGAAGCCCTCCTCCGACTCCAGGATGCCGGACCACTGGCCCTCCTCCAGCGCCTGAGCGGCTTCCTCCAGGGCAGGCGGCAGGGTCCCGTCCCCCGGCAGGAACGACCGGGGCCCTGCCGTATCGGCCCCCTCCGCCGCCAGGAGCGGGAAGGCCGCTCCCGGGTCTTCCGCGCTGTTCAGGCGGGAGAAGACCGCCGCCGCTTCCTCCCGGGCCGCCTCCCGGTCCTCCCCCGCGCCGATCAGGATGCGGTCCACCGTTAGGCCCTCCGCCGGCTCCAAGAGCTCCGAAAGCTCGCTGCCCTCCGTGAGGACGAGCTCGTAGAGCTTGGCGTAGAGCATCCCCACCTCCGCCAGCTCCTCCGCCCGGAGGCGGTCCAGCCCCAGGTCCGCCAGCTCCCCCAAATAGGCTTCCTCTCCCCCGTGGGCCTCCGACTGCTCCTCCCAGAGCCCGGTCAGGGACGCCCGCTCCTTCTCGCTCAAGACGCAGCCGTACCGCTCCGCCCAGTTCTCCACGGTCGCGTAGAGGGCCGTGTCGGCCAGGGCCTGATCCTTGGCGTAGTCCGCCAGGGTGCCCCCGGTGACCGGTGCTCCCCAGTCCAGCGCCATCCCGCCGTCCTCATATTTCTCCCGGATCTGGTCGCAGGTGAAGGCCAGCCAGTAGAGATACCGCCACGCCGGGATCTCCCGGCCGTCCACGCTCAGGAGGATCGTCTCCTCCGCCAGCTCCGCCGCCCGGCCCAGCAGGGAGGCGTCCTCTCTCCTCCCCTCTCTTTCCAGGGCGCAGCCGCTCAGCCCCACGCAGAGGGCCAGTGCCAGCGCCGCCGCCCGTTTCCTCATCGCTCCCACTCCTCCCCTTCCAAGGTCGTCCACTCCCACTATATGGGTGAGGCATGGGGGATATGACAAGGCGCGGGGACATGGCGTCCCCGCGCGCAGGCTGTCGAAAACGAGAGGGACCCTTCCTGGGTCCCTCTCGTGACGCTCTTCCTCCCCGTCGAGGAAGGTCTCGCTGCTTTCGCGACGCTCCGGAGCGCGGGGACGCTATGTCCCCGCGCTCCCGCCGATCCTCATCCTTGGCTTTGCAGCGCCAGATCCTCCACCAGCTCCATGGCGCTCTCCAGCGCGTCCGCGCCGGGCTTCAGCTTCAGGCTCAGCGCCGGGTCCTCCCCGGCGGCCACCGTGAGCCGCTGGCGGTACTTGTTCAGCCCGCAGACCCGCACCACCGCCTCCGGGCGGAAGACCGCCAGCTGGAAGCGGAGGACGTCCCTCTTCTGGGTGATGTCCGAGACCCCCGCCTTCGCCGCCGCCGCCCGCAGGAGGGCCACGTCCAGCAGGGCCAACACCGGCTTCGGCGCCTCGCCGTAGCGGTCCAGCAGCTCGTCCAGCAGGTCCGAGGCGTCGTCGTTGGAGCGGATGGCGGCGATGCGCCGGTAGAGGTCCATCCGCTGCTCCGGGGAGGAGACGTAACGCTCCGGGATGTTGGCGTTGACGGTCAGGTCGGCGGAGCACTCCGTCTCGATCTGCTTCTCCTCGCCCCGCTCCTCCAGGACCGCCTCCTCCAGGAGCTTCAAATAGAGGTCGTAGCCCACGCTCATGAGATACCCGGACTGCTCCGGCCCCAGCAGGTTCCCCGCGCCCCGGATCTCCAGGTCCCGCATGGCGATGCGGAAGCCCGAACCGAACTCCACGTACTCCCGGATGGCCGAGAGGCGCTTCGCCGCGACCTCCTGGAGCACCTTCCCCTTCCGGAAGGTCAGATAGGCGTAAGCCCGACGGGCGCTGCGGCCGATGCGGCCCCGGATCTGGTGGAGCTGGGCCAGGCCCATCTTGTCCGCGTCCTCGATGATCAGGGTGTTCACGTTGGAGATGTCGATGCCCGTCTCGATGATGGTGGTGCAGACCAGCACGTCCGCCTCCCCGTCCACCATGGCCCGCATGACGGAGGAGAGCTCCTGCTCGCTCATCTTCCCGTGGCCGGTGACCACGCGCACCTCCGCTCCCAGCATCTTCTGGATGCGGGAGGCGGTCAGGTCGATGCTCTCCACCCGGTTGTGCAGGTAATAGATCTGCCCGCCCCGGCCCAGCTCCTTCCGCATGGCGTCCTCCAGGATGGCCCAGTCGTGCTCCAGCACGTAGGTCTGGACCGGCTGGCGGTCCGCCGGGGGCTCCTCGATGGTGCTCATGTCCCGGAGGCCCGAGAGGGCCATGTTCAGCGTCCGGGGGATGGGCGTGGCGGAGAGGGTCAGCACGTCCACCTGGCGGCTCAGCTCCTTCAGCCGCTCCTTGTGGCTGACGCCGAAGCGCTGCTCCTCGTCGATGATCAGCAGCCCCAGGTCCTTGAAGGCCATGTCCTTTTGCAGCAGCTTATGGGTGCCGATCAGCAGGTCCACCCGGCCCCCCTTCGCGGCCTCCAGGATGCGCTTGGCCTCCTTGGGGGCGGTGAAGCGGGATAGGACCTCGATCCTCACCGGGAAGTCCCGGAAGCGGCCCATGGCCGTGGCGTAATGCTGCTGGGCCAGGACGGTGGTGGGCACCAGGATGGCGGCCTGCTTGCCGTCCAGCACGCACTTCATCACCGCCCGGAGGGCCACCTCCGTCTTGCCGTAGCCCACGTCGCCGCAGAGCAGGCGGTCCATGGGCCGGGGCGCCTCCATGTCCTTCTTGATCTCCGCCACCGCCCGGAGCTGGTCGTCCGTCTCCGCGTAGGGGAACGCCTCCTCGAACTCCCGCTGCCAGGGGGAGTCCTGGGAGAAGGCGAAGCCGGGGCGGCGCTGGCGTTCGGCGTAGAGCGCCGTCAGGCCCTTGGCCAGGTCCTTGACGGCCCTCTTGGCCCGCACCTTCTGCTTGGCCCACTCGGTGCCGCCCAGCTTGCTCAGCTTCTGGCGGTGCTCACCGTCCTCCCCGCCGCCGATGTATTTGGAGACCATGTCCAGCTGCGTGGCGGGGACGTAGAGGCAGTCGCCTCCGGCGTAGTCGATCTTGATATAGTCCTTCTCCACGCCGTCCACCGGCATCCGCTGGATGCCGGCGAAGCGCCCCACGCCGTGGTGGGTGTGGACCACCAGGTCGCCGGGCTTCAGGTCCGTGTAGGACTGGATCTTTTGGCGGTTGGAGCCCTTGTCCGGCCGGGCCTTCTTCCGGGCCGGGGCCATGAGCTGGCCCTCGGTCAGCACCGCCAGCCGGAGCGCCGGCCACTCGCACCCGGCGGAGAGCGCGCCCACCGAGATCCGGATCTCCCCCAGAGCCGGCATGGCGCTCCCCTCCAGGTCCAGGGCGGCGGGGATGCCGCGCTCCGCCAGCAGGCCGTGGAGGTTCTTCGCCCGGGCCTCCCCGCCGCAGAGGAGGAGCACGGCGCTGCCGCTGCGCCGGTACTGCTCCAGGTCCGCCACGGCGGTCTCCAGGCTGCCGCCATAGGAGCTGAGCTGCCGGGCGTCGACGCTGAGCAGGCCCCGGGGCGGGAGGGGGCAGCGGGAGGTGGGCAGGGCGTTGGCCATGATGACCGGGAATTCCGCCAGCTCGGCATAGAGCTCCTCGGCGGAGAGCAGCAGCTTGGCGTACTCCCCCGCCAGGACGCCCGCCTCCATCATCGCCTCCAGATCCTGCCGGGCCTGGAGCAGGGCCCCCTTGGCCCGCTCGTCCACCCGTCCCGCCTCGCAGAGGAACACCACGGCGTCCCGGGGCAGGTAGTGGGCCCCGGCGGTGGCCTTGGGATAGACGGCGGCGAGGTAGCGGTCCAGCCCGTCGGGGATGGAGCCGTTCCTCAGCCGCTCGCCGTCCTCCCGGAGGCGGGCGGCGGCGGGCCCCTCCTCCCCCAGCTTCGCCGCCAGGGCCAGGAGCTTCGCCGCCAGGCCCTCCAGCCCGCCCTCCGCCTGCCGGGGCAGGACCTCGGCGGCGGGGAGCAGCAGGGCGGTGTCCAGGTTCACGGTCCGGCGCTGGGTGCCGGGGTCGAAGGCCCCCATGGAGTCGATCTCGTCGTCGAAGAACTCACAGCGGACCGGCTGGTCCATCAGGGGGGAGAACACGTCCAGGATGCCGCCCCGGAGGGCGAACTGGCCCACGCCCTCCACCTGCTGGCAGCGGACGTACCCGGCGGAGAGGAGGCGGTCCGCCAGCTCCGCCAGCTCCCGCCGCTCCCCCACCTCCAGGGTGATGGACAAGCGCCTCAAAAGGTCCGGCGGCAGGGTCCGGGCCATCAGCGCGTCGGCGGTGGCCACCACCGCCGGAGGCGGCGCATCGCCGGCCAGGGCATAGAGGGCCGCCAGGCGGCCCCGCTCCCAGTCCCGGGAGGCCACCGCGCCGGGGCGGAGCTGCCACTCCCGGCTGAACAGGGCCACCGGCGGCACGCCCAGCAGGGCCGTCAGGTCCCCCGCCAGCTGACGGGCCTCCCCCTCGTCGCCGCAGACGAAGACCGCCGGGCGGCCCGCCGCCTGGGCGACGGCCGCGCCGAAGCAGGCCCGCTGGACCGGCTGGAGGCCGGTGACCACCGCGGGACAGCCGCCGTCCTCGATCCGGCGGAGGAGCTCCCCGGCCTCCCGGAGGCCGGCCAAGGTCTTCAACAAATGCTTCATGGCAGATCCCTTCGCTCAAGGCAAGGCGCGATTGAAGTCGTTCATGGCCTTCTGGCAGCCATGGACGATGATGCACTCCGCCGCCTGGATGGCCCGCCGGAACGATCCCAGCAGGATCTCCCGCTCCTTCCGGGAGGGGACGCCGATGACCCAGTCGATCATGCCGTCCTTATCCTCCGGGGCCCCGGTGCCGATCTTGATCCGGGGGAACTCCTGGGTCCCCAGGCGGGCGATGATGTCCTTGACGCCGTTGTGCCCCCCGGCGGACCCGGCGGGACGGACCCGCAGCTTCCCCACGGGCAGCGACACGTCGTCATAGATCACCAGCACATGGTCGGCGGGGATCTTATAGAACTGCGCCGCCTCCCGGACGGCCTCGCCGGAGAGGTTCATATAGGTCTGGGGCTTCATCACCAGGCACCGGGCCCCCGCGAACTCCATGATATTATATGCGGACTTGAACTTCACCTTGTTCAGCTTCACGCCCGCCTGCTCCGCCAGCAGCTCTACGGTGCGGAAGCCCATGTTGTGCCGGGTATCCTCATATCTCCGGCCGGGGTTCCCCAGCCCCGCGATCAGCCACTCCACGGAAGAGCCCTTGTTCCCAAACACAGCGGTCCCGCCTTTCCAAAAGATACTGAAGATCGTCAGATCCGGACGGTCCAATAGGCGGGGAAGTGACCCTCCCCCGCCTCGATGGCCTTATCCGATAGGTATGGATCCCCCCGCCGCGCCGCCGCCGGACCGCCCCTCTCCCCCTGCGGGACGCCGGGGCGCGGCGTGCGGACGCTCCGTGCGCCCCCCTCGGGGGACGAGATCACCGGAACAGCTTGGAGATGGAGACTTCCTGGTAGATGCGCTCGATGGCGTCGCTGAACATGGGGGCCACGGAGAGGTACTTGATCTTCTCGCTGAGGCCGGGCTTGATGGCCGGGATGGTGTCCAGCAGGGCCAGCTCCTGGATGGGGCTGGCGTTGATCCGGTCGATGGCCGGGCCGGAGAGCACGCCGTGGGACGCGCAGGCGTTGACGCTGTGGGCCCCGTTGTTCACCAGGGCCTGGGCGGCGTTGCACAGGGACCCGCCGGTGTCCACCAGGTCGTCGAAGAGGATGCAGTCCCGGCCCTCCACGTCGCCGATGACGTTCATGACCTCGCACTGGTTGGCCCGCTGGCGGCGCTTATCCACGATGGCCAGCTGCATGTGCAGCTTCTGGGCGAAGGCGCGGGCCCGGGACACGGATCCCACGTCGGGAGAGACCACCACCATGTCCTCGCAGGCGGAGCCGAACTTCTTGGCGTAGTAATCCACGAAGATGGGGTTGCCCGCCAGGTTGTCCACAGGGATATCGAAGAAGCCCTGGATCTGGGCGGCGTGGAGATCCATGGTCAGCACCCGGTCCGCCCCGGCGGCGGTGATCATGTTCGCCGCCAGCTTGGCGGTGATGGGATCCCGGGCCTTGGCCTTGCGGTCCTGCCGGGCATAGCCGTAGTAAGGGACGACGGCGGTGATGCGGCCCGCGGAGGCCCGCTTCAGCGCGTCGATGATGATGAGCAGCTCCATCAGGTTGTTGTTGACCGGGCTGCAGGTAGGCTGGACCACGAAAACATCGCTGCCCCGGACGGTCTCATACAGGGAGACGAAGACCTCGCCGTCGGAGAAGGCGCCGACCTCGGCCTCTCCCAGCTTCGTCCCCATCTGCGCGCAGATCTCCTTCGCCAGCTTCAGGTTCGCGTTGCCGGAAAACACCTTGATATCTTTCCCGTGTGAAATCATATCCTAAACGCTCTCTTTCCATGACCGTTAACCGATCATCATATTTTTTGTCCGATCGGCACATCGGACGGATCTACGCTCTCCCGCCTCTCCGCTCCAGCAGCGCCTCGATCTCGGCGATGGTCTCCGGGCCATAGACCGGCAGCCAGCCGGGGACCAGCTCCGCGCCCTGGACGTCGTTGGTCATCTTCTCCCGCCACCGCTGCGCCAGCTCGCGGCCGGAGGCGGCGTAGGCGAAGCCGGGGCCGGCCTCCGCCATCGGGAAGGCCGCCCTGGGCAGCACCAGCACCGGCTCGTCCGTGTCCAGGAAGGCCGCCAGGTCCGCCCACTGCTCGGACACCACCGCGTCCGGCGGGAGGAGCGCCCTCGCTCCCTCCGCGAAGCGGGGGCCGCAGACAGCGAAAAACCGCTGGACGCCTTCGGCCCGCGATCGGTCACACACCCAGGACAAAATGGGACGGGACAGCACGGTCTCCAGCATCAGCGGCTTGGCGCCCGCCGGGACGGCGGCGTCTTCTTCGAACATGAGGACAGCTCGCTCCGCGCGGTACATGAGCGCTCACTCCTTTGCACATTTTTACGAAAGCTGTTTCCATTATATCAGATCTTTGTGGAAAATCCAGTGGTCTTTCACATTTTGTCCCTAGAATTTTTTCCAGATCTTTTCCTATTTCTTGTCCGTTTTTGTCAGACCCTACGGAAAAGCCGGGGAGAACGGCGGGTGAGGGCCCGCATTTTCGTCGTTTCGCAGGATCTCCCCCCTCCTCCCCCACGCGCTTTCCTAGGAAATGCATTTTTTTCGCAGGATATGGTTGAATTCGTTCAGATGATAGATTACAATGATACCATTCTGAGAGGAAGCGAGGCCCGCCCTATGCTGCACGTCGTGCTGGTGGAACCCGAGATCCCACAAAACTGCGGGAACATCGCCCGCACCTGCGCCGTCACCGGGGCCAGCCTCCACCTGGTCCGCCCCCTGGGCTTCGACATCTCCCAGGACGCCATCCAGCGGAACATGAAGCGCTGCGGCCTGGACTACTGGCATCTGGTGGAGGTCTCAGACTACGATGATCTGGACGACCTGTTCCGCCGCCATCCCGAGGCCGCCGCGGACGCCTGGCTCACCACCACCAAGGCCCCCCGGTCCTATGCCGGGGCGCGGTTCGGGCCGGACAGCTGGCTCTTCTTCGGCAAGGAGACCGCCGGGCTGCCCCTGTGGTTCCGGGAGCGGTTCCGGGAGCGCTGCGTGCGCCTGCCCATGATCGGCGAGGCCCGGTCCCTGAACCTGAGCAACACCGTGGCCGTCTGCGTGTACGAGGCCCTGCGGCAGAACGGGTTCCCCGGCCTACTGGGGGCCGGGGAGATGGCCGAGAACGTTTGAACCGGCGCAGCCGCGCCGCAAAAAATAGCTTTTTGGAGGAGTTCTCAAATGAATTACAACAAGAAGACCGTCAAAGACATCGACGTCAAGGGCAGGAAGGTGCTGCTCCGCTGCGACTTCAACGTGCCCCTGGCCAAGGATGGCAGCGGCGTCATCACCGACGACAAGCGCATCCGGGCCGCGCTGCCCACCATCCAGTACCTGCTGGACCAGGGCGCCGCCGTCATCGCCTGCTCGCACATGGGCAAGCCCGTGGCCACCTTCGATTCCTATAAGAAGAAGCAGCTGGAAAAGGGCAAGGACGAGTCCTCCATCACGGAGGAGGCGTGGCAGGAGTCCCTCCGGGCCCTGCGCATGGAGCCGGTGGCCCAGCGCCTGAGCGAGCTGCTGGGCAGACCGGTGATCCTGGCCGGCGACGTGGTGGGCCCCGACGCCCAGGCCAAGGCCGCCGCCCTCCGGCCGGGCGAGATCATGCTGCTCCAGAACACCCGCTTCGAGAAGGGCGAGACCAAGGACGATCCGGAGCTGGCCAAGCAGATGGCCGCCCTGGCGGGGAGCGACGGCGTCTACGTGTCCGACGCCTTCGGCGCGGTGCACCGGGCCCACGCCTCCACCGCCGGCGTTTCCGCCTACCTGCCCGCCGTCTCCGGCTTCCTGATCCAGAAGGAGCTGGACTTCATCGGCGGCGCCCTGGCCGATCCCAAGCGGCCCCTGGTCGCCATCCTGGGCGGCGCGAAGGTCTCCTCCAAGATCGGCGTCATCAACAACCTGCTGGAGATCGCCGACACCATCATCATCGGCGGCGGCATGTCCTACACCTTCTCCGCCGCCCAGGGCGGCACGGTGGGCGACAGCCTGCTGGAGGCCGACTGGGAGGCGTACGCCCTCGACATGATCGAGAAGGCCCGGGAGAAGGGCGTCAGGCTCCTCCTGCCGGTGGACACCGTCATCGGCGACAAGTTCGCCCCCGACGCGGACAGCAAGGTGGTCGAGGCCGGCCAGATCCCCGACGGGTGGCAGGGCCTGGACATCGGGCCCAAGACCGTGGCGCTGTACCGCGACGCCGTGAAGGACGCGGGCACCGTCATCTGGAACGGGCCCATGGGCGTGTTCGAGTTCGACAAGTTCGCCGTGGGCACCAAGGCCGTGGCCGAGGCGCTGAGCGAGACCTCCGCCATCACCATCATCGGCGGCGGCGACTCCGCGGCGGCCGTGCAGCAGCTCGGCTACGCCGACAAGATGAGCCACATCTCCACCGGCGGCGGCGCCTCCCTCGAGTTCATGGAAGGCAAGGAGCTCCCCGGCGTCGCCTGCCTCCTGGACGCGTGAGGCGTCCTCCGAGGGGGAGCGGGCTCCCCCTCGTCCAGGCCCATGCCTCCCCGCCGGCCTGAGCGGATCCCCGGGCCCTCGGGGCCGTCCTGAGGCCCGGGGACCGGAAGCGGGAGGGGCCCCTCCCGGGCCCCTCTCATGACGCTCCCCCTCCCCGCCGGCAGGGCCCTCTTTGTGCCCCCGGCGCTCCGCCGGGCGGGATCCCTCCCCCCTCGGCCCCCGCCGCCGGTCCGCGGGCCGGGGCGCCGCCCTGGACGGCCGGGCTCCGTCCGGGGGCGGTCCCCAGTCCCCCTCCTCCCGCGAAGATCCATCCCGCATCCCGCGGCGGATCCCCAGGCCATATGGCGGGGAAGACGGCCCTTTTTCCGAAAAAGTTCAGGGAACATGCGTTATGCCCTTGACATTTCCGTCTATTTGGGCTATAAAATAGTTGGCAATCGCTTCAGCTGTCCCCGCGGGCCTCCGGCCTGCCATGAAATGAAAGATATAAAAGGAGATTGAAGATCATGAATCGCAGATACCGCAAAACGGTCATCGCCGGCAACTGGAAAATGAACATGACCGCCACCGAGACCAAGAAGTTCGCCGAGGATATCCGCAAGATCATGCCCCGCGCCAAGTGGTGCGAGACGCTGATCTGCGTCCCCGCCTGCAACATCTCCACCGCCACGAAGGCGTTCAAGGACCTGCGCATCTCCGTGGGCGCCGAGAACGTCTACTTCGAGGAGAAGGGCGCTTACACCGGCGAGATCTCCGCCGACATGCTCAAGGACCTGGCCGTCAAGTACGTCATCATCGGCCACAGCGAGCGCCGCCAGTATTTCGGCGAGACCGACGAGTCCGTCAACAAGAAGGTCCACGCCGTCCTGAACGCCGGCATGAACCCCATCATCTGCGTAGGCGAGAGCCTGGAGCAGCGGGAGACCGGCATCACCACCGAATGGATCGCCCTGCAGGTGAAGAGCGCCCTCTTCGGCGTCCCCGCCGACAAGCTGCGCCGCTGCATCATCGCCTATGAGCCCATCTGGGCCATCGGCACCGGCAAGACCGCCACCGCCGAGCAGGCCGGCGAGGTCTGCTCCAACATCCGCGCCACCATCCGCTCCCTGTACGGCGCCCGCGTGGCCCGCAGCGTCACCATCCAGTACGGCGGCTCCATGAACGCCAAGAACGCCGCCGAGCTGCTGGCCCAGCCCGACATCGACGGCGGCCTCATCGGCGGCGCCGCCCTGAAGCCCGACCAGTTCGTCGAGATCATCAACGCGGCCAACCAAGAGTGATGTCCCCCAAGGGGGGCCGCTCCCCCTCGGTCTCCCCCGCCGGCGGCGGCACCGGCCGCCGGGGCGTGCGCCCAAGGCGCGCGGATCGTGCCGCTCCCGTGACGCGCGTGCCGCCGGGAGGACGATCTGAATCTTCTCCGCGAGGAGGCGTATCGAAATGAACAAAACACCGACCACTCTGATCATCATGGACGGCTTCGGGACCGGAGGCGGAGAGACCGGCAACGCCGTCAAGGCCGCTGAGACCCCCCGGCTGGACGGGTTCTTCCGGGAGTTCGCCCACACCACCCTCTCCGCCTCCGGGCTGGACGTGGGCCTGCCCGACGGGCAGATGGGCAACAGCGAGGTGGGCCACACCAACATCGGCGGCGGCCGCGTCGTCTTCCAGGACCTGCCCCGCATCACCCGGGCCATCGAGGATGGCAGCTTCTTCCAAAACCCCGCTTACCGCCGCGCCATGGACGCGTGCCTGGAGAAGGGCTCCGCCCTGCACCTGTTGGGCCTGCTGTCCGACGGCGGCGTGCATTCCCACCTGTCCCACCTCTTCGCCCTGCTGGAGATGGCGAAGGACCGGGGCCTCGGCCGGGTCTATATCCACGCCTTCCTGGACGGGCGGGACGTGTCCCCCACCTCCGGCGCGGGCTTCGTCGCTCAGACCGCCGCCAAGTGCAGGGAGCTGGGCGTGGGCAAGATCGCCACGGTCATGGGCCGCTATTACGCCATGGACCGGGACAAGCGCTGGGACCGGGTGGAGCAGGCTTATGACGCCATGGTCTACGGCGAGAGCCCCATCAACGACCCCGACCCCGTGGCGGCGGTGGAGGCGTCCTATGGCAGGGGCGTCACCGACGAGTTCGTGGAGCCGGTGGTCTGCGACCCCGAGGGCTCCATCTCCGACAACGACAGCGTCATCTTCTTCAACTTCCGCCCCGACCGGGCCCGGGAGATCACCCGGACCCTGGTGGACCCGGAGTTCGACGGCTTCACCCGGCAGTTCTTCCCCCTGACCTTCGTCTGCAACACGGAGTACGACGCCTCCATGCCCAACGTGGAAGTGGCCTTCCCCCGCGTGCTGGTCAGCAACGGCCTGGGCGAGTATCTCAGCAAGATGGGCATGACCCAGCTCCGCATCGCCGAGACGGAGAAGTACGCCCATGTGACCTTCTTCTTCAATGGCGGCAGCGAGACCGTGTTCCCCGGCGAGGACCGGGTGCTGGTCCCCTCCCCCAAGGTGGCGACCTACGACCTCCAGCCGGAGATGAGCGCCCCCGAGGTCTGTGAGAAGTGCGTGGAGCGCATCGAGTCCGGGAACTATGACGTCATCATCCTGAACTTCGCCAACTGCGACATGGTGGGCCACACCGGCGTGTTCGACGCCGCCGTGAAGGCCGTGGAGACCGTGGACGCGTGCGTGGGCAAGGTGGTGGACGCCACCCTGAAGATGGGCGGCATCGCTATGATCACCGCCGACCACGGCAACGCCGAGCAGATGGTGGAGCCCGACGGCAGTCCCATGACCGCCCACACCACCAACCCGGTGCCCTTCATCCTCTGCGGCGCTGGCTCCGAGCTGCGGTCCGACGGCCGACTGGCCGACATCGCGCCTACGATGCTGGACGTGATGGGCCTGGCCTGCCCGCCGGAGATGGATGGGACGACCCTCATCGTGCAGTGACCGGTTCCTCTATCGATGACACGGGGACCCTCAGCATGCTGCTGAGGGTCCCCATCATCTTCCCGGCGGACGGACGCCGCGCCAAAGGGGGTTCCAGCGCGCCCCGGCCGTCCGCGGACCAAGGCGGGGAGGCGCCCCCTCCCGCGTCTCCTGCCCATGCCTGCCAGGCAAGCCTCCCTGCTTTACAGACGAGCTGAGAGCCGCCCCATGGGCGGCTCTCAGTGTCGAAAAACCAACGAGGCTCCCCTCAACGGGAAGGAGGAGCGTCACGAGAGAGGCCCAGGAAGGGCTCCTCTCGTCTTGACGGCCCATCGGGCAGCTCCCTTATCGATGCGGTCCCTCGGCGGCGGCGTCCAGGAGGCGGATCAGCCCTTCCTTCCCGGTCCCCTTCTCCGCGGAGAACGGCAGGAGGACGTCCTCCTCTCCCAGCTCCAGGGCCTCCCGGATCAGGGCCAGGGCGGGATCGACCTGGCTCTTTTTCAGCTTATCCAGCTTGTTCGCCACCACGATCTCCGGACAGCCCGTCTCCCGGAACCAGCTGTGCATCGTCCGATCGTTGGCAGAGGGCTCGTGCCGCGCGTCCACGATCAGCACGCCGGCGGTGATATGGGCCTCCTGGAAATAACTCTCCATCAAGCGGCCCCAGCGCTCTTTCTCCGCCTTGGAGACCTTGGCATAGCCGTAGCCCGGCAGGTCCACCAGGTAGGCCCGGCGGTCCACCAGGTAATAATTCACCTGGGTGGTCTTGCCGGGGGACGCACCTACGCGGGCCAGGTCCTTCCGGCCCAGCAGGCGGTTGATGACCGAGGACTTCCCCACATTGGACCGGCCTGCGAACGCGAACTGCGGCAGGCCGTCCCAGAGGAACTGCTCCCGGGTCCCGGCGGAGCGGATGAACTCCGCTTTTCCAAAATCGATGGGCATGCTCCCTCCTTCACTGTCGCAACACGGCCTCTGTATCCTCCCGGCTGATGGGGACGAAGATGGGGCCCGCTGTCTCTTCCAGGCTAGCAGCCGGCTCCCGGTCAGCGGCCGGCTCCCGGCCTGGTCCCGGGAGCAGCGCCGCGGAGAAGACCTGGTCCACGGTCTCCACCGGGACGAACTCCAGCGCCGCCCGGACCGTTTGGTCGATCTCCTCCAGGTCCCGGAGGTTGTCCTTGGGGATCAGCACGGTGCGGATACCGTTCCGCAGGGCCGCCATGGTCTTCTCCTTCAGGCCCCCGATGGCCAGCACCCGGCCCCGGAGGGTCACTTCCCCCGTCATGGCGATGCCCGCCCGGATCTTCCGGTCCGTCAGGGCGGAGAGCATGGCCGTGGTGACGGCGATGCCCGCCGAGGGGCCGTCCTTGGGCACCGCGCCCTCAGGGAAATGGACATGGATGTCTTTGTTCTTGTAGAACTCCGCCTCTACGCCCAGCACCTCCGCCCGGCTGCGGATGCAGCTCAGCGCCGCCTGGGCGGACTCCTTCATCACGTCGCCCAAGTTGCCGGTGAGCTCCAGCTTGCCGGCGCCCTCCATGACGTTGACCTCCACTTCCAAGATCTCGCCGCCGGACTCCGTCCAGGCCAGGCCGTTCACCACGCCGACCTCCTCCCGCTCCGTGTGCAGGGCCGGGGGATAGGGCTGGCAGTCCAGGAGCTTCGGCAGGTCTTCCTCGGTCACGGTGAGCCGCTTCGCCTCGCCGCACACCAGCTTCATGTCCGCCTTCCGGCACAGGGCGGCGATGCGGCGCTCCAGCAGGCGGACGCCGGACTCCCGGGTATAATCCCGGATGACGGCCCGGAGGACGTCGTCGCCCACCCGGAGGGCGGACTTCTTCAAGCCGTGCTCCGCCAGCTGCTTGGGCAGCAGGTGGCGGCGGGCGATCTCCACCTTCTCCTCGTCGGTGTAGCTGGTGAGGCGGAGGACCTCCATCCGGTCCAGCAGGGGCTGGGGGATGGTGTCCGTGGTGTTGGCCGTGGTGATGAACATCACCCGGCTCAGGTCCACGGGGATCTCCATATAGTGGTCCCGGAAGGCGTGGTTCTGCTCGCTGTCCAGCACCTCCAGCAGGGCGGAGGCCGGGTCGCCCCGGTAGTCGCTGCCCAGCTTGTCGATCTCGTCCAGCAGCAGCAGCGGGTTCATGGACCCGCCCCGGATGACCGCGTCGATCACCCGGCCGGGCATGGAACCGATGTAAGTCCGCCGGTGTCCCCGGATGTCCGCCTCGTCCCGGACGCCGCCCAGGGACAAACGGGCCAGCTTCCGGTTCAGCGCCTTGGCCACGCTGACGGCGATGGAGGTCTTGCCCACGCCGGGCGGCCCCACCAGGCAGAGGATCTGCCCCTTGCCCTTGGGGTTCATCTGCCGGACGGCGATGGTCTCCAGGATGCGCTCCTTCACCTTCTCCAGGCCGAAGTGCTCCTTCTCCAGCACCTTCCGGGCGGCGTCCACGCTGACCCGCTCCCGCGTCTCGGTGTTCCAGGGCACCTCCAGGCACACGTCCAGATAGTTCCGGATCACCGACGCCTCGGCGCTGCCGTAGGGCTGGCGGGACAGCTTCCCCGCCTCTTTGAGCAGGTGCTCCTCCGCCTCCTCCCCCAGCTTCAGCTCCAGGATCTTCCGGCAGTAGTCCCCGGCCTCGTCCTCGTCGTCCTCCCCCAGCTCGTTTTGCAGGACCCGGATCTGGGTGCGGAGGATCTGGTCCCGCTGGGCGCGGATCAGCTGGTCCCGGATCTTGCCCTCCATCTCGTGCTCGAAGCCCAGGATGCTGCACTCCCGGGCCAGCAGCCCGTTCAGCTTCCGCAGGCGGACGAAGGGGGCCAGCTCCTCCAAGATCTCCTGCTTATCCGTGTGGCGCAGGGAGAGGTTCTGGGCGATGAAGTCCGCCAGATGGCCCACGTCCCGGTCGTCCATCACCGCGGTGACGACCTCCTCCGGGACGCTGCCGGACAGCTGGGCATACTCGCTGAACAGGTTCCAGGTCTGGCGGAGCAGCGCCTCCGTCCGGGGGCTGCGGCGGGACGCCTCGGAAGGGGGCTCCTCCGCCAGCTCCTCCAGGTTGGCCTGGAGGTAGGGGGTGGACTGCCACAGCCGCCGCAGGCGGGCCCGGCGGCGTCCCTCCACCATGACGCGGGCGGAGCCGGAGGACAGCCGGAGGATCTGCCGGATGTGGGAGACCGTACCGATCTGGTACAGGTCCTCCTCCGCCGGGAGCTCTACGCCGATCTCCCGCTGCGTGACCAGGAAGATGTCCTGTTCCGCCTCCATGGCGCGCTCCAGCGCGGCGATGGAGATGGGGCGCTCCACGTCGAAGGTCAGGTCCATATGGGGGAAGACCGTCAGGCCCCGGAGGGCCAGGACGGGCAGGTTCGTCGTTGTCAGTCCCATGGTTCACGCTCCTTTCCAGGGGCAGGGCACGGATGGAAGAGAATGGAATCGAGCCTTACAGCCCGAGAGGAAGGGACGTCGTCCCTTCCTCTCTCTAAGCCCGTCGGCCGGGCCCTTCTCGTGTTCAAGACGCCGACTTCGGCGGCGTGTTCCGGGACTTCCCGCTCTTGCCGGGGTTCAGCTTCACGGGATAGCCCACTTTCTCGGGGTCCCTCGTCAGGATGGGCTGGCCCCTGCCCTCCACGCACTCCTTCGTGATGACGGCCTTGACGATGGTGGGATCCGAGGGGATGTCGTACATGATCTGGGTCAGCATCCCCTCCATGACGGCCCGGAGGCCCCGGGCGCCGATGTTCCGCTCGATGGCCTTGTCCGCCACGGCGTCCAGGGCCTCGGGCTCGAACTCCAGGTCCACGTCGTCGTATTCCAGCAGCTTCTTGTACTGCTTCACCAGGGCGTTCTTGGGCTCCTGGAGGATGCGGACCAGGTCCTCCCGGCGCAGGCCGTTCAGCGGCGCGATCACCGGCAGGCGGCCCACCAGCTCGGGGATGAGGCCGAACTTCAAGATATCGTGGGGCTGGACCTCGTGGAGGATCTTGCTCAGGTCCTTGTCCTTCTTTCCCTTGACGTTGGCGCCGAAGCCGATGCTCTTCTGGTCCAGGCGCTTCTCCACGATCTTCTCCAGCCCGTCGAAGGCGCCGCCGCAGATGAACAGGATGTCCTTCGTGTTCATCTGGATGAACTCCTGGTGGGGGTGCTTCCGGCCGCCCTGGGGCGGCACGTTGGCGACGGTCCCCTCCACGATCTTCAGCAGCGCCTGCTGCACGCCCTCGCCGGAGACGTCCCGGGTGATGGAGGTGTTCTCGCTCTTCCGGGCAATCTTGTCGATCTCGTCCACGTAGATGATGCCGTGCTCGGCCCGCTCCACGTCGAAATCAGCGGCCTGGAGCAGGCGGAGGAGGATGTTCTCCACGTCGTCGCCCACATAGCCGGCCTCGGTCAGGGTAGTGGCGTCGGCGATGGCGAAGGGCACCTTCAGGATGCGGGCCAGGGTCTGGGCGAAGAGGGTCTTGCCGGAGCCGGTGGGGCCCAGCATCAGGATGTTGCTCTTTTGGAGCTCCACGTCCTCGTCACCGCCGAAGAAGATGCGCTTATAATGGTTGTAGACCGCGACGGAGAGGGCGACCTTCGCCTCCTCCTGGCCGATGACATACTGATCCAGGGTGTCGCGGATCTCCCGGGGGGCGGGCAGATGGTCGGGCAGATCCTCCAGCGCGGGGGCGTCCGCCTCGAAGCCGTCGTTCAAAATGCTCATGCACAGGTGGACGCACTCGTCGCAGATGCGCACGCCGGGGCCCTGTATCATGCGGTGGATCTGCTGCTCATGCTTGCCGCAGAACGAACACCGCAGGGGTTTCTTGCCGTCGTCGTTCATATTCCTACCTCAGTTCTCTATCAGGGATGGGCCGTCCTCACGCCTCGTCCTTCTTCGCTTCCCCGCTGTCCTTGTTCACCAGGATCTTGTCGATCAGGCCGAACTCCCGGGCCTCCTCGGCGCTCATGAAATTGTCGCGCTCACAGGCGGCGGTGACCTCCTCGATGGAACGGCCGCAGTTCCCCGCCAGGATGCGGTTCATCCGCTCCTTGATGATCTCCAGGCGCTTGAGGTGGATGGCCATGTCGGTGATCTGGCCCTGGGTCCCGGCGGAGGGCTGGTGGATCATGATCTCCGCGTTGGGCAGGGCGATGCGCTTGCCCTTGGCTCCGGAGGAGAGCAGGAACGCCCCCATGCTGGCCGCCATCCCGACACAGATGGTGGATACGTCGCACTTGACGTACTGCATGGTATCATAGATCGCCATGCCGTCGGTGACGGAGCCGCCGGGGCTGTTGATATACAGCTGGATGTCCTTATCGGGGTCCTGGGCCTCCAGGTACAGGAGCTGGGCCACGATCAAACTGGCCGTGGTGGCGTTGACCTCCTCGCCCAGGAAGACGATGCGGTCGTTCAGCAGCCGGGAGAAGATGTCATAAGAACGCTCCCCCCGGTTGGTCTGTTCTACTACGTAAGGGACTAAACTCACTGTGAAAACCTCCAGTCTTTTGTGGACGCCCTCCCCATCGGAGGCGGGGCGCGCTCCGACGGTCCTTCCTATCACGAGCATTTTCACATGTTACCACAGGCATCATGTGGAAACGTGTCGGATCCATGGGCCCTCATAGAAAGATCCGGCTCATTCGGCGTCCTTCGGCTCCTCGGTCTCCTCCGTCTTCTTCTTGCGGGGCTTCCGGGCGGGCTTCTTCTCCGCGGCGGCCGGCTCTTCGCCCTCGGCGGCCTCGGCCTTCTTCCTGCGGGGCTTCCGGGCGGGCTTCTTCTCCTCGGCGGCCGGCGCCTCCTCTCCTGCGGGGCCCTCCTCCGGCTTGACGGCGGTGGCGCTCCCCACCACGACCTCCACGGCCTTGCGGCTGCAGATCTGGTCCTTGACCTGGTCGGCCTGGATGTACTTCTTCACCATCTCCAGATCCATGCCGAACTGCTCCGCCAGCTTCGCGTACTCGGCCTCCACGTCCTCGTCGGTGGCCTCGATGCCCTCGGCCTTGATGATGGCCATGACGGCCAGATCCATCTTCACCTGGCGCAAGGCGGGCTCCTTGGCGTCCTCCAGCAGCTTCGCCTCCTGGATGCCGGTCATCTGGAGGTACTGCTCGTAGGGGATGCCCTGCTGGGCGATCTGGGTGCGGAAGTTCTCCAGGAACTGGCGGGCCTGGCCGTCCACCATGGCGTCGGGGATCTCGGCGGTGATGCCCTGGGCCACCTGCTCCATCAGCGCGTCCTCGAAGCCGCGCTGGGCGTCCTTCTCCCGGTCCTCGGCCACCTGCTTCTCCAGGTCGGCCTTCAGCTCCGCCAGGGTGTCGAACTCGCTCACGTCCTTGGCGAACTCGTCGTCCAGGGCGGGGACTTCCTTCTCCTTGACCTCGTGGCACTTCACCTTGAAGACCACGGCCTTGCCGGCCAGGTCCGCGTGATAGTCCTCGGGGAACGTGATGTCGATATCCTTCTCGTCTCCGGCCTTCATGCCGGCGACCTGCTCTTCGAAACCGGGGACGAAGCTGTGCGATCCCAGCTCCAGGCTGTGATTGCTCCCCTTGCCGCCGTCGAAGGGCTCACCGTCCAGGAAGCCCTCGAAATCGATGACGGCGGTGTCGCCCTCCTTGGCCTCCCGGTCCACGGACACCAGGCGGGTGTTCCGGTCGGTGAGGGACTGGAGGCGGCGGTCCACGTCCTCCGGCGTGACCTTGACCTCCTCCTTGGGGGCGGACAGGCCCTTATACTGGCCCAGGACGACTTCAGGATACACGGGCGCGACAGCCTTGAAGGTGAAGCCCTGCCGGGTGCACTCGCCCATCAGCTCGACGGAGGGATAGCCCACCACATTGAGCTCCTGCTCTTTCACGGCGGCCTCATAGGCGTCGGGGAAGGCGATGTTGATCGCCTCGTCGAAGAACACCTCCACGCCGTACATGCCCTCGATGATCTTCCGGGGGGCCTTGCCGGGACGGAAGCCGGGGACCTTGATCTTGCCCCGCGTCTTCCGGTACGCCTTTTCGATGGCGGCCTCGAAGGCGGCGGCCTCCACCTCGATGGTCAGCGCGACCTGACTCTTCTCAAGCTTTTCGCAGCTTTTCACACTCATGTCGTTCTCCTCCGTTCATCCCCGGCGTTCATACGCCGGGACAAATCAGTATTCTATCAGAAAAAAATCGAAAATTCCAGTCTTTTTTCCTTCAGTCACAAATTTTTTTTGGGACAAAGCCAAGATAGTCGGCGGAGATGAGGGCGAAGTCCGTCCCTCCCCGCCGCCCCTCCAGCCGCCGGCGGATCGCGTGGCCGTGGAGATGGCCGTAACAGCACAGGAGGACGCGGTGGTCCTCCAGGGGCCGCAGCATCTCCGGGCACTCGTAGCCCTGGTAAAGGGGCGGGTAGTGGAGGAAGCACAGGATGGGCCTCTCCCCCGCCGCCTTCAAAGACGCCTCCAGCCGCCCCGCCTCCCGGTCGAGGACCTTCACGTTGTGGGCGTCCTCCTCCAGGAACCAGCCCCGCGTGCCGCAGAGGGCATAGTCCCCGTAAGGGAAGCAGTTGTTGTGGAGCATGTCCAGGGTATGGATGCCCTTCTCGCCGAAGAAGCGGTGGAGCTTGGCGGCGGTGGTCCACCAATAATCGTGGTTGCCCTTGACCAGGTACTTCTTGCAGGGGAACTGGTCCAGGAAGCGGAAGTCCGCCTCCGCCTCCTCCAGGCTCATGCCCCAGGAGGTGTCCCCCGCCAGGACCAGCACGTCCTCCGCCCCCAGGGCGGACAATGCCTCCCCGATGCGGTCCACGTAGCCCTCCCAGGCGGGGCCGAACACCTCCATGGACTTGTCCGCCGTCAAGGAAAGGTGCAGGTCCCCAATGGCATAGAGGGCCATCAGTCCAGGAACTCCAGCACCACGCCGTCCATGCCCTGCTTCCCGCAGGTGAGGCTGAACCGCCGCTCCTTCCCTTTCAGGGCCGCCAGCCGCCGGGGCACCGCCACGCCGGAAACGGCGTTCAGCTGGTCCAGCAGCTCCACCCCGTCGCCCTCCGGCGTCTCGCCGATCGCCTGGAGCACGCTGTCGCAGAACTTATAAGGAGAGGCCGTGGAGACGAAGACCGTCAGGGCCCGGTCCCCGGTCTCCGCCCGGTACTGCTCCAGCACCCCCGCCGCCACGGCGGTGTGGGTGTCGATGAGGTAGCCGTGCTCCTTGTGATACCGGGCGATCGTCTCCAAGGTCCCCGCCTCGCTGCAGGAGCCTCCCCAGAACTGCTCCCGGAGGGCCGCCTTGATCTTTTCGGAGACCTCGTACCTCCCGCCGGTGCCCAGGGCCTCCATATAGCCCCGGACCTCCGCGTCGTCCTCGCCGGAGAGATGGAAGAGCAGCCGCTCCAGGTTGCTGGAGACCAGGATGTCCATGGAGGGGCTCACGGTGTTGTGGAAGGGCCGGTCCCGGTCGTACACGCCGGTGCGGAGGAAGTCCGTCAGCACGTCGTTCTGATTGGAGGCGCAGATGAGCTTCCCCACGGGCAGGCCCATGCGTTTGGCGTAGTACGCCGCCAGGATGTCGCCGAAGTTCCCGGTGGGGACGCAGAAGTCCACCTTGTCCCCCAGCGCCAGCGCCCCGTCCCGGAGCAGGTCGCAGTAGGCGGAGATATAATAGACCACCTGGGGCAGGATGCGCCCCCAGTTGATGGAGTTGGCGGAGGAGAGGAGGTAGCCCCGGCCCGCCAGGGCCTCCCGGATATCCGCGTCGGAGAAGATGCGCTTCACGCCCGCCTGGGCGTCGTCGAAGTTGCCCTCCACGGCGCACACGCCCACGTTCTCCCCGTCCTGGGTGACCATCTGGGCCTCCTGGACCTTGGACACGCCGTCCTTGGGATAGAAGACCATGATCTTCGTCTGGGGCACGTCGGCGAAGCCCTCCATGGCGGCCTTGCCGGTGTCGCCGGAGGTGGCCACCAGGATGCAGACCGTCTTGTCCTCCCCGGTCTTGCCCAGAGCGGCGGAGAGGAGCTGGGGCAGCATCTGCAGGGCCATGTCCTTGAAGGCGGAGGTGGGGCCGTGCCACAGCTCCAGGCAGTAGGTGTCCCCGTCCACCTTGCGGAGGGGGGCCACGGCGGGCGTGTCGTATTTATCGGGGCCATAGGCGTTCTCGGCGAAGCCCAGCAGCTCCTCCTCGCTGTAGTCCGTCAGATAAAGGGCCATGACCTTGGCGGCGCGCTCCCGGTAGGGACGCCTGCTCAGGTCCGTCAGGAACGCCCCGTCGATCTGGGGGATGGACTCCGGGGTCAGCAGCCCGCCGTCCTTGGAAAGGCCCTGCTTCACGGCCTCGGCTCCGGTGACCCGCAGGCTGCGGTCCCGGGTGCTCAAATACTTCATATACATCCTCACCTTTCTGATGTCGTCTTTTCATTCGAAGGCGGCCTCCAGATGCTCCACCCGGAGGGCGCCGCCGGCTCCCTCATAGACCTCCGCCACGTCGAAGCGGGCGGGGGCGTCCAGGCCGCGGGAGGCCAGATACAGCTCCGCGGCCCGGCGCAGGCGGCCCCGCTTGCGGCCGTCCACGGATTCCCGGGGCAGGCCGATGGAACCGGGGCCCCGGCGCTTCACCTCTACGAAGCAGAGGACGCCGTCCGGCGACCGGCACACGATGTCCAGTTCCCCGAAGCGGCACCGCCACTGGCGGTCCAGGAGCGCATAGCCCCGCTCCTCGAGATACCGGGCGGCCGCGTCCTCCCCCTGGTCGCCGGAGATCTTGGCCCGGTTCATCCCCGCCTCGCCTCCCACTTTTTCAGGAAGGTCCTCCGGTGGGCCGGGCAGGGGCCGTATTCGTCCAGGGCGGCGTAGTGGGCCCTCGTGCCGTAGCCCTTGTTCCTGGCGAAGCGGTATTGGGGGTAGAGGGCGTCCAGCTCCCGGGAGACGTAGCGGTCCCGGCTGACCTTGGCCAGGATGGACGCCGCCGCGATGGAGGCGCTCTTCCCGTCCCCGCCGACGAGCGTGATGTGGGGCGCGGTGATGGAGACGCGGCTGCCGTGGTCCCGGTCGCCGTCGATCAGGCACAGGTCCGGCCCGGCGGGGAGGCCGTCGATGGCCCTCTGCATCGCCAGCATCCGGGCGTTCAGGATATCCATCTCGTCGATCTGCGCCTCCGTGACGGACGCGACGCTCCATGCCTCCGCCCGGGCGGTGATGAGATCATAAAGGGCCTCCCGCCTCTTCTCGGTCAGCTTCTTGGAATCGTCCAGGCCGGGGATCTCGATCCCCCTCGGCAGGATGACGGCGGCGGCGTACACCGGCCCCGCCAGGGGGCCCGCGCCCGCCTCGTCCACGCCGCAGATGCGCTCGAAGCCCTTATCCCACTGTTCCCGTTCCGGGGCCCACAGGTCCATCCGGCAGCGCTCCTTCCTTCATGGCCCGGCGGCGGAGCCGGGCGACATACACGAGATGGAAAAGGCAGAACGAAGCTCCCATGCAGGTCCGGACCTCGGTCCCCGCCAGGGCCCGGAAGGGCCAGGAAAGGGCCGACAGCTGATGCACCGGCGTCACGAAGGACCAGATGACGAACACCAGCGCCGCCAGATCCGGCAGCGTCCAGTCCAGCAAAGCGCACAGGACCATCACGCCGTACATCCCGGTGCTGAAGCCCCAGGACCATTCCAAACTGCGCAGCAGCTCCGCTCCCCCGAAAAAGTACAGCCACATATCCAGCGCCAGCAGGCACAGGAGCCACAGCCCCAGGCCGGTCCAGGACCAGGCCGTGTAGTCATGGTACCCGTTCTCAAAGATCGCGCGGACGCCGGTATAGAGATGCAGGACCGCATACGCCGTCACCGCCGCCGCGCCGAGGGCCTTTCTCATCCTCCCACTCATCCCGGCAGCTCCAGTGTGAACCGCCCCAGCTTGCCGGAGCGGAACTCGTCCAGCAGGATCTTCGCCATCCGCTCCGTGTCCACCCCGCCGCCGGGGACGAGGAAGCCCCGCCGCCGCCCGGCGGCCTCCAGCAGGCGGTATCCGTAGGCCGCGTCGTCCTCCTCCCCGCCCCGGTCCGGGAGGGCCTGGAGCTTGTAGCCGGCCTGCAGGGCCTCCGGGTAGCGCCCTGCGAGGTACGCCATCAAATAGCATCCCAGGCCCTCCGTGTCCAGGATCTCGTCCTTCACCGCGCCGGTGAAGGCGAGGTGAAGGCCCACGTCCCGGCCGTCCAGCTTGGGCCAGAGGATGCCGGGGGTGTCCAGCAGCTCCAGCCCCTTATCGATGGGCACCCACTGCTTGGAGCGGGTCACGCCGGGACGGTCCTCCGCCCTGGCGGTCTTCCGGCCCGCGACCTTGTTGATGAAGGTGGACTTCCCCACGTTGGGGATGCCCAGGATCATCACCCGAACGACCCGGCCCGCCTGGCCCTTCTCCGCGTAGGCCCGGAGCTTGTCCGCCAGCAGCGCCCGGACGGCGGCGGGGAACTTCGCCGTGCCCGCGCCGCTCTTGGCGTCCGTCTCCAGCACGGCCCAGCCCGCCTCTTTGAAATGGGCCGCCCAGGCCCTCGTCGCCTCCCGGTCCGCCTGGTCCGCCCGGTTCAGCACCACCAGGCGGGGCTTCCCCGCCGTCAGGCCGTCCACGTCCGGGTCTTGGCTCGAGCGGGGGATGCGGGCGTCCAGGATCTGGCACACCGCGTCCACGTTCTTCAGCTGCTCCGCGATCATGCGGCGGGTCTTGGCCATGTGGCCGGGGTACCATTGGATCTCCATCAGCCGATCCCTCCGATCCGTCCGAATCCCCGTTCCCCCGTCACGGCGTCCGGGCCGGGGACGGCCAGGAACACCGCCCGGCCGATGATATAGCGCTCGTCCACCGTGCCCAGCCGCGCGTCCCGGCTGTCGGTGCTGTTGCTGCGGTTGTCCCCCATGACGAAGACGCTGCCCTCCGGCACCGTGAGGGGGAACTCCGTCCCCTCCGCCGTGGAGGTCGGCCCGCTGACATAGTCCTCGCAGAGGCGCCGGCCGTCCACATAGACGGTCCCGGAGGCGAAGTCGATGTCCACCACCTGCCCCCCGGTGGCGATGACCCGCTTGACGATGGGCGTGGGGAGGAAGCTCTCCTTCCGCAGGACCACGATGTCCCCCGGCCCATACCCGCCGCAGAGCATGGCGTCCAGCACCAGCAGCCGGTCCCCGTCCTGGAGGGTGGGGACCATGGAGCGGCCGTCCACGCCGATGAGCCGGATGCCGAAGGTGAAGACCAGCACCACCGCCAGCACCGAGCCCACCAGCGCCTGGACCCACTCGTAGATCTCCCGGCGGCCTGCCCCGTCTCCCGCCCGGCCTATCTCTCCCCGCATATCTATGCGCCCGGTCCGGCCGTCTCCCGGCGCCGCCGGACGGTCACAGGGCCCCGATGCGGCCCCATTCCCGCATCCCCAGGCCCGCCGTCGGCCCCGGCAGCAGCAGGAACACCGCCCGGCCGATGACGCACCGGGCGTCCACCGCCCCCAGCTCCGGGGCGCGGCTGTCCCGGCTCTCGTTGCGGTTGTCGCCCATCAGGAAGACGCAGCCCTGCGGCACCGTGAGGGGGAACTCCGTCCCCTCCGCCAGGTAGGTGGCCTCCCGGATATAGGGCTCCTCCAGCGCTTCGCCGTCCACATAGACGATCCCGGCACCGAAATCCACGTCCACGGTCTGCCCCCCGGTGGCGATGACCCGCTTGACGATGGGCTCGCCGTACTCGAAGGCGGCCTTGGCGGCGATGACCACGTCCCCCCGCTCATACCCGCCGCACAGGGGGCTGTTCACCACCAGCAGCAGATCGCCGTTTTGCAGCGTCTCCCGCATCGATCCGCCGGACACGCCCACCACCCGGATCCCGAAAGCGAACACCACCACCGCCGCCAGCACGGAGCACACCAGTGCCTGGGCCCACTCATAGAGCCCCCGGCCCGGCTGTCCCCTCCCCTTCTCATCAGGCATCGCGATCCCTCCCACGATCCAAAAGTTTTCGATCCGGCCCAGTATATCAAAAAAACGGAGGGATCACAAGGGGTATTTCAAAAAAGTCCTCCGGTGCGGATACTTTTTCCCTTCCAGAGATTGCACTTTCCAAGATCTCGTGGTAAACTAGCAAAGATCCAATCTCGCCCCGGGGCCCCGGGGCCGAATATCGAGGTGTGTACCATGGAAAACGCGAAGAAGAGGATCCTCAGCGGCATCCAGCCCTCCGGCGACCTGACGTTAGGCTCCTACCTGGGCGCCATCCGGAACTGGGCCGCCCTGGCTGACGAATATGACTGCTATTATATGATGGCCGACCTCCACACCCTGACGGTGCGCCAGGTCCCCGCCGAGCTCCGCCGCCATACCCTCACCCAGGTGGCGGCTTACATCGCCTGCGGCCTGGACCCGGAGAGGAACGTCCTCTTCATCCAGTCCCACGTCCCCGCCCACGCCCAGCTGGCCTGGGTGCTGGACTGCTACACCATGTTCGGCGAGCTGGGCCGCATGACCCAGTTCAAGGACAAATCCGCCAAGAACGCCGACAACATCAACGCCGGCCTCTTCACCTACCCCGCCCTCATGGCGGCGGACATCCTCCTCTACCAGGCGGACCTGGTGCCCGTGGGCGGCGACCAGAAGCAGCACGTGGAGATCTGCCGGGACATCGCGGGCCGCTTCAACGGGCTCTACGGCGACGTCTTCAAGATCCCGGAGCCCTATATCCCCCAGGTGGGGGCCAGGGTCATGAGCCTCACCTCCCCCGAGAGCAAGATGTCCAAGTCCGACAAAGACCCGGGCGGCTGCGTCTACCTGCTGGAAAGGCCCGAGGACATCCTGCGCAAGTTCAAGAAGGCCGTGACGGACTCCGACGCCTGCGTGCGCTACGATCCGTCGGGCAAGCCCGGCGTCTCGAACCTCATGCAGATCTATGCCGCCGCCACCGGCAGGTCCTTCGAGGCCATCGAGGCCGAGTTCAGCGGGAAGGGCTACGGCGACTTCAAGAAGACCGTGGGCGAGGCCGTGGTGGAGCTCCTCCGGCCCATCCGGGAGGAGACCGAGCGGCTGCTGGCCGACAAGGCGTACCTGGAGAGCGTCTACCGCGCCGGCGCGGAGCGCGCCGCCCGTACCGCCGACCGGACCCTCTCCAAGGTCTACAAGAAGGTGGGCCTCCTGGCCCGGTAAGGAGGAACGGCATGCCCTTAGACAACCAGCTGATCGCCTACGTGGCCCTCGCCCTGCTGGCGGCGTTGGTCATCAGCTTCCTCATGACCCCCGTGGTCCGCACCTTCGCCTATAAGATCGGGGCGGTGGACGTGCCCAAGGACGCCCGCCGGATGCACAAGGTGCCCATCCCCCGCCTGGGCGGGCTGGCCATCTTCATCGGCTTCATGATCAGCGTCCTCATCCTGGGCGGCGTCCCGGGGAACCGGGAGCTCCAGAGCATCCTGCTGGGCTCCGTCATCATCGTGGTGCTGGGCGTGGTGGACGACATCATGGCCCTGCCCGCCATGCTGAAGTTCGTGGTGCAGATCGGCGCCGCCCTGATCCCCGCCATGAGCGGCGTGGTCATCCAGGCGTTCTCCAACCCCAACGTCTTCTCCAGCAGCCTGTACTGGGTGCTGGGGCCGCTGTCCGTCCCCTTCACGGTGCTGTGGATCGTGGCCATCACCAACGCCGTGAACCTCATCGACGGGCTGGACGGACTGGCCAACGGCGTCTCCGCCATCTCGGCCACCACCATGCTGGTCATCGCCCTGCTCGCCTCCGAGGCGGAGGTCGCCATCGTCATGGCGGCCCTGGTGGGGGCCTGCGTGGGCTTCATGCCCTACAACCTCAACCCCGCCAAGATGTTCATGGGGGACACCGGGGCCACCTTCCTGGGCTATATCCTGGCCACCATGTCCATCCAGGGGCTGTTCAAGTTCTATGCGGTGATCTCCTTCGCCGTGCCCTTCCTCATCCTGGGCCTGCCCATCTTCGACACGGCCTTCGCCTTCATCCGGCGCATCGCCCACGGGCAGAGCCCCATGCACGCCGACCGGGGGCACATCCACCACCGGCTCATCGACATGGGCCTGAGCCAGAAGCAGGCCGTGGCCACGCTGTACGTCATCTCCGCCATGCTGGGCCTCTCCGCCGTGGTGCTGACCACGGGGGGGGAGCAAAAGGCCATGCTGTTCTTCCTGGCCCTTTGCATCGTGGCGGCGGTCGCCGCCCGGGTGGTGTTCCCCAAGGAGATCCGGGAGGAGCTCCATGAGGAGATCGAGGGGTTCAAAGAGTTGGGACAGCACGGCGGGCCGGCCCTCCCGGAGGCGGGGGAGGCCGGCGCCCCCGGCGGGGACGAGCCTTCCTGAACGCGCCCCGCCCGCCGCGGGGCTTCAAGCCCGGGACAACGTTCTTTTGAGCCTCCCCCCAGGGGGAGGACGAGGAGGAGTGAATGGACAAGCTGCGTATCATGAGCGTCTTCGGCACCCGGCCGGAGGCCGTCAAAATGTGCCCCCTGGTGAAGGAGCTGGCCTCCCGGCCCGGCATCGAGAGCCTCTGCTGCGTCACCGCCCAGCACCGGCAGATGCTGGACTCCGTGCTGGAGGTCTTCGGCGTCGTGCCCGACTGGGACCTGGACATCATGACCCCCCGGCAGACCCTCTCCGGCATCACCAGCCGATGCCTCCTGGGCATGGACGAAGTCATCGACGCCCTGGCGCCGGACATGATCCTGGTCCACGGGGACACGTCCACCACCTTCGCCGGGGCCCTCTCCGCCTTCTACCACCGGGTGGCCGTGGGCCACGTGGAGGCGGGCCTGCGGACCTATGACAAATACGCCCCCTTCCCGGAGGAGATGGACCGGGTGCTGACCTCCGGCATCGCGGACATGCACTTCTGCCCCACCGCCGGGAACCGGGAGAACCTGATCCGGGAGGGCCGGGATCCGGCGGGCATCTTCATCACCGGCAACACCGTCATCGACGCGCTCCGGACCACCGTCCGGGCGGACTACCGCTTCTCCACGGAAGAGCTGGACCGCCTGCCCTACGGGGAGAAGAAGATCGTCCTGGTCACCTGCCACCGGCGGGAGAACTACGGCGAGCCCCTGAAGGACATCTGCCTGGCCCTCCGGCAGATCGCCGAGGAAGACCCGGACGTGGAGCTGGTCTACCCCGTCCACCTCAGCCCCGTGGTCCGGGAGGCCGTGGATAAGTACCTCCGGGGCGCGCCCAGGGTCCACCTCATCGACCCCCTCCCCGCCGACGAGATGCACAACCTCATGGCCCGCTGCTACCTGGTGCTGACGGACTCCGGGGGCCTCCAGGAGGAAGCCCCCGCCCTGGGCAAGCCGGTGCTGGTCCTCCGGCGGGAGACGGAGCGGCCCGAGGCCGTGGCCGCCGGGACGGTGAAGCTGGCCGGCGTGGTGCGGGAGGACATCGTCGCCATGGCGGAGCGGCTGATCCGGGACCGGGACGCATACGACGCCATGGCCCACGCCGTGAACCCTTACGGCGACGGGGACGCCTGCCGCCGCATCGCCGACGCCATCGAATGGCGCTACGGCCTCCGGTCCCGGCGGCCCGCCGACTACGAGGCGTGATGTGGACAAGCAGAAGCTGAATTGGATCACCTGGGCCGTCCTGGCCCTGGCCATCGTGCTGGCGGCGCTGATGCTGGGAGGCAGCCTCAGCCGCACCGCCCGCATCACCCTCCCCTCCTCCGACCCCCCCAGGGACCCCGCCGCCGGGGACGGCGGCTCCCCCTCCGGGGCGCTGACCGTGGTGGAGATCGCCCCGGAGACCGTCCAGGCGGCCATATACAGCTTGTCCAGGCCGGAGAGCTACGGACGGAGCATGACCATCGAATACCTCTGGGACGGCGGCGGCGGCACGCTGGAGCTCTACACCATCGTCCGGGGGGGATGGACCCGCGTGGACCGGGGCCTGCCCGGCGGGCAGACCCGGATCAGCATCACCAACGGCGACGAGACCTATATCTGGTACGGCTACGGCCATGACGCGGAGGTCCTGGCCGTGCCGGCGGGGGACATCTCCGCCGACGCGGAGCAGTCCATCCCCACTTATGAGGATATCCTGGACCTGCCTGTGGACGATATCCTCCTCGCGGACTACCGGCCCTTGGACGCGCTGACCTGCATCTACGTGGAGACGGCGGAGGACGCCGCGGGCTATACCACCCGTTACTGGGTCAGCGTGGAGAACGGCCTGCTGGTCCAGGCGGAGCGCCTGCTGGACGGGGAGGCCGTGTACCGGATGACCTCCCTGTACGTGGACCAGACGGAGTATGACGCCTCCCGGTTCACCCTGCCGGACGGCACGGTGCTTTTGGACGAGGACACAGCGGAGCCGATGGCGCCCATGGGATAGGCTGGCGGAAGGTCCGAAAAACTGATCGATCCAAAACGAGAGGGGCCCGGGAAGGGCCCCTCTTTCGAAAGCCTGGGAGGACGGGACGCCCCGTCCTCCCTCTCGTTCACAAGATCAGCAGCAGCCCCAGGGCCACCAGCAGCTCCTCGTCCGCCTCCTCCCGGAAGAGGAAGAACAGCAGGGCCAGCACCAGCAGGTCCCCGGTGTCCACGCGGTCCATATGGAACTGGTCCAGGAGATGGCGCAAAAAGCCGGTGAGGCCGTCCGTGGGCCGTCCGCCAGGCGGCGGACCGCCCGGCGGACGGCCTGGGCCATGGGGCGGCCCCCCTCCCGGAGGCGCTCCGGCGGCGGACGGGCCGTTCGGAGGCGGAGGGCCCGGGGGCGGCCCCCCCCCGGGAGGCCCCCCTCCGGGAGGAGGACCGCTGGGGGGAGGTCCGCCGGGAGGCGGTCCACTGGGGGGAGGTCCGCCGGGAGGAGGACCGCTGTGCGGCGGCGGCCCCCCCGGTGCAGCCCCGCCGGGAGGAGGCGCGCCCTCCTCGGGGATGCGGGTATAGCTGCCGTTGTCGTTGCGGATATAGCGGTTATACATGCCTCAGCCCTCCCATCCCGAAAGGAACTTCTTCCCCAGGTGGAACAGCCGCGCCAGCTGGAGCGCCCGCTCGATCTTGTCCTGCCGGTCCCGCTTCAGATAGGGCCGCAGGGCATAGAGCAGGTTTCGGGCGTTGGAGTCCCGCTGGCCCCCCAGCTCCTGGATCACGGGCAGCAGCCGGGAGAGGAGCTTCGGGTCCAGCCCGCCTGTCAGGGAGGACAGCAGGTCCCCTCCGCCCCCCATGGGGGGCGGAGGAGGCGTCTGCGGCGGCGGCGAGCCCCAGCCCGGCGGAGGCGGGGCGCTGGGCTGCTGGGGCGGGGGGGCAGGCTGCTGCGCTCCCGGCGCGCCCCCGCCCAGGGACTGGGCCAGCTGCATGATCTGGGACATCGCGCTGGGATCGGACAGGATACTGTTCAGCTTCTCGTCGAATTCCGCCATACGGCCGGCCCCCTCCCCTCGTCACCTCTGGACGGCTTTGTTGATGCGCTCCACCAGCTCCGCCCCTTCCGGGCTCTGCATGATCTGGTTCACCATCTGGACCATGGCCGTGGTGTCGCCCTTGGCGGCGGACTGGACCGCCCGCTGCAGCCCCGCGCCCCGGTCGCCCTGGGTCAGCATCTGCATCAGCGTCTGCCCGTCCCGGGACTGCATCAGCGACTTCAGCGCCGCCGGATCTTTGCGGAGCTGCTCGGCCATCCGGGCCGTTCTCTCATCCATGTCGCTCCCTCCTTCGTCCGTTCCCTTGGGAGGGAAGGACCAAACAGAATTTTGGCTCGCTCTGACGATCGGTGCGAGGCCAAGCCCGCCCCACGGCGCGCAGATCTGCGCCGCTGGGGCCGGCCTCCATGGCAGTATATGAGAGCGGGGGCAAAAAAGTGCCTGTGCATCCCGCACAGGCACTCTCCCTTCATCCCGCGGCTTTGGCCGCGGCGCAGTCCTTCGCCAGGGGACAGCCCCCGCACTTGGGGCTCCGGGCGGTACAGGTGTCCCGGCCGAAGAGGACCATCCGGTGGCAGAAGCTGTTGGACTCCTCCGGCGGCAGGACCTCCCGGAGCTGCCGCTCCACCCGGAGGGGGTCCTTGGACCCGTCGGTCAGCCCCAGGCGCCCTGTGATGCGGATGCAGTGCGTATCGCAGACATAGGCGGGCTGGCCATAGATGTCCCCCAGGATCAAATTGGCGGTCTTCCGGCCCACGCCGGGGAGGCTGGTCAGCTCCTCCATGGTGCCGGGGACCCTGCCGCCGAAGTCGGCGAGGAGCCGCTGGGCACAGAGGACCATGTCCTTGGCCTTGCCGTTGTAGAAGCCGCAGGAACGTATGTACTGCCCCACTTCCTTGGGGTCCGCCTGGGCGAAGCTCTCCAGGGTCGGGAAGCGCTCGTAGAGGGCGGGCGTCACCATGTTCACCCGGGCGTCGGTGCACTGGGCGGAGAGACGCACGGCGAACAGCAGCTCGTAGTCCTTCTCATACCGGAGGGAGCAGAGCCCCTCGGGATAGATGCCCTTCAAGGTCTCGATGATGCGCCTGACGGCGGCTTTCGGTCTCATATCGGTCCCCCTGTCCTCGTTTCGGTCTTCGTCCAGTATAACATACGGACGGTCCTTGGGCAAGCCCGAAGATCACACCTGGGCGTATCGGGAGATCAGCGCCGACGCCCAGGCCAGCAGGCCCTTGGAGCCTTCCTCGAACGCCCCCTCCCCCTCCGGCAGCGGGGCCAGCACCTCCCGGTCCGGCCCCTGGAGGAGCGGGAGCAGATCCGCCCGGCGGGAGACGTAGTCCCCCGTCTCCAGGAAATGCTTCGCCCGGAGGACGAAGGAAGCGGATTTGCGGAGGGACCGCAGGAGCTCCGGGCTCCGTTCGTGGAGGTAGTTGTGGCAGCAGGCGTGATAGATGGCACAGGCCCCCTCGTGGACCGCCCGGCGGACATCCGCCTCACAGATCGAAGACTGGATGGGCCCCAGGCTGCCCAGATAAGGGACGGTGTCCCGGCAGAACTGGAACAGGTCCGCCCGGTCCCAGGCGGCCAGCTCCCCCCAGCCGGAGACGAAGCCGCAGAGCGCCTCCCGCTCCGGCATCCCGTCCACGGCGGCGCGGTAGGCGTCCAGGCCGGCCGGGCCCAGCCGGTCCAGGAGGACCACCACGTCGATGTCGCTGTCCGCCCGGGCCTCTCCCCGGGCCCGGCTCCCCTGGAGCCCCACGAAGAGCAAGCGCTCCCCGAACGCCTCCCGCATCCCGGCGGTGAACCCCTCCATCCATGCGTCCATATCCATCCCGTCCTCCTTCCGGACGCCGTCCGGACAGGGGACACCGGGTGCCTGCGCTCCCGGTGTCCCCGCTCTTCCGGACCGTCTTTTGCAATGTATCTTATAAAGGCTCTCATAATGTCTCCCGGTAGCTCTCCGCCGCGTCCAGCAACTCCCCGGCGCTGGCCAAGAGCGCGTCCGTCACCTTCACCCCGCCGGTGATCCGGGCCAGCTCCGCCTCCCGCTGGCCCCGGTCCAGCCGGACCACGCGGGTGAAGGTCCGGCCCTTGGCCTCGCCCTTCTCCACGGAGAAATGGGTGTCCGCCATGGCCGCCAGCTGGGGCAGGTGCGTGACGCAGAGGACCTGCTTGCGCCGGCTGACCTGGGCCAGCTTCTCCGCCACCTTCTGGGCCGCCCGGCCGGAGACGCCGGTGTCCACCTCGTCGAAGACCAGGGTGCCGATGGCCTCCTGCTCCGCCAGCACGTTCTTCAGCGCCAGCATGATCCGGGCCAGCTCGCCGCCGGAGGCGATCTTGGCGATGGGCTTGAGGTCCTCCCCGGCGTTGGCGGACATCAGGAAGCGCACCACGTCGCAGCCGTCGGGAGAGGGCTCCTTCTCCGTGAACTCGATGGAGAAGCGGACCCGGCCCATGTCCAGGTCCCGCAGCTCCTCCTGGATGCGCTCCTCCAGCTCCGCCGCGGCCCCCTCCCGGGCGGCGGTCAGGGCCCGGCCCGCCGTCCGGACGGCCTCCTCCGCCCGGCCCCGCTCCTTCTCCAGGAGGAGCAGCGTGTCGTCCGCCGTCTCGATGGCGTCCAGCTCCGCCCGGCGCTGGTCCAGATACTCCAGCATGTCCTCCACGCTGGCCCCGTACTTCTTCTTCAGCCGGTAGAGCTGGTCCGCCCGTCCCTCCGCCGCGTCCAGCTCCTCCGGGGAGAAGTCGAAGGCGCTGCGCAGGTCCCGGATGGTCTCCGCCAAGTCGTACGCCTCGCTCCGCAGGGCCTCCAGGCGCTCATACGCCTCCCCCAGCTCCCCGGACAAGCCCCGGACGCCGGCGAGGGCCTCTCCCGCGTCCCGGAGCTGGCTCACCGCCCCGGCGCTCTCGTCGTCGCCGGAGAGGCAGTAGTCCGCCCCGGCCAGGGCGGACAAGTACTTCTCGCCGTTGCGCAGGAGGTCCCGCCGCGCCGCCAGCTCCTCCTCCTCACCGGGGCGGAGCTCCGCCCGCTCCAGCTCGCCGATCTGGAAGCGCAGGCTGTCCACCCGGCGGGCCTTCTCCGCCTCGTCCATCTGCAGGGCCCGGATCCGCTCCCGGAGGTCCGAGAGGACGGCGTAGGCGCCCTTATACGCCTCGAGGGGCCCCTCCGTCCGGCCGAAGCGGTCCAGGTAGGCGCCGTGCTGCTCCTCGTCCAGGAGCTGGGCGCCGTCGTGCTGGCCATGGATGTTCAGCAGGTCCGCGCCGATCTGCCGGAGCTGGGCCACGGTGATGGGCCTCCCGTTCGCCCGGCAGGCGTTCTTCCCGTCCCCGGAGATCTCCCGCTGCAGCAGCAGCGCCCCGTCCTCGTCGGGGGCGAGGCCGTTCCCCGCCAGGCCCGGCAGCCCCGGCGGGACCGCCGAGAACTCGGCGCTGACGAAGGCCTTGGCGGCCCCGGTGCGGATCAGGTCCCGGGAGGTCCGTCCCCCCAGCACGGCCCCCAGGGCGTCGATGACGATGGATTTGCCCGCGCCGGTCTCGCCGGTGAGGGCGTTGAACCCCGGGCGGAACCGGATGTCCGCCTCCTCGATGACCGCGATGTTCTCGATGTGCAGAAGCTCCAGCATCACAATATCCCTCTTCGTTCAAGGATTGACGTCCGATCAGACAAGGGGGCCAGGGGCCTCCCCCTGGTCCCTCCGCAGGGCGGAGGAAAAGATCGAACGCATCCCCCTGACGGCGTGCGCGTCAGGGGGATGCCCCGACTCGTGCGCCCTGGACGCACGCACCAGGGACCGGCGTCACTGGCGGCGGGGGATCTTCAAGGGGGAGCCCGCTCCCCCTTGAAGCCTCAAAGCATCTCTTTGATCTCCTGGCACAGCAACTCCGCCGACTCCGTGGTCCGCATGACCAGGAAGGCCGTGTCGTCCCCCGCCAGGGAACCGACGATGTCGTTCATCTCCATGTTGTCCAGCGCCGAACAGGCCCCGTTGGCCAGGCCCGGCATGGTCTTGATCACCACGATGTTCCCGGCAGAGTCGATGCTGATGATGCACTCCCGGAAGATCGTCCGCAGCTTCTCCGCCACGTTCAGCTTCGTCCGGTTGCCCGAGACGGCGTATTTATACACCCCCTGGCCCACCGGCTCCTTGATGAGGTGGAGCTGCTTGATGTCCCGGGAGATCGTGGCCTGGGTGCAGCGGATGCCCCGCTCCCGGAGCCGGGCCAGGAGCTGCTCCTGGGTCTCGATGTTCTCCTGGGAGATGATCTCCAGGATCTTGCTCTGTCGATCGTCCTTCATGTGTCCAGCCCTCCCGGCAGCATTTTTTGCGCGAAGATCTCGCAGAAGCTCCGCTCCGTCAGCCGCACCAGCCTCGTCACATACCGGGAGCGGCGGATCTGCACCTTGTCGTCCGCCCGCAGGGCGAAGGCCCGGCTCTCGTCCACGAAGAGGTACACCGGCTTGCGCCCGTTCCGCTCCAGCTCCACCGTCAGCGTGTGCTCCGGCGAGAGGACGTAGGAAGAGAAGCGCATGTTGTGGATGCAGATGGGGCAAAGCACCATGGTCTGGGCCACCGGCTCCACCACCGGGCCGCCGGCGGAGAGGGAATAGGCCGTGGACCCCGTGGGCGTGGCGACGATGACGCCGTCCCCGGCGATGTCCGCCAGGTGCCGCCCGTCGGAGGAGATCTTCAGATGGATGACGTGGGAGATGGGGCCCTCCCGGATGACGGCCTCGTTCAGGCCGAGGTTCGTGTAGATCTGCCGGCCCTCCCGGAACACGGAGACGTCCAGCATCATCCGCTGCTCCGTCTCGAACTGCCAGTCCTCCAGCTTCCGCAGGAGCTCCAGCTCCCCGGCCTCCAGCTCGGCGACGAAGCCGAGCCCTCCCATGTTCACCCCCAGCACCGGCATCTTGTGCAGGGCCGCCAGCTTGGCCAGGTGCAAAATGGTGCCGTCCCCGCCGAAGGTGATCAGCAGGTCCGCCCCCCGGAGCTCCTGAGGCAGGGGCTTCACGTCGTAGTCGGCGAAGGCCCCCTCCTTCCGGTCCCGGAAGGGGGAGCAGACCACCGTCTGGAAGCCCAGCCCCCGGAGGATGGCCTCCGCGGCCCGGGTGGTCCGCATGCCCTGGTCCCGGTTGGGGTTCGGGCAGAGGATGATCTTTTTGGGGCTCATGTCGCCTCCCCCTCTCCATGCCCGCTCAAACAGCGGTGGGACTCCGCCACCAGGCCCTCCAGGTCGAAGGCCGCCGGAGGCTCGGCGGTCTTTTGCAGATGTCCCAGATATTCGATGTTCCCCTCCGGGCCCCGGATGGGGGACCACGTCAGGCCCCGGACCGTCAGGCCCGCCGCCCGCGCGTGCTCCAGGAAGCGCTCCAGCACCTCCCGATGGACGGCGGGGTCCCGGACCACGCCCTTCTTCCCCACCTTCTCCCGGCCCGCCTCGAACTGGGGCTTGACCAGGGAGACCACCTGCCCGCCCTGGGCCAGCAGGTCCGCCAGGGGCGGCAGGATAAGGGACAGGGAGATGAAGCTCACGTCCACCGACGCGAAGCCCAGCTCCTCCGGGATCTGCTCCCGGCTGAGGTAGCGGGCGTTCGTCCGCTCCAGGCAGACCACCCGGGGGTCGCAGCGCAGCTTCCAGGCCAGCTGGCCCCGGCCCACATCCACGGCGTAGACCTTCGCCGCGCCGTTTTGCAGCATGCAGTCCGTGAAGCCCCCGGTGGAGGCCCCGATATCGCCGCAGACCGCGCCCTGCAGCCGGATGGGGAACTCCCGCATGGCCTTCTCCAGCTTGAGGCCGCCCCGGCTGACGTAGGGGAGCCTGTCCCCCCGGATCTCGATCCGGGCATCCGGCGCCGCCGCCGCGCCGGGCTTGTCCGCCCGCCGGCCGTCCACGTAGACCACGCCGCTCATGATGACGGCCTGGGCCCGCTGGCGGCTCTCCTCCAGGCCCCGCTCCACCAGGAGGACGTCCAACCTCATCTTACCGCTCATCAGCCCACCGCCTCCCGTACCGCCGCGGCCACGGACGCCGCGTCCAGGCCGGCCCGCGCCTCCAGCTGAGGGACGCTGCCCTCCGGGGCGAAGGTCTTGCCCAGGTTCTTCAAGATCAGCTTCCGCGGGGCCCGGCCCGCCTCCGCCAGGATGGCGGCGATCCGCTGGCCCACGCAGCCGGCGCCGAAGCAGTCCTCCAGCACCAATAGGATGCCCGTCCCTCCGCAAAACTTCCCCAAGACCTCCCCATCCAGGGGCGCGATCTGGTTCAGCTTCAGGACCTCCGCCTGGATGCCCTCCCGCTCCAGGAGCGCGGCGGCCTCCAGCACCCGGTCCACCAGCACGCCGTAACTCAGCAGCGTCGCGTCCCGTCCCTCCCGGAGGCGGACCAGGGGCCGGTCCGACGTGTCGTCCCGGAAGGCCCCTTCCCCGCCCCTGGGGTACCGGACCGCCACGGGGCCGTCCAGCTCGAAGAGGGCCGTCCCCAGCATGTGCTTGAGCTCGGCGAAGCTGGCCGGGCACAGCACGGTGTAGCCCGGCAGCTCCGAGAGGAAGAGGGCGTCGAAGCAGCCGTGATGGGTCTCGCCGTCGGCCCCCACCAGCCCCGCCCGATCCACGCCCAGGACCACATGGAGCCCCTCCAGGGCCACGTCGTGGATCAGCATGTCATAGCCCCGCTGGAGGAACGTGGAATACACCGCGAAGACCGGCAGCAGCCCCTGGGCCGCCATGCCGGCGGACATGGAGACGCCGTGGCCCTCGGCGATGCCCACGTCGAAGAACCGCTCCGGGAAGGTCTTGGCGAAGCCCGAGAGGCCCGTGCCGTCCGCCATGGCGGCGGTGACGGCGCAGACCCGTCCGTCCGCCCGGGCGAAGTCCGTCATGGCCTTGCCGAAGACGGAGGAGAACGTCTCCTCCCCCGCCTTCTTCAGCTGCCCGGTGGCCGGGTCGAAGGGGCCCACGCCGTGGAACATGTCCGGGTTCCGCTCGGCGAAGGGGCAGCCCTTGCCCTTGACGGTCTTCACGTGGACCAGCACGGGGCAGTCCAGCTCCCGCGCCCAGCTCAGCACGTCGCACAGCCGGGGCAGGTCGTGGCCGTCGATGGGGCCCAGGTAGGTGAAGCCCATGTCCTCGAAGAGGGTGCTCCCCGGCACGAGGCTCTTTTTCAGCAGGGTCTTCAGCTTGTGGTTGAAGCGGTAGAGGGGCTTCTTCATGGGCCGGGCGCCGAAAAGGCTCCGATACCACTTCTTGAAATGGTAGTAGGCGGGCTTGGACCGGAGCCGGGCCAGGTGGGAGGGCACGGCCCCCACGTTGGGGTCGATGGACATGCCGTTGTCGTTCAGGATGACGATCAGCGGCTCGCCGGAGGCCCCGGCGTTGTTCAGCCCCTCATAGGCCAGGCCCCCCGTCAGGGCGCCGTCCCCGATCAGGGCCAGGACGCTGTGCTCCTCCCCCCTCGCCGTCCGGGCCCGGGCCATGCCCAGGGCGACGGAGACGGAGTTGGAGGCGTGCCCGGCGATGAAGGCGTCGTGGACGCTCTCCCGGGGCTTCGGGAACCCGGAGAGGCCGTCCAGCTGGCGGAGGGTGGGGAACGCCTCCCGCCGGCCCGTCAGCATCTTGTGGATATAGCACTGATGGCCCACGTCGAAGACCAGGCGGTCCCGCTCCGTGTCGAAGACCCGGTGGATCGCCACCGTCAGCTCCACCGCCCCCAGGTTGGAGGCCAGGTGCCCGCCGGTCTCGGAGACGCTTTTTACAAGAAACTCCCTCAGCTCCTGGCAGAGCTGGGGGAGCTGTCCGTCCGGCAGCGCTCTGACGTCGGCTGGAGAGTGGATGGATCCTAATAACATACGTCCTCCTCTCAGCGGTGGAAAAAGTGCAGGAAACGGCCGGCCCAATAGACCACCTGGGTGCTCTTCTTGATGGCCACGGTCTTGCCCAGGGCCTTGCCGCCGATGGTCAGGCCGGAGACCAGGGCCGTCACGGCCACCGAGATCAGCACGGTGCGCACGCTCAGCGCCCGCTGGATCTGCGTGACGATCACCGCGCCGGTGGCGCCGCTGACGATGCCGCAGATGTCCCCCACCACGTCGTTGCACACGCTGGAGACCCGCCCCGCGTTCCGCAGGAGCATCAGGGATTCCCTGGCCCCCTTCTCTTTGTGGGAGGCCATGGCATGGAACGGCCGGGGATCCGCCGCCGTCACCGCCACGCCGATGATGTCGAACACGATGCCGAGGCCGATGAACAGCGCCAGCATCAAAAGAGCGGCGGCCAGGCCCGCGCCCTCCAGCATCGCTTCCGACGCCAGACTCAGCACGGCGGACAGGACCACCGCCATCAAAAAGACCGTAAGGGCCCAACGATATGGGGAAGGGGCGGCCTTCCCCTTCTGCTGCTTTTTCAAAAGAACCTCCGTGAGGACCGTCCGGCGGACGGACGCCCTCCGCTTCGTCGATGATGATGCTAAACCGGCGGCGGCAAAAAAAGTAAATCTTACGGCTTAGGTACGGGCTGGATTTCCCCGGAGCGCGCCCCTCGTTGCCGATGGGGGCGGTTTCCCTTTCAGCCCTCCGGCGCGGCGTTGCCCGTCCGCGCTGCCCGACTGCCACTTAGTCCGCACTGCAATCCTTTTCCTGCCCTGTGAAGACAGCCTAGGTGATTTCCACCACAGTCCGTCCGCTTCTTTAGCCTCTTTTGCAAAACGGGTTTCAAAGGGCGATCGGAAGGATGCCCTGGCCGGGGCCGCCTCCCGTAGTTCCCTGATCCACCCGCCTCACGCAAGGCAGGCTACGTCCGCGCACAGCGTTACGGCCCCGAAGGACCGATGCACCGCATCGCGGGTTCCCAATCTGTTTCGTACGCGGGCCGGAATTACCACGATGGGAGTACGTCCGCGCACAAGAACAGGTCTCCACGGAAACAGGGTCGGATAGACCATGCCATTGGTAAACGCCCTGAGTCCGCAAGCGCGCAAAGGCGCGCTTCCCCCCAGCACCCACCCAAAACTGGGCGTATCAAGCAGGCACCACGGGTTTCATCGATGTGCCCTTCAGAGGATTTTTAGGCCCTCCCTAGGAAACGGCAGATCTGACTAGGATACTGCGCCGCCGCTTAGCAGCCATCAGTATAGCACATCCCTCATAAATATGCAAGATATCCGGCGGCTGGAAAAAGTAAATTTTTCTCACCGCCGGATGCAGGCCCGCCTCCATGGCCGGGGCGGGACTTCCAAGGCCCCGGGGGCCCGGCCTTTCACCGGCGGAGCGCCGCGACCTCCTCCGCCGTCAGATGCCGCCACGCCCCCGGCGGGAGGTCCCCCAGCTCCAGCGTGTGCTCCCGCACCCGGCGCAGGCGGGTCACGGTCAGCCCGCAGGCCGCGCACATCCGCCGGACCTGCCGGTTCCTCCCCTCGTGGATCGTGACGGCCAGCACGGCCCGGCCGGAGCTCCTCCGGAGCTCCTCCGTCCTGGCGGGGCGGATGGGCTCCCCCTCCAGGTCCGTCACCCGGGCCAGGCGCTCCGCCGCCCCCTCCACCGGACCTTCCACCCAGACGTGGTAGGTCTTCTCCGCCTCGCGGCTGGGGTGGGTCAGGCGCTGGGCCAGCTCGCCGTCGTTGGTCATCAGCAGCAGCCCCTCCGAGTCCAGGTCCAGCCGGCCCACCGGGTACACCCGCGCGCCGCACCCCGCCACCAGGTCCGCCGCCGTCTTCCGCCCCTTCTCGTCGCAGAGGGTGGTGACATAGCCCCTCGGCTTGTTCACCAGGAGGTAGAGCCGCTCCTCCCGGAGGGCCAGCGGCCTGCCGTCCAGCCGGACGTCGTCCCGCTCCAGGTCCGCCTTGGCGCCCAAAAGGGCCGTCTCGCCGTTCACCGTCACCCGTCCGGCCCGTATGTACTCCTCCGCCCGCCGCCGGGAGCAGGCCCCGGCGGCGGAGAGGAGCTTTTGAAGTCGTCCTTCCATCCCGTCCTCCTATACGAGGGCCCGGCGGCCTTTCAGCACGTCCATGGCGGGCCCCGCCTTCGGCAGCACCGTCTCTCCGCACAAGAGCCCCACACGGCCCACCTCTTCCCCGTCCAGGGTGAAGACGGCCTGTCCCACGCGGGCCCCCGCCCGCACGGGAGCGGTCAGCTCCCGGTCCAGTTCGACGCCGGCCTCCAGCCGCTCCCCCGGCCCCAGCGGCCAGGCGAAGCTGTCCGCCGCGATCAAGGGCACGTCCTCCTCCATGCCGCCCGCCACCGCCGCCCGGGAGAACTCGTGGCCCAGCTGGGCCATCCGGCGGGCGGGATAGGCGGTGAAGCCGTAATCATAGAGGCCCTGGTGGTCCGCCCAGTCGTTGCCGTCCTGGAGGGTCACGGCGATCAGGCGCTGGCCCCCCCGCTCCGCGCAGCTGACCAGGGTCCGGCCCGCCGCCTTGGTATAGCCCGTCTTCAGGCCGATGCACCCGTCCATGAAGCTCAGGAGCTTGTTGTGGTTCGTCATGGTCCGCCCGCCGATGGTCACCGTGCGGGTGGAGGCGATGCGGACCAGGGTCTCGTCCTCCACCGCCGCCCGCGCCAGGACCGCCATGTCCCTGGCGGTGGAATAGTGCGCCTCGTCGTCCAGGCCGTTGGGGTTGGCGAAGGAGGACCCTCCCATCCCCAGCTCCAGGGCGGTGTCGTTCATCCGCTCCACGAAGCGCTCCACGCTCCCCCCCACGTGCTCGGCCACCGCCACGGCGGCGTCGTTGCCGGAGCAGAGCAGCAATCCGTAGAGCAGGGTCTCCAGGGTCAGCTCCTCCCCCTCCTTCAGGTACATGGAGGATCCCTCGGTATAGGCGGCCTCCCGGCTCACCTTCACCGTATCGGACAGATCCCCGTCCCGGATCGCCACCAGGGCCGTCATGATCTTCGTCGTGCTGGCGATCAGCATCCGGGCATCGGCGTTGCGCTCGTAGAGCACCCGCCCGCTGTCCACGTCCATCAAGATGGCGGCCGCGGCGGAGGTCTCCACCGCTCCGGCCCGCCCGGCCAGCAGGCAGGCCAGGACCAGCGCCAGCGCCCCCGTCCGGCGGAGGGAGGGTCTGCGCATATATCATCACCCCGTTCGTCTCAAGTCGGCAGTGACGATAGTATATCCAGGTCAGAGCGTTTCTTGCTCTTTCTCCGCCTTTTTCTTGTCGAGATATTTTTCGGCCTTGTCCATCAGGTCCGGCACCATGTCCACGATGCGGTCCACCGCGGTCACCGGGGGCACCGCCACCGGCAGGACGCGGGTCACGCCGTCCTTGACGATCAAAAAGGCCACGGGGTCGATCTTCACGCCTCCGCCGCCTCCGCCGCCGGAGGGGCGGGGCTGCGCCTTGCCGTAGTCCCCGCCGCCGGTGCCGAAGCCGATGCTGACCCGCGAGATGGGGATCAGGGTCACGCCGTCCGGGGTGTTGATGGGCTGGCCCACGATGGCGTTGGTGTCCACCATCTCGTGGATCTTCTCGATCGTGGAACGCATCAGGCTGTCCGCCAGGTGTCTCTTCTCCGTCGTATTGTCCATGTTCGCGCTTCCTTTCTGCTGTCTTCGAATGGTCGTTCGTCTCGTGTTCCCGAGCGCCTCAAGCGGCGGGCCCTCCGACCTCCTGCACGGGGAGCTCCTCCGGCCCTCCGGTCCTCTCCGGCCCCGGGGGACGCTTCCTGCGCCGTTTCCGCCAGCGCAGGTACCATCCCAGCGCCGGGACCGCCAGGCCGGAGCCCAGGGCGATCAGCGTCCCGATCCGGAACGTGACGCCCGCTTCGCCCTCCGCCGCCGTGTCCGCGGACAGGAAGTCCACGTCCATATGGATGTACGGCTCCCGGATGTCCATCAGCTCCTCCAGCCGGGGCATCCCGCCCCAGACGGCGGCCTGCAGCTCGCCGAAGAGCCGGGCCGAGGCCGCGGGATCCTCCTGCCCTCCCAGGACCAGGGACAGCCGCAGCGGGTCGATCCGTATCCCCCGGCCGATCCGCCGGAGCGCCCGCCCCAGCGCCGGGAGCAGGGTCCGGAGGGCGTCCCGGACGTCCTCCCAGGCGATGGAGGGCTTCGCCCCCGCCTCCTTGGGCTTTTTGGGCTTTTTGGGCCCTTTCGGCTCCTTGGGCCCCTTCCCCTTTCTCGCTCCCCCCGCCTTGGGCTTTTTCGCCTTGGCGGGCAGGATATGTATCCGCAGGGGGCCGACCCGCGCATCCAAACGGAACTCCCCCCCGCCGAAGGCCGCCCGGACGCCCACCCGGGTCAGGCACAGCAGGACCATCAGCAAAACGACGACCGTCACGATCCCCGCCCGCAGCATCCGCACCGCCTCCTCCCCTTCATCCTTCGGTCCCTTCCTCCCGGTCCGCCACGATCTCCCCGTTGTCCCCCAGGCGCATCTGGCCGTCGGCCTCCGGGTCCAGGGGGTCCTCCTCCTCGGAGGGCTCCGTCAGCTCCGGCAGGTCCTCCAGGCTGTCCAGGTGGAACGCCCGGAGGAACTGCTTCGTGGTCCGGTACAGGCGGGGCCGCCCCGGCACCTGCAGCCGCCCGCATTCCTCGATCAGGTCCCGGTTCAGCAGCAGGCTCATGGTATACGCGCTGTCCACGCCCCGGATCTGGTCCACATAGGCCCGCGTGGTGGGCTGGTAATACGCGATGATGGTCAGCGCCTCCAGGGCCGGCTGGCTGAGCTTGGCCGGCTTGCGGACCTCCAGCGCCCGGCGGACCGCGTCCCCGTACTCAGGCGCGGAGCACAGCTGCCAGCTGTCCTCCATCCGGACCAGCCGGATGCCCCGCCGGTCGAAGGCGTAACGGTCCCCCAGGTCCTTCAAGGCCCGCTCCACGGCGGGACGGGCCAGCTCCAGCGCGGCGCACAGGCGCTTCTCCTGCACCGGCTCGCCGGAGGCGAACAAGATCGCCTCCACCGCGCACTCGATCTCCTTCCTCTCCATCGGATCCTCCCTGCTCTTACAGTTCCTCCGCCCGGGCGGTGAGGTGCTCCGGCGGCTCCCCCACCTGGCGGACGGTGCATCCCGACTCCGAGCCGGTCAATTGCAGCACGTGGGACCGGCACAGCTCCAGCACCGCCAGGAAGGTCGCCACCACCTCGCTGCGGCTCCGGCTCCCGCGGAAGAGCTGGAGGAAGCGGGTGACGCCCTCCTCCCGCAGGCGGCGCAGGATGTCCAGGGCCTTCCGCTCCACGGGGTAGGGCTCGTGCTGGGCGATCTCCTGGAAGGCCGCCTTGGGCGGCGGCAGCTTCCGCTCCGCCCGGCCCTGCAGTCCCCGCATGGCCTTGAGCAGGTCCCGCCGGCTGTGGTCGTATCGGATCTGCCCCGGCTCCAGGGGCTCCGGCCCCCGCGTCAGGATGTCCCGGCCGAACTCCCCCAGGGGGGCCAGCGCCTCCGCCATGGCCTTGACATAGGCATAGCTCTCCCCCCGGCGGCGCTCCTCCAGGGAGCGCATCAGGGCCTCCATCTCGCTCTTGGCCTCCTCGTCCTCGATGGAGAGGAGCATCCGGGTCTTGAGGTACACCAGGTGGGAGGCCATGGCGGCGAACTCGCTGGCGACCTCCAGGTCCAGCCGCTGGCGCTGGTCCAGCCAGACGAGGTACTGGTCGCAGATCAGGGAGATCGAGATGTCCTGGATCTCCATCTTGTTCTTCCCCAGGAGGAACAGGATGAGGTCCAGCGGGCCCTCGAAGTCCTGGAGCTCCTCCGCCCGGGAGTGGACCACCTTTTCCAGTTTGAATACGGGACTTTCCAAAAGGACCTCCTACCGCCGGTCCCTCCCGGCGGGTTTCCATATCACATTCGATAGAACAGCTCGAAAAAGCACCGGTAGACGCGCAGGATGGCCCCGCTGATGAGGTCCCCCGTGACGCCGGACCAGCTCAGGGCCAGCAGGACCAGCATCCCCCAGCGCTCGTAGCGCATCGAGGAGAAATAGATCCGGTCCGGCAGGAAGGCCCCCAGGACCTTGGCCCCGTCCAGGGGCGGGACGGGCAGCAGGTTGAAAAGCCCCAGGCCGATGGACAGGGGCGCCAGCGTATAGAGCAGGAAGTCGAACAGCAGCGCCCCGCCCCCGCGGTAGGGCACATGCGCGTACATCCCCCGGCTGAGGGCCACCGCCAGCAGCGCCAGCAGGAGGTTCGACGCCGGCCCCGCCAGGGCGGTGAGGGCCATGCCCTGCTTGGGCCTCTTGAAATACCGGGGGTCCACCGGCACGGGCTTCGCCCAGCCGAAGCCCACCGTCAGCATCATGGCGAGGCCCAGCCAGTCGATGTGCCGCCGGGGGTCCAGGCTCAGGCGGCGGCCCTCCCTGGCGGTGGGGTCCCCCAGGGCGGAGGCGGCCAGGCCATGGCACGCCTCATGCACCGTCAGGCAGAGGAGGACGGCCAGCACCCGCGTCAGGGCGTCCCGCAAAAAGGCCCAGTCCATGGACCGGATGAGGTCCTGCAGGCCGTAGTCCATGGTCCTCCCCCCTTCACGATCTTTGTATTATATCAGTTCCCGGCGGGGAATACAAGGGAAACCATGGAAAAAGGCCCGCCAAAGGCGGGCCCGGGGGTCAGATGTTCTTTTTGATCGTGTTGATGGCCCCTTTCTCCAGCCGGGAGACCTGGGCCTGGGAGATGCCCACCTCGGCGGAGACCTCCA
>NZ_CAJUBK010000010.1:0-55000 GCF_910584465.1 uncultured Oscillibacter sp.
CGGTTCACCCGGCTGATGGTGGCGCTGGAGGCCCCGGTGCGCTCCAGGATGTCGTTGTAGATCATGCCGTCGTCCAGCAAAGAGGCCACCTCGAAGCGCTGCTCCATGCTCCGCAGCTCCGCCACGGTGCAAAGGTCCTGGAAAAACTCATAGCACTCCTCCTCGTCCCGGAGCTGGAGGATGGCCTTATAGAGCTGGCCGCTTTTTTCTTTCTTGCCGATCTTCATGAGAAGTCCTCCTGTCCTCAGTTCGAACACCCCTATTTTAACATTTCAGCGCGCGAAAGTAAAGGGGGAGGGCATGGAAAATTTCACGCGGGAAAAGCCCTCCCCGCCGTCACCCCCTCCCCCCTGGGCGCATAGGCTGGAGAAACCAAGTCTGGAGAGAGGAGCGGTGGCTGTGGGAGAGCGTCTGACGGAGCTGCGGACGGAGCCCTTCGCGGCGGAGCAGGAGTGGGAGGTGGAGGGCGTGCCGGTGCTGTCGGCCCAGGCGCAGGTCCCCCTGCCGGTGCCGGCGGAGGGCCGGACCGCCCGGAGGATCGAACGCTTCTACCGGCTGCAGTGCCGCTCGTTCCTGCGCTACTGCGAGCGCTGCCTCTACCCCCAGGCGGCGGCGGAGCACCGCGCGGCCCTGGAGGCCAGCCGCCCCCTGCCCATGTCCCGGGCGGAGATGAGCTATCGGGTCACCTATAACGAGGGGGGCCTGTGGAGCCTTTACACCCAGGTCCGGGAGACGGTGGGGCCGGGCCCGGCCACGATCGTCCGCCGGGGGGACACCTGGGACCTGGCGGCGGGCTACCCCGTGCCGCTGAAGGACTTCTTCCCCGCCGGGACGGCCTGGAAGAAGCGGCTCCTGGCCCACGCGGCGGAGGAGATCGCCCGCCGGGAGCGGGCCGGGGCGGGCCGCTGGCGGGAGGGATGGCGGCAGGGGCTGCGGCGGTTCAACCCTCAGGATTTTTACCTGACGGAGGAGGGACTGGCCTATTTCTGGCCGATGTATGCCCTGGCCCCCGCGTCGGAGGGGGTGGCGGTGTTCCTGCTGCCTTATGGCGGGGAGGGAGGCCCGGCGAGGGGGATGGGGCTGCCGTCGCTGTCGAAGGCTTCGCACCCCAGCGAGGAGGGGTAGATGATGCAGTCATAGAGCCGCAGGACGCCGCAGATGCGCCGGATGGCGGTCTCCTCGTCATGACGCCGCAGACGATCCAGCGATCCTGATACGGACCGGCATCGGCTCTTTCGCGACGGGGGGTTCTAACATGCTGGGACCTGACATGATAAAACCTCTAAAAAACAGCGCTCCCTACGTGTATGTAGGTATTATCGCAAGGACAGTCCATATTATCAAGATAAGATCACGATATATATGGAGTGTTTTTATGAAGCGCAGTACGCCCATGGATCGAAACATCGGCGCGAAGGTCAAGTTCTACCGGGAACGGATGGGACTGACACAGAAGGAATTAGCCGCCCGCCTCCAAGTCAACGGCTGCGACCTGTCGGAGACCATAGTGGGGCATATCGAGACTGGACACCGAGCGGTCTCCGTCTTCGAGATCGACAAGCTGGCAGAGGTCCTGCAAGTGGATTACAACGCCCTGTTCGCTCAGGACTGAGCAGGAGAGACAGCCTCCGCAATAGGACCTCAAAACGAATAGGATATCATGGAGAGGCTTTGATGAAACGCAGTACGCCTATGGACCGGAATATCGGCGCGAAGGTCCGGCATTATCGCAGGGAAAGGGGCCTGACACAGAAAGAACTGGCCGCACAGCTGCAAGTCGATGGATGCGACCTTTCTGAGATCATGGTCGCCCAGATCGAGATCGGCCGCCGGATGGTCTCCGTCTTCGAGATCGACAAGCTGGCGGAGGTCCTGCGAGTGGACTACAACGCCCTGTTCGCCCAGGACTGAGCGAAAGAGAGACAGCCCCACGGGCTGTCTCTCTTTTTATCCTATGGACCGCCGCCTCACTTCACGGCCTTGACCACCAGGCGGGTCAGGGCGAAGAGGCCGATGGCGTTGGGGATGACCATCAGGTTGTTGAACATGTCGGACAGCTCCCAGACCAGATCGTTGGAGGCCAGGGTGCCCAGGAAGATGAACACCAGAGCGATGAGGGTGTACACCACGGTGGACTTCTTGCCGAAGAGGTAGGTCATGTTGATCTTGCCGAAGAGGTTCCACCCCAGGATGGTGGAGAAGGCGAAGAAGAACAGGCAGACCGCCACGAACATCGCGCCCAGCCCCTCGCCGAACACCACGCCGAAGGCCGTCTGGGCCAGGTTGGCCTTGCCGATGGTCTCGGTGACGGAGCCGGTGTAGCCCGCGGCCAGGGGGCCGTCGGCGGTGTAGAGGGTGGAGATGATGACGAGGGCGTTGAGGGTCAGGACGATGAAGGTGTCGATGAACACGCCGATCATGGCCACGATGCCCTGATCGTGGGGGCAGGCCACGTTGGCCAGGGCGTGGGCGTGGGGCGTGGAGCCCATGCCGGCCTCATTGGAGAACAGGCCGCGCTTGGCGCCCTGGCTCAGGGCGATCTTCAGCGCCGCGCCGAAGCCGCCGCCCAGGATGGCCTGGGGCTGGAAGGCGTATTTGAAGATCATGCCCAGGGTGGTGGGGATGTACTGGATGCGCATGGCCAGGACCACCAGTCCGCCCAGGACGAACAGGGCCGCCATGATGGGGACGATCTTCTCCGTGACGGAGGCCAGCCGCTGGACGCCGCCCAGGAAGATGACGCCGCAGATGACCACCAGCACCACGCCGACGATCCAGGAGGGCACGCCGAAGGCGGTCTGGAAGGTGGAGCCGATGGAGTTGGACTGCACCATGCAGCCGAAGAAGCCCAGGGCCAGGATGATGGCGACGGAGAAGAAGCCCGCCAGGAACTTCCCGAAGCCCCCCTGGAAGGCGGTGGTGATGTAGTACACGGGACCGCCCTGGATGCTGCCGTCCTTGTCCTTGATCCGGGTCTGCTGGGCCAGCACGGCCTCGGAATAGATGGTGGCCATGCCGAAGAAGGCGATGATCCACATCCAGAAGATGGCCCCGGGGCCGCCGGTGAGGATCGCGCCGGAGGCGCCCACGATGTTGCCGGTGCCCACCTGGGCGGCGATGGCGGTGGCCAGGGCCTGGAAAGAGCTCATGCCGCTGGCGTGCTTGTCGCCGGTGAGGGTCAGGTCCCCGAAGACCTTGCGCACCCCCTCGCCGAAGCAGCGGATCTGGACGAAGCGGGTCTTGATGGAGAACCAGAGGCCCACCGCGATGAGCAGGCCCACCAGGATGTAGTCCGAAAGGTATGCGTTGATGGCCTGCACGATGGGCAGGAGCGTGCTTTGCAGTTGCTGTAACATATCAGTTTTCCCCTCCTAAAAAGTAAAAGGAACGGCTGGACGCCGCTCCGAACGAGGGACAGGGAGACACACGGGCAGACCGCCCGCGCCGACCCACTCTGTCCTTTTACCTGAGAGATTCGGCGGCCGCTCCCACGCGCCGCCTTGCACCTTCGGTACCCGCTGCCGGGTTTCTCCAGAGCCACATCCATCCCCGGTCCCTGCCTGTGCCCAGGCGCCTGAGAGTTTCACTCCTTCGGCAGGCTCTCGCCGTTCCCCCGGGGATATCCTTTGCCGTTATCCGATTGTAGCATTACCTTACCACGGCCCAGGGGGGATGTCAATCGTGCATTTACACAAAATGTCCGCGAAACAGCGACGGATATTCTCTCACCGCGGACAGCCGCGGACAGCCGCGGCCCGCCGGGGGACGGCGGGAGCCGCTCCGGCCGGTCGGACGGGGAGAGGAGCGGAGGGCCGGAGAGTGGGGGGGGAGCCCCGCGCCGCCCGGTCTCGGGAGCCCCCCGGGGACCTGCCCAGTTTGTCGAAAAAGTAGAGAGAACTACATCGACGGGAAGGAAGAGAGTTACGAGAGGGACCCAGGAAGGGTCCCTTTCGTTTTCGATAAATAAGTTTTCAGAACTTTCAAAAAAGTTCTGAAAACTTGCTCAGGCTGTCGAAAAGACTTTTTCGACAGACTGAGACGCCGGGAGCGCATCGCGCTCCCGGCGTCGTCCCGGTTCACAGTTCCCGCACGGAGATGACCCCGGCGGTGGCGCGGATGTCCGTCTGGAGATGGTCGACGTCCAGTCCCTTGTGCAGCCGCAGGGTGAAGATGGCGCAGGCGTTGTGCTTCTCGTTGGAGTTGGAGTGGATGATGCCCATGTTGAGGATCTTCAGGCCCCGCTCCCGGAACTCCCGGAGGAGCTCATCCAAGGTGGCGTTGCCGCTGTACTCGATGTAGAGGTTGACCTCCGGGGCGTTCTCCAGCATCCGGTATTCCACGCGGGAGAAGAACAGCTCGGCGATCATGATGAGGGCCGTGGCGAAGAGGCCGCCCTCGTAGAAGCCGCCGCCCAGGGACAGCCCGATGATGGCCGCCGCCCAGAGGCCCGCCGCCGTGGTCAGGCCCTTCACCCGCTGGCGGCGGGTGACGATGATGGTGCCGGCGCCGATGAAGCCGATGCCCGCCACCACCTGGGCGCCCAGGCGGGCCATGTCGGTGTACTGGCCCAGGACCAGGTAGAGGTATTGGCTGGTCAGCGTGGTCATGGCCGCGCCGAGGCAGATCAGGATATGGGTGCGGAAGCCCGCCGGGCGGCGCTTGTACTCCCGCTCGATGCCGATGATGCCGCCGCAGATCACCGCCAGCGTCATCCGCAGGGCGACGGACGCGATGGTCACGTCCCGCAGACCGTCGAAAACAGACAGCATGTTGGTCCCCCCTCCTTAAATATCGTGGACGACGTATACGTCGGGCAGCTCCGAGACCGTGGCCAGGATCTTGGCGTGGGTCCCCTTCTGGTTCATCCGCAAAGCGAAGATGGCGTTGGGATGCTGGGACAGGGTCTGCTTGCCGTGGTCCACCTCCACCTCGTAGATCGTCACGTCCTGGGCCTTGATGCGGTTGATGATCTCCGCCACGTCGTCCAGGGACTGGAACTCCACGTAGATGTTCATGTTCCGGGCGTTCTCGATGACGTACAGCTCCACGGCGGGCAGCAGGTGCACCACCAGGAAGATCAGCAGGAACGCCAGCCCCACGCACTCGTAGAACCCCGCGCCCACGGCCAGCCCCATGCAGGCCGAGGCCCAGAGGCCCGCCGCCGTGGTCAGGCCCTTCACCTTCTGCTGGCCGGTCACCAGGATGGTGCCCGCGCCCAGGAAGCCGATGCCGTTGATGACCTGCGCGCCGAACCGGCTGACGTCGGTGCGGACGCCGATCTCCGAGGCGATGGGGGCCCAGACGCTGTGCAGCATGTGGTTCTCGTACTGGCTGAGCAGCATGGTCAGCGCCGCGCCCATGCACACCAGCATGTAAGTGCGGAAGCCCGCCGGGCGGTGCTTCCTGGCCCGCTCCAGGCCGATCATGCCGCCGCAGAACATGGCCAGCGTCAGCCGCAGCAGCACGGAAGCCGTGTTGATCTCCCGCAAGTAGTCCAATCCGTGTAACACCGGACTCGCTCCCCTCCTGTCAGATGCCCGGCCCCGCCGGGGGAAAGAAAAGGGAAGGAGCGGACGGACCGCTTCTTCCATGACCTGTTCGAAGACGCGGCGGAAAACGTTTGCACTGCATCCGCCCTCTGCGCCGCTGAGTCGAGATTCATTATAAGCAAGCCCTCCGGTTTTGTCAACGTTTTCCGGCATCGAAGATGCCTTTTCGGCGGGCCTGACAAATAAGGACAGCGGTTTTTGGCATTTTGACAGTGAAAAAGTACGGGCGGCAGAGCCGCCCGTACGCAAACGTTATCCGTCCCCGGTCACCGTCCGACCATGATGTCCAGGATCTCCCGGTCCGTCTGGCGCATCCCCTGCCGGGCCAGGCGGCCCACGCTGGCGATGGTGGCCTCCACGCCCTCTTTGAGGATGCCCTCGCCGGCGGTGAACTGGTTCTGCCCGCCGGCGTACATCTGCCAGCCCAGCAGGCCCGCGTCCACGGCGGCGGCGATCTTCGCCGCGCAGGAGGGCTTGGCCCCGTCGCAGACCATGCCGGAGCAGATCGCCAGCGTGTTGACGATGGTGTGGGCGATCACGTCGTACCGCCCGCCGTGGAGATAGGCGATGCCGCAGGCCGCGCCGCACCCGGCGCTGGTGGCCCCGCAGAAGGCGGAGAGCCGCCCGATGCCCGTCTTCTGGTGGATGGTGATCAGGTTGGACACCGCCAGGGCCCGGAGGAGGTCGTCCTCCCCGGCGCCCATGTCCCGGGCGTACTCGATGACGGGCAGGGAGGCGGTCATGCCCTGGTTGCCGCTGCCGGAGACGATGATCACGGGCAGCTCACAGCCGCTCATCCGGGCGTCGGACCCGGCGGCGGCGGCGGATTTGGCCCGCAGGGCCGCGCTGTCCCCGCCGGCCGAGCGGAGGGTCTTCCCCACCTGGGCGCCCCAGCCGCCCTTGAGGCCCTCCGCCGCGATGGCGGTGTTATAGGCGATCTGACGGCCCAGGACCTCCCTCACGTCGGCGGGGTCCAGGCAGTCGGCGAACCGGACGATCTCCTCCACGCTGAGGATGGAGCGGTCCGTCTGCACGTCGGCGCTGTCGGAGGCGGAGGCCGACTGGAAGAGGGCCTGGCCGTCCTTCTGGATGAGCACGATGTTGGTGTGGAAGTCCACGATCTCGCAGCAGGCGCTGTGGCCCTGGGCCTCCACGGTGATCTTGATATAGAAGACCCGGTCCCCCCCGGCGGGGACGACCTCGAAGGCGCACGTTTCCAGGCACCGGCGGATCGCGGCCCGGCCCTCGTCCGTGACCTGGGAGAGGACCTCCAGCTCCAGGTCCGCCCGCCCGGCGGCGATGCCCGCGGCGGCGGCGCCCTCCAGGCCCTTCATGCCGCCGGTGTTGGGGACGGTGACGGCCTTCACGTTCTTGATGATGTTCCCGCTGACTTCGACTCGACATCGCTCAGGGGTCAAGTCCAGGGCCTCCCGGGCCTTGGCGGCGGCCAGGGCCACGGCGATGGGTTCCGTGCAGCCCATGGCGGGGATCAGTTCCTCCTCCAGGATCTTCAGGTAGCTGGCGTAATGCGGGGTCTTGTTCATAGAGGTCCCTCCTTTGTTGAGATATCCCCATTATAAACAAAAAGGGACGAAAAAACAAGGGAACCCCCCTGCCAGATCTGACAGGGAACGGCAAAACGGCGGGCCCCGTCCCGAGGCCCGCCGCGCTTCAGCGGATGACGTTCATGTACAGCCAAAGCCCGAAGGGGATGACGATCTGGAGGGCCAGGATCAGCGGCACGCCGAACCGGAAGGCTTTGTGGAGGGTCTTATGATGGAAGGCCCGCATGGCGAGCAGGGCCCCCACGCTGCCGCCGATGGCGGAGAGGATCAGCAGCGTCTTTTCCGGCACCCGGCGGACGGAGCTTTTCTTCTCCTTCCGCTTGGCCTTCCACTTGTCCACGCCGAAGACGCAGAAGGTGACGGCGTTGATGAGCACCAGCCAGACGGCCAGCAGGCCCCAGGGGGAGCCGATGACGGCCCAGAGGAAGTCGTTGTGGGCCTTCGGCGTGAACAGAGTTTTCTCACGGGGAACGGCGGAGAGCAGGATCGTGTCCATAAGGTCACCTCATTTGCAAAATGGACCGGCCGGTCTTTCAGCCGGTCCATCTTGACACGGGATTCAGTCCTTGGCGAGCTTGCTCAGCTCCGCCGCGGTCTTCGCGGCCAGGCGGGCGTTGTTGTACACCAGCTGGATGTTGCTGGCCAGGGAGTCGCCGCCGGTGAGATCCTTGATCTTCGCCAGCAGGAAGGGGGTGGTCTCCTTGCCGTGGATGCCCAGCTCCTTGGCCTCGGCCACGGCGTCGTCGATGGCTTTGCCGATGACCGCCGCGTCCATGGACCACTCCTCCGGGATGGGGTTCGCCACCAGCATACCGCCGCCCAGGCCGGAGTCCTGCTTGACATAGAAGATCTTGGCCAGGTCCTCGGGGGCGTCGATGCGGTAGTCCACCCGGAAGCCGCTCTTGCGGGTGTAGAAGGCGGGGAGCTCCTCGGTGCCGTAGCCGATCACGGGCACGCCGTGGGTCTCCAGGTATTCCAGGGTCAGGCCCAGGTCCAGGATGGACTTGGCCCCGGCGCAGACGACCATGACGGGAGTGCGGGCCAGCTCCTCCAGGTCGGCGGAGATGTCCATGGTGGTCTCGGCGCCCCGGTGGACGCCGCCGATGCCGCCGGTGGCGAAGACCTGGATGCCCGCCATGTGGGCCACGATCATGGTGGTGGTGACGGTGGTGGCGCCGTCCTTCCCCTGGGCCACCAGGACGGGCAGGTCCCGGCGGCTGGCCTTGGCCACGCCCGCGCCGGTCTTGCCCAGGTAGTCGATCTGCTCCGGGGAGAGGCCGGCTTTCAGCCGTCCGCCCAGCACGGCGATCGTGGCGGGGACGGCCCCGTTCTCCCGGATGATGGACTCCACCTTCAGGGCGGTCTCCACGTTCTGGGGATAGGGCATCCCGTGGGAGATGATGGTGGACTCCAGGGCCACCACCGGCTTCCCGGCGGCCAGGGCTTCCTGCACTTCGGGGGCGATGTCGAGATACTTGTTCATGTTCATGATGAAACCTCCAAATATGATCGATCTTTCGATGGATGAACGCTCATGCACCGAGGCGGGCCTTCAGCGCGGCCTCGCTCATCTGCGGGTTGATGGTCTCCCCGCTCTCCATGGCGATGGAGGAGGCGGCGAGGCCCGCCCGGGCGGTCTCCGCCAGGTCCGTGCCCTGGAGATAGGCCCAGGCGATGGCGGCCATGAAGGCGTCGCCGCAGCCCGTGGCGTTGACCAGCTCCGCCGGGAGGCAGGGGAGATGGACCCGGCCGCTGTGGTCGGCGGCGAAGACGCCGTCCGCGCCCAGGGAGAGGAACACCCGCCGCAGCCCCGTCTCCAGCAGGACGTCGGCGGCCCGCTCCAGGCTGGCCTCGTCGGTGATGGGCACGCCGGAGAGGAGCTCCGCCTCCAGGCGGTTGGGCTTCAGGGTGTGGAGCCTGCCCAGGACGGGCTTGAGCTTCACGGCCTTGGCGGTGGAGACCGGGTCGGCGAAGAGGGGCGCGCTGCACTCCTCCGCGAGCCAGGCGATGCTCTCCTCCGGGATGTTGGTGTCCAGCACCACCACTTGGCTCCCGTCCAGGAGCGCCCGCCGCTGGGAGAGGAGCTGGGGGGTCAGGTGGGAATAGATCTCCATGTCGCTGACGGCCAGGGCCATGTCGCCCCGCTCGTCGTTGATGAAGAGGTACGTGGAGGTCCGCCCGCCGGGGATGATGGGGGAATGGGAGATGTCGATGCCCAGCTCCGCGCAGCTGGCGGCGAGCTTCTGGGCGTTGAGGTCGTCGCCGAAGGCGGTCACCAGCCGCACGTCCAGGCCCAGCAGGGCCATGTTGTGGGCGATGTTCCGCCCCACGCCCCCCAGGGAGGAGAGGACCGCGCCGGGGTTGGAGTCCCGGGCCACCAGCGCCGCCGAGGGGCGGCCCCCGATGTCCACGTTGACGCCGCCGACGACGGTGACGTAGGGCGCGGTCTGGACGATGTAGCCCTTGCCGGTGATATAGCCTTTCTTCATCAGGTTGGAGATATGCACGGCGACGGAGGAGCGGGTGATGCCCGCCTTGTCCGCCAGCTCTTTCTGGGAGATCAGGGGGTTCTCCTCGATCCAGTTCAAAAGCTGCCGTTCCCGCTTGGTCATGTTCCACCTCCGAATAAGCAAATACTTAGTAAGCTCATCTAATGCTTATTTTACACGAGATCCCCGATTTGTCAACCCCAGATCTTTACTTTCTCCCCATTTTGTCCGATCCCGCCCGCGCCGCCGGATGCCGCTCCTCTCCTCCGTCCCGGCAGATCGGGGACCATCGGTCCGTCCCAGGCGGCCGACCGTCGGCTTCCTCTGGACGGGGAGGGGCCTTTTGGGTATACTGGGGGGCAGAGAGGAGGGAGAGACGTGAGGATCGATGTGGAACTGGACCCGGAGCTGAGGGAGCTGCTGGTCAAGATCCTGGCCCCGGGGGAGTCGCCCGAGCTGGCGGCGCTGCTGGGGCGGCTGGAGGGGCCGGAGCGCCTGCTGGGCTTCCAGGGCCCGAAGGCCGTGCCGCTGGAGCCGGGGGAGGTCCTGCGCTTCTACGGCGAGGACAAGGAGGTCCGGGCCCAGACCGTGGACGGGCGGGCCTACACCGTCCGCCTCCGGCTCTACGAGCTGGAGGAACGGCTGGACCGGCGGACGTTCATCCGGGTGTCCCACTCCGAGATCGTCAACTGGGAGCGGGTGACGGCCTTGGACCTGAGCCTGACGGGGACCATCCGGGTGACGCTGGAGGGCGGGACGGCCACCTATGTCTCCCGGCGGTATGTGAAGAAGATCAAGGAGGTGCTGGGGATATGAGCGAGCGCGAGGTCTGGCGGGAGTTCGTCCGCCGGGCGCGGCTGGGGGCCCCCTGGGGGGGCCTGGCGGTGATCATGCTGTTCGTGGCGGGCAGCGCCTTCGCCTATCCCAGGCCGGAGGGGGCCTGCGTGCCCCTGGTGACCGCCGCCATGGCGGAGGCGTATGGGGATCCGGTGTCCGCCGCCTTCGTGCAGATCTTCTGGTCCGGCCTGCTGGGCGCGGCCCTGGGCACCATGGAGGTCCCCTTCCTGCTGGAGCGGCGGACGCTCCTCTGGTCCGCGGTCCACTTCCTGGCCACGGCGGCGGTGGCCTCCCTGGCGGGGTGGCGGTGCCGGTGGTTTTCGTATATGGATACCTGGCTGTGCCTGCTGGGGCTGCTGCTCTTATGCTATGTGCTGAAGTGGCTGGTCCGCTTTTTGGAGTGGCAGGCGGACGTGCTGGCGATCCGGAGGTCCTCCGGCCTGGAGGCAGCGGAGCCGCCCTGGCGGACGCTGGCGCCCTACCTCCTGCTGGCGGCGGCGGTGGAGCTGCTGCTGCCGCCGGGGCTGATGCTGGCGGACGCCCGGGACTTCCCGGTGCTGACGGGGATCTTTTACCCCTTCCTCATCCTGCCCCTGTCCTGCTTTTTCGGCGCCTGCCCCCTGGGGAGGCGGCTGCGCCGCTGGTGGCTGGCCTATCCCCCGGCCTGCGCGGCGCTGACGCTGCCCTGCGTGTTCCTGGTGTACAACCACACGGCGCTCTTCCAGGTCTGGGCGGCGGGGCTGTCCGCCCTGGCGGGGGGCTTGCTGGGCATGATCCTGCGGGAGAAGAAAAAACTTTGACGGACCGGGAACGAAACCGCCTCCTTTCCCGACTAAACAGGAAAAGGAGGCGGTCTTCATGAAGCTCTGGAGATTTGGTTTGACGCTGGCCCTCTGCCTGTCGCTGTCCGCCTGCGGGAGCGCCCCGGCGGCGGGGCCCTCTTCCCCCGGCGGGGAGAGCGGGGCGGACGCGTCCCGGACCGGCGCCCCGGCGGGGGCCCCCGGCTCCGGGGGATCCCGCCTCTCCCTGGACCCGGACGAGGAGCCCACAGTCGTGACCTGCCGCATCGTGGATGGGGCGGAGGACGGGGATCTGCTCCTGGCGGAGCTGGGGGAGGGCCTTCACGGCGGGGGCGGGGTCTACCGGCTGGACACGGAGGATGTGCCCGTGACCCTGGACGGCGGACCGGCGGGCCCCTCCGCCCTGGCGGACGGCATGACGGTGGAGGTGGCCTTCAACGGCATGGTGATGGAGACCTTCCCCGCCCGGTTCGGGGAGGTCTATGGCGTGACGGCCTGGTCCATCGGCCGGGGGGAGGACCCCGGCGGGACCTGCTATGACCTCTGCGGGCTGTACCTCCAGGTGCTGGACGATCTGTGGAACAAGGACCCGGCATTGAACGAGGACATCTCCGTAGCGGGACTGGACCTCTCCCGGGCCCCCGGCGGGCTGAGCGAAAGCGAGGAGGCCGCTCTGGCCTGGCGCTTCGGGGAGACGCACGGCGTGGAGGTGGTGGCGGGGACCTTCGACGAGCTGAAGGAGCAGGGCTATTTCTCCGCGTCCTCCGTCAGCACCCCCAAGCCGGAGGACGGGGAGGACAGCCCCCTCTGGTATCAGTGGGAGGACGGGTGCCTGTTCTCCATCACGCCCAACGAGGAGCACGCGGAGGAGATCTGCTCCCTGCCCACGCTGTTCTTCAACGCGGAGAAGTGGCGGTCCCCCCTGGGAGCGTACTGCTTCTATGACTGTTCCGCCGTGTGGCCGGAGTGCGGGACCTGGAGCGGCTACAGCATCGGCGGCGAGATGATCTCGTGAAGGAGGGATGGCTTGTGAGACGGATCGGCATCTCGATCGTTGCCCTGGCGCTCCTGCTGACCGCCTGTGCCGCCCCGGCGAAGGGGCCGGAGCGGACGGAGACGGAGGGCCGTCTCCTGCTGGCGGAGGACGGGGGCGCCCTGCTGGTGGCGGAGGACGGGACCCCCATGGTCCTCTCCGCCCAGGCGGAGGGAGAGGACCCCTGGGCGGGCTTCCAAAGCGGGGACCGGGTCCGGGTGACGCACGACGGCGTATGCGAGACTTATCCCGCCCGGACCGGAGTTTACGAGTGGGAGCGGCTGGAGGAGGGCACGCTGGCGGACGTCCCGGAGGAAGCCCTGGAAAGCCTGGAGGCCCTGGGCTGGGACTTCGGCCGGGAGGCCCACGGACCGGCGGCGGAGCCCCAGACGGCGGAGGGCCCGGTGACGGTCTATTGCGGGAACACCGTGACGGAGGTGACGCTGGAGGGGGAGACCTACTCCTTCTGGGGCGGCGACTCCGTGACCCTGACGGACATCGTCATCCACTTGGACTACGATCCGGAGGCCGTCTGTAAGTGCCTGCCCGAGTTCACGGTGGATACGGAGTTTGGGGGCGGCTACGGCGTGAGCCTGACGGAGAGCTACGTCCGCTGCGAGGCCGGCCAGGCCCCCCTGACGGCGGAGCAGACGGACGAGATCCGGGGGATCGTCGAGCGGAACTGTGGATGAAAAACGACAGCGCCCTGGGGCTCCCCAAGGCGCTGTCGTTTTTTAGAAGTCCGCGCTCCCCACGGTCCTGGGATGGGGCAGGACGTCCCGGATGTTGCTGACGCCCGTGAGGTACATCACCATCCGCTCGAAACCCAGGCCGAAGCCCGCGTGGCGGCAGGTGCCGTAGCGCCGCAGGTCGCAGTACCACCAGTAATCCTCGGGCTTCATGCCCAGCTCCTGGATACGGGACTCCAGGACCTCCAGGCGCTCCTCGCGCTGGCTGCCGCCGATGATCTCCCCGATGCCGGGGACCAGGCAGTCCGCCGCGGCCACGGTCTTGCCGTCGTCGTTGAGGCGCATGTAGAACGCCTTGATCTCCTTGGGGTAGTCCGTGACGAACACCGGGCGCTTGTAGACCTGCTCGGTCAGATACCGCTCGTGCTCCGTCTGGAGGTCGCAGCCCCAGAAGACCTTGTAATCGAACCGGTCGTTGTTCTTCTCCAGGATCTCCACGGCCTCGGTATAGCTCACCCGGCCGAAGTCGGAGTTCGCCACGTGCTCCAGCCGCTCCTTGAGGCCCTTGTCCACGAAGCTGTTGAAAAAGTCGATCTCATCCGGGCAGCGCTCGCGGACGGCCTTGATGACGTACTTGATCATGGCCTCGGCCACGTCCATATAGCCCTTGAGGTCGCAGAAGGCCATCTCCGGCTCGATCATCCAGAACTCGGCGGCGTGGCGCTGGGTGTTGGAGTTCTCCGCCCGGAAGGTGGGGCCGAAGGTGTACACGTCCCCGAAGGCCATGGCGAAGTTCTCCGCGTTCAGCTGGCCGGAGACGGTGAGGTTGGCGGGCTTGCCGAAGAAGTCCTGGGAGAAGTCCACCTTCCCGTCCTCGGTGCGGGGGGGATCTGCGGGATCGAGCGTCGTGACCCGGAACATCTCCCCCGCGCCCTCGCAGTCGCTGGCGGTGATGATGGGGGTGTGGACGTAGACGAAGCCCCGGCTCTGGAAGAACTCGTGGATGGCGAAGGCGGCGGCGCTGCGGACCCGGAAGGCGGCGGAGAACAGGTTCGTCCGGGGCCGCAGGTGCTGGATGGTCCGCAGGAACTCCACGCTGTGCCGCTTCTTCTGGAGGGGGTAGTCCGGGGTGGAGGCGCCCTCCACCGAGATCTTGGCGGCCTTCAGCTCCAGGGGCTGCTTGGCCCCGGGCGTGAGGACCACCGTGCCGGTGACGATGAGGGCCGCGCCCACGTTCTGGGCGGCGATGTCTTTGTAGTTCTCCAGGGCCCCGGACTCCATGACCACCTGGAGGTTCTTGAGGCAGGAGCCGTCGTTCAGCTCGATGAAGGCGAAGTTCTTCATGTCCCGGATGGTCCGGGCCCAGCCGCCTACGGTGACGGTCTGGCCGGCGAGGGCTTCCTGGTCGGCGAATAACGCCGCGATCTTCGTGTAGGTCATCGTGTTCACCTGATTTCTGTTATTTCATATGGATGCTACATTATATCACATCCCCGCCCTTTTGCAAGGGGGGAGGCGCTTTTCGCCCCGCCCCGGCGCGGGGAGTCAGTCCCGGCGGCCCCAGTTGGGGACGAAATCGCACTCCGGGCAGCGGAACGCCCGCCAGACGAAGGGCCGTATGGTCCAGTCCCGGGCGCTGAGCTTCCTCCCGCAGAAGGGGCAGCGGCGGAAGGCCAGGATCTCCCCCGCCAGCATCCCCGCCATGCCCAGCAGGAACGCCCCGATCAGCCAGGACGACAGCCACGGCGGCGCATCCGCGGGAGACCGGCCGACATACGCCAGCAGCGCCGCCGCGGCCAGCGCCAGGAGCAGGCACGCGTCCGCCAGAGCGGCCGTCCTGCGGAAGCGCCGGGCCCGGCGGGCCTTCTCCTCGCGGCTCATGGACAGGTCCGGCCGGGGGCCGTCGGGATAGAAGATCTTCATGCCAATCCCTCCTGTTCAGGCTATGATCCAACCGTATACACCGATCCCCGCCCTCCGGGCAAGGGCTCACTTATGATATCGCGTCCCCGCGCCGATCTGGAACGCCCGGTAGATCTGCTCCAGCAGCATCACCCGGGCCAGATGGTGGGGGAAGGTCATGGGGGACATGGACAGCGCCTCCGCGGCCTGGGCCTTGACGGACGCGTGGAGCCCGTGGGACCCGCCGATGAGGAAGACCAGACGGCCCTCCCCCCGGCCGGCCCAAGCGGCCATGAGCCGGGCCAGCTCCTCGCTGGAGCGCATCCGCCCCTCCACGCACAGGGCCACCAGGATGGACGAGGGCGGCAGCTTCCCCCGGATGGCCGCCGCCTCCTTGGCCAGGGCGGCGTCGATCTGGGCCGGGGAGGGATCTTCCGGCAGACGCTCCTCCGCCAGCTCGACGATCTCCAGCTTGCAGTACCGGCTGAGGCGCTTGGCGTACTCCGCCGCCGCCTCGGCGTAGAACCGCTCTTTCAGCTTCCCCACGCACAGGAGGGTGATCCGCTGCATATCGCGCCTCCTTCCAGAGTGTAGGCCCCGCTGAGGCAGTCCCTGGGCGCGGCGGAGAGGCGGGGGGCCAGCCCCTCGGCCCGCAGGGCCGTCCCCACCGCCCGGAGGGCCATGGCGGGGGTGTTGTTCTCCCGGCTCAGGTGGGCCAGGACGATCTCCCGGGCCCCCGCCTTGGCCAGGGCGACGGCGAAGGCGGCGGCGTCCTCGTTGCGCAGGTGCCCGCCGGGGCCCAGGATGCGGGCCTTCAAATAGTAGGGATAGGGGCCGCTGCGCAGGGCCTCCACGTCGTGGTTGGCCTCCAGCACGGCGAGGGAGACGCCGGGGAGGACCGCCTCCGCCTCCGGGGTCACCACACCGCTGTCCGTCAGCAGGCCGAAGCCGCCGTCCGGGCCGTCGAAGCGGTAGCCGCAGGAGCCGGGCGCGTCATGGGAGGTGGGGAAGGCGCGGACGGAGCAGTCCTTGATGCGGAAGGAGGCGGAGGCCTCCTCCAGCCGTCCCTCCGGCAGGGCCATGCGGCGCAGCAGGTCTCGGCCCGCCGGGGCGGTGGCGTAGATGGGGCAGTCCGTGTGCTTGAGCAGGGTCTGGAGGCCGGAGACATGGTCGCTGTGGCCGTGGGTGAGGCACACGGCGTCCAGGTCCCGGAGGTCCAGCCCCAGGGACTGCAGCCCCTGGCGGATCCGGCGGCAGGAGATGCCCGCGTCCACCAGGACATGGCCCCCCGCCCAGGAGAGCAGCAGCGCGTTCCCGGAGGAACCGCTGGCGAGGGTATGTACGGTCGTCAAAGCGCAGGGCCTCCTTTGCCGTTCAAAAAGTCGCTGAACTCCTTCAGGTCCGCCTTGACCTCCTGGGGGAGGTCGTTGAAGTCCACGTTTTGGACCGCGCCCTCCAGGGCGTAGAGATGCACCAGGCAGACCCGGGGATAGAGGAGCTTCAGCCGGAGATACGCCTGCTTGGAGCCCATCCCCGTCAGCGCCTCGGCGGAGCCGATGCCCGCCGCCGTCAGCTTCCGGGCCATCTCCCTGCCGATGTTGCGCATGGATGTCAGTGCCGTCATGCCGTCCCTCCCCGGTCCTCACAAGCGCATGTACAAAAGCGGATAAGGCCCGCCCTGTTCGTCGGTCTCCGTCCGCCCGCAGACCCGGAAGCCCATGCGCTCGTAAAAGCCCCGGGCTTGGGGGTTCTGCTCGTTGACGGCCACTTCCCGGACGGCATAGCGTTCCATCCCGTATTGGACCAGCGTCCTGCCCAGGCCCTTCCCCCGCTCCTCCGGCAGGAGGAACAGCATCTCCAGTCTGTGCCCGCCGACGCCCATGAAGCCGGCGGGGAGCCCGCGCCCGTCCTCCGCGACGACCAGGTGCGGGACTTCCCGCAGCGCCTGGGGGACATACGCTCCGATGGCTTCGATCTCCTCTTTGGTGAGGAAGAGGTGGGTGGCTTTTACAGACCTTTCCCAGACCCCCAGCAGACGGGAGATCAGCTCCGGCGTCCTGGAGCCCGCTTCGACGATCCTCATGAGCCCTCCTCTGCAAAAACCGGGAGACAGGAGGGATCCCCCTCCGTCTCCCGGCAGATCTCCGATGTCAGCCCAGGCGGAGCCGCCGGTGTTCCTCCGGCTCGTCCACGGCCTGGATGTCCGCTCCCAGTCCTCGGAGCTTCTCCACCAGGTTCTCGTAGCCCCGCTCGATGTAGTGGATGCAGCTGATCTCGCTCTCGCCTTTGGCGGCCAGGGCGGCGATGACCAGCGCGGCCCCCGCCCGGAGGTCCGACGCCTGGATGGGCGCGCCCACCAGATGGTCCACGCCGTCCACCACGGCGGTCTTGTCGTCCACCTGGATGTTCGCCCCCATGCGGCGGAGCTCGTCCACATAGCGGTAGCGGCTGCTCCACACGCTCTCCGTCACCAGGGAGATGCCCTTCGCCAGGGAGAGCACCGTGGTGATCTGGGGCTGCATGTCCGTGGGGAAGCCGGGATAGGGGAGGGTCTTGATGTTGGCCCTGCGCAGCGGGGCGTTCCGGCGGACCAGCAGGGTGTCCTCGTGCTCCTCCACCTCCACGCCGCACTCCTGGAGCTTGGCGGTGATGCAGTCCATGTGCTTGGGGATGATGTTCTTCACCAGGACCTGGCCGCCGGTGGCGGCCACGGCGGCCATATAGGTGCCCGCCTCGATCTGGTCGGGGATGATGGCGTAGCTGCCGCCGCGGAGGCGGTCCACGCCCCGGATCTTGATGGTGTCCGTGCCCGCGCCCCGGATGTTCGCCCCCATGGAGTTGAGGAAGTTGGCCAGATCCACGATGTGGGGCTCCTTGGCGGCGTTCTCGATGACCGTGCGGCCCTCCGCCATGACGGCGGCCATCATGATGTTCATGGTGGCCCCTACGGACACCACGTCCAGATAGATGCTGGTGCCCTTCAGCGGCCCCTCGCCGGAGGAGGCGCGGATGAAGCCGCCCTCCACCACCACGGTGGCCCCCAGGGCGTTGAAGCCCTTCATATGCTGGTCGATGGGCCGGACGCCGCCGAAGTTGCAGCCGCCGGGCAGGGCGACCTCCGCCTGGCCGAACCGGCCCAGGAGGGCGCCGATGAAATAGGTGGAAGCCCGGATCCGCCGGGCCAGGTCGTAAGGGGTGCGGGTGGAGCGGATGTGACGGCAGTCCACCTCGACGGTGTGGCGGTCGATGCTGCGGACGCCCGCGCCCAGCTGCTCCAGGATGTCCAGGCACAGCGTCACGTCGGAGATCTGGGGGATGTTCTCGATGCGGCAGACCCCGTCCACCAGGAGGGCGGCGGGGATGATAGCGACGGCGGCGTTCTTCGCGCCGCTGATCTCGACTTCGCCAAACAGGGGCTTTCCGCCCTGTACGATATATTTCGTCAAAATATTGACCCTCTCTTCAAGCAACGTTTTGCCACGCCGGGACCTTGTGGAGGCGCACCAAGGACAGTTTGCCCGGCTGGCGGCGCTTCATACCCGCTTTGAGGGCGGGGAGGTTAAGATCTTGTTCACAGACTACGTTATCATAGCACAGCCAGGTGGAAAATGCAAACCTTTCCTTTTGTGTTTTTCCATAATGTTTTGTCGAAAAGGATCCGGGAGTTCCACGACGCGGGAAAAGATCCGGCCGGGAGGCCGGATCTTCAGAGCGTCGAAAAAGTAGAGGAGACTTCGTCGACGGGAAGGAGGAGCGTTTTTCGAGGGACCCGGGAAGGGTCCCTCGAAAAACGCGGGGCCCCGGGGCCCGGGTTCACGCCCCGCCCTCTCCGGTCCGGGCGCCCCCGGCGGTGACCGCGCCGGTATCGGCGTTCACGTAATAATCCTCCGTGTCGGTGACGATCCGCCAGGCCGGGGACAGGGACATGGACGCGTTGCTGGTCTGGAGCTCATAGCACAGCCGGGCGTCCGTCACCGTGGAGGCCACCACCGCGCTCTCCCGGCGCATCCGCTGGAAGGCCACCAGGGCCCCGGCGGCGGAGAGGGGCGCCTCCCCCGGGGAGGGGGCGCCGTCCTTGGGCAGGAGCGTGCCGCTGACGGCGGTGAGGACGCCGCGCTCGATGGTGAAGGTCACGGTGCAGTTGAAGACCGGCAGTTTGCCATAGACCGCGCAGGAGGAGGCGGAGCCGCTGCCGTCCCCGTCCAGGCGGATGTCGGGGGGCTCGTAGGAAAACGTCCGGCAGAAGTCCCGGCAGAAGTCCTCCGCGTCCCGCTCCGCCAGGATCCCGGACGCCTCGAAGCTGCCGCTGGAGCGGAACAGGGCCTCCCCCGCCGCCCCGGCGTAATGGTAGATGCCGCCGCCCTGGTCGGAGGAGGTGAGGGCGTCCCCCAGCAAAAAGGCGGCGGCCTGTTCCTCCAGGGCGGTGGCCCTGGAGAGGGCCACGCCGTCCGGCGGCGCGTCCCGGGAGATGGCCCGGGCGTCCAGGACCATGCCGTCCGCCTGGAAGAGGGCGGCCAGCTGCTCCGCCGTCCGGCGGGAGGCGTCCCGCTCCGCGGAGCGGCGCTGGGCCAGAGAGGCCAGCAGGAAGCCGTTCACCAGGACCAGGATCAGGATGATGATGTTTTTCAGACGGGAACGGTCCAAGGGCCGGCCCCCCTTTCAAGAGGATGCGGGATCAGTCGCACAGCCAGGTGGCCCGGCATCCCCCGCTGCGCTCCACATAGCCGATGGAGAGCTCCTTCCCGGGGCTGGCGGAGGCCACCGCCAGGGCCTGGGGCAGGGGGAGCAGCAGGGACGGCTCCTCCAGGAGCTGGTACTGCCGGAAGCGCAGGACCAGGCCGGTGACGCTGGTCCCGGTGAGGGTGACCTCCGCGGCGGCGGCGCCGTCCTGGAAGCGGATGGGCACGCCCCCGGCCTGGTAGCCGAAGCGGACGACGGTGACGTCCCCATTGCGGCGCACGCCCTGGAGATAGGGCTGGGCCTCCCCGGAGACGGGGGCCAGCAGGCGGGCCAGCAGCCCCCCCGCGCCCAGGGCCGCCTCGCGGGCCGTGGGCACCTCCCCGGCGGCGGCCACGGTGAGGCTGGGGTCCTGGCCGCTCTGGTAGTGGACGCTGTTGTCGGGCCGCACCCGCAGGGTCCGCTCCCCGTCCATGATGAGCTCCGTGCCGTTGGACTCCGTGTGCCGGGTCCGGCTCCGGGGGTTGAAGCCCAGGGCGGAGAGGAGCCAGTCCGTGGAGGCCAGGGGGTCCCCCACCGTGAAGGCGGGGAGGACCGGGGGCTCCGCCGGGAGGAGGGAGCAGGGGTCCAAGGCCCGCTCCGGACCGTCGGGGCCTGCGTCCATGGCGAAGGAAGCGCCGCCCAGCTCATAGCGGCTGATGACCTGCGCCAGGCTGTCGGCGGAGACGGCGGTGCCGGCCCGGGAGAGGGCGTCCCCGCCGTCCCAGAGGTAGAGGACGGCGCCGTTGTCCTGGAGGGCGAGGAGCAGGCGGCGGGCGGAGAGGTCCTCCCTGGGGGAGACCTCCGCCTCCCCGCCCAGCAGGCCCGCCAGGACGGACAGGGGCAGGGGCTCCCAAAAATCGTAGTACAGGGACGGCCCCCGCAGGGCCCGGAGGAAGTCCGCCTTGGTACAGGCGGCGTAGTCCCTGGCGGAGCCCAGGGCCTCCAGCAGGCGGCGGCCCAGGGGGTCGGTGAAGGACTCGTCGGCGGTGGTGAGGGCCACGCGGCCGTACCGGCCATAGTCCCCGGTGACGGCTACCCGCACCGGGGCGGCGAAGAGCTCCGGCGTCCCGGCGGCGGAGGCGGACTGGCCGGCGTCCCCGGCGGGACCGTCATGGCCCCCGGTCAGGTCCAGGCTGTAGAGCTGGGTCTGGGTGAAGAGGAGCACCGCCGAGAGAGCGAGCAGGGTGATGACGATGTTTTGGATCAGGTCCCGGCGCTCCCGCCATTGTCCTCCCATGGCTCAGCCCTCCGTTTTGCCGCCCCGGCCCTGGGCGATGGGCAGGGTCATGCGGATGGTGGTGCCGGGCCCCTCGTGGGGGACCAGGGCGATGACGCCGTGGTGCCGCTGGACGATCTCCCGGGCGATGGACAGCCCCAGGCCCGTGCCGCCGGACTCCCGCGACCGGGCCTTGTCCACCCGGTAGAACCGCTCGAAGATCCGCTCCTTGTCCTTGTCCGGGATGCCGATGCCGTCGTCCCAGACCTGCATCCAGACGTGGTCCTCCCCGCAGCCGGCGGAGACCTCGATCCGCCCGCCGTCGGGGGTGTATTTGATGGCGTTGCCGATGATGTTCATCATCACCTGCTCCAGGCGGCTCCGGTCGCCCACGATCAGGGGCAGGTGGCTCAGATCGCCGCAGAGCAGCTCGTGGCCCCGCTGCCGGGCGTTCAGCGCGCTGGAGCGGACCACGCTTTGGATCGCCTCGGCGAAGGGGAACCGGGAGAGGACCAGCTCCGCGTCCCCCCGGTCCAGCCGGGAGAGGGTCAGCAGGTCCTGGACGATGTGGGTCATCCGGTCCGTCTCGGTGATGATGATGTCCAGGAAGCTGTTGGCGGTGGCCTGGGGGATGTCCCCCTCCGCGTCCCGGAGGGTCTCGGCGTAGGTGCGGACGTTGGTCAGGGGGGTGCGCAGCTCGTGGGAGACGTTGGCCACGAACTCCTTGCGCCGCTCCTCGTTGCGGTGCTGCTCCGTCACGTCATGGAGCACGATCAGCACGCCGCCCCGCTCCCGGTCGGAGAAGGGGGCGAGGTAGACCTCCAGGGTCTTCTCCCCGGCCTCCAGCTCCCCCTCGGCGAAGTTCGGCCGCTGGAGGGCCAGCATCTCCTGGAAGGGGTAGAGGCTCCCGAAGAGCTCGTCATAGGTGCACGCCGGGCCCACGGGGCGCTGGAGCATGTCGTTGGCGGCGGGGTTGCAGTGGATGAGTTTGCCGTCGTGGCTGAAGGCCACCACGCCGTCGGTCATGTGGAGGAAGAGGGTGTCCAGCTTGTTCCGCTCGTTCTCCACGGCGGCCAGGGTGGACTGGAGGACCCCCGCCATCTCGTTGAAGGTGCCGGTGAGGACGCCGATCTCGTCGGTGGATTCCACCGGCAGGGCGCTGCCGAAGTCGCCGGAGGCCATGCGCTCCGCCCCGGCGGTGAGCTTCTCGATGGGGTCCACCATGGTCTTGGAGAGGAGGAAGCTCAGCAGGACGGAGATCAAAAGGCCGATGAAGAGGGCCTGCATGATGATGACGAAGAGCTGCTCGTTCAGCCCGGAGACGGTGTCCCGGTCGTCCAGGATGTAGATGATGAAGGCGTTGTCCCCGCCGAAGATGGGGATGGCGGCGTCCATGTAGTCCGCGGTGATGTCGCTGACGTCGCCGATGCCGGTCTCGTCATGGCGGAGCACGGCGTTCCGGGCGGTGAGGAGGTTGGGGCTCTGCTCCCGGGGCATGGCGCCCTCGTCGGCGGAGCCGGCCAGGTAGGCCCCGGTCTCCCCGTCCAGGACGAAGTAGTTCCGGGTGCGGTAGTCGATGCCCAGCTTGCCGGCGGTGACGTCCAGCATGTCCCGGATGCGGACGGCGCCGTCCTCCTGGGCGGCCTCCCCCCGGAGGGAGGTGACGAACTCCCGCTGATCCTCGCCGAAGACGCTGTCGATCTGCTGGTAGAAGGTGTTGGTGAAGAAGCTGGAGACGTTGATGGTCAAAAAGGCCCCGACCACCGCCATGAGGGAGGTGATCAGCAGCAGCAGTATGAGCGTCAGCTTCATGTGGAGGCTTCGGAACAAAGCGGCACCTTCTTTACCGTGAGTTTGCCGGGGGACGCCGGCCCGCCCTCAGGTGACGGAGAAGTAGTACCCCGCCCCCCGGCGGGTGAGGATGAACTGGGGGCTGGCGGGATCTTCCTCGATCTTCTCCCGCAGGCGGCGGACGGTCACGTCCACCGTCCGCACGTCGTCGCCGACGTAGCCGTAGTTCCAGACCTGCTCCATCAGGTCCACGCGGGAATAGACCTTGTTGGGGTGGCTGGCGAGGAAGGTCAGCAGCTCGTACTCCCGCTGGGTCAGGTCGATGGCCTTCCCCGCCCGGAAGACCTGGTGGCTGTCCGTGTTGATCGCCAGGTCCCCGGCCACGGGCATGGCGCTGTCCGCCGCCGCGCTCCCGGCGGGAGCGGACATGGCGGTGCGGCGGATGTTGGCCTCCACGCGGGCGATGACCTCCCGCATGGAGAAGGGCTTGGTGATATAGTCGTCCGCGCCCGTCTCCAGCCCGCGGACCTTGTCGTCCTCTTCCTCCCGGGCGGTGAGGAGGAGGATGGGCACGTTGTCCCCCTCCGCCCGCAGGGCCGCGCAGACGTCGAAGCCGATCATCTTCGGCAGCATGATGTCCAGCAGGATCAGGTCGGGCTTTTCCTCCCTGGCCCTGCGCAGGCCCTCCTCGCCGTCGTACGCCTCCAGGGTCCTGTACCCCTTCCGTTCCAGGTTGAAGCGCAGGATGTCCACGATGTTCTTCTCGTCCTCTACGATCAGGACGGTCTTTCCCTCAGCCATAGCCGACCTCCAAACTCGGTCGCCGGGGCGTCCCGGCGGTCTTCACAGATCCAACAGCGCCTTCGCCTTGAGGACGGCGACGACGGTCTTGGCGTCCTCGATCTCACCGTCCAGACAGCGGCGGACCATCTTGCCGAAGGGGATCCGCTCCACGTTCAAAAACTCGTCCGCATCCAGGTGCTGCTCCGCCATCTGGAGGTCCCGGGCCAGATAGAGGTGCAGCGTCTCGCCGTAGCAGCCCGGGGAGGGCAGGATGCGGCCCAGGGGCTCGTACACGCCGGGCACCGCGCCGGTCTCCTCCCGCAGCTCCCGCAGGCCCGCCTCGTAAGGGTCCTCATCGGGGGAGTCCAGCTTCCCGGCGGGGATCTCCAGCAGGGCCCTGCCGAAGGGGTAGCGGTATTGGGTCACCGTCAGCACGCAGCCATCCCCGTCCAGGGCCAGCACCGCCACGCCGCCGGGGTGGTCCACCACCTCCCGGGTGGCGGTCTCCCCGTTGGGCAGCTCCACCGTGTCCACGTGGACGTCCACGATCCGCCCGCGGAAGATGTCTTTCCGGCCGAGCTTCCGTTCCGTCAGTTCCATGCGTTCGCTCATGTCTGCGCATCCTTTCTGAAAAGGGCCCTGGGGCCCCGTTATCCCCTGGTCATGGGGATTATACCACGCTGAGGCCGAAATGAAAAGAGAAAATGTCCCCCGGACGGCCGCACAGTTAGCGGGCCCTAAAAAATTTTGGGCGCGTTCACAAATTACCTCTTGTTTTTGTCGAATGGAAGGCGTATGATGAGGAGGAATGAGCCACAAGATATTGTGGATGTGGAAAGGAACAGCAACATCATGAGATGGACCAAACGGACAGCGGCGCTGCTGGCATCGCTGCTGCTGTTGTCAACCGTCGTCCAGGCCCGCGAGCCTGCCAAGGCCCACGCCCGGGAGATACTGGGCGTCTCCCCCTCGGAGACGGAGGAGATGCCAGAGCTGATCGTGGTCGCGCCGGAGACGGCCGCGCCGGAGATGCCGGAGCTGACCGTGGCGGCGCCAAGACCGGCGGAGGGGCCGGAGACGCCCGCGGCCGTGCCGGAGACGCCCGCCGTGCGGGCGGCGCTGCCGGGGGACAGGGAGGCGGGCACGCCCACCTTCCCGGAGGGGGAGGACTGGCAGCTTTTGCTGGTGAACCCCTGGAACGAGATGCCGGAGGACTATGAGGTCCGTTTGAAGACCATGCCCGACGGGATGCGGGTGGACGAGAGGGCTTACGACGACCTCAACGCCATGCTGGACGCCTGCCGGGAGGCGGGGCTGTCCCCCAAGATCTGCTCCGCCTACCGGACCATGTCCAAGCAGACCTATCTGTACAACAATAAGATCGCCCGCCTCCAGAACGCGGGCTACAGCAGGGCGGCCGCCATCGAGGAGGCCGGGCGCTGGGTGGCCCGTCCCGGCACCAGCGAGCACCAGCTGGGCCTGGCGATGGACATCGTGTCCTCGTCCTATCAGGCCCTGACGAAGAAGCAGGAGCAGACCAAGGAACAGAAGTGGCTGATGGAGCACTGCTGGGAATACGGCTTCATCCTCCGCTATCCCAACGACAAGAGCGAGATCACCGGCATCGGCTACGAGCCGTGGCACTACCGGTACGTGGGCGTGGAGATCGCCCAGGACATCCGGGAGAGCGGGCTTTGCATGGAGGAGTACTTACTGCTGCGGGAAGAGGCCCTGGCGGACAGGGACGCGGTATGATCTGGCGGAGGCGGCGTTTGCCGCCTCCGCTTCGTTTGTGGGACTTGTCCAAGGTGACGTGGATCTTCTGGTAAAAAGTCCTGAAAAATGTGGATCCTACCGTTGAAAAGCGAGGCGGACTGGCATATAATAAGAGACCGTGAAAATTTGCGCGGATCTTTCCCGGCGGACCGTCCGCCATAGATAAAAGGAGCCAAGGGACTTATGCAGAATGAACGTTTGAGGAACATCGCCATCATCGCCCACGTCGACCACGGCAAGACCACCCTGGTGGACGAGATGCTCAAGCAGGGCGGCGTGTACCGCGAGAACCAGGAGGTGGTGGACCGGGTCATGGACTCCGGCGACCTGGAGCGGGAGCGGGGCATCACCATCCTGGCCAAGAACACCGCCATCCAATACGGCGACACCAAGATCAACATCGTGGATACCCCGGGCCACGCCGACTTCGGCGGCGAGGTGGAGCGGGTGCTCAAGATGGTCAACGGCGTCATCCTCCTGGTGGACGCCGCCGAGGGCCCCATGCCCCAGACCCGCTTCGTGCTCAGCCGCGCCCTGGAGCTGGGGCACCGGGTCATCGTCGTCGTGAACAAGATCGACCGGCCCGACCAGCGGGTCTATGAGGTCATCGACGAGGTGCTGGAGCTGCTGATGGACCTGGACGCCACGTCCGAACAGCTGGACTCCCCCATGCTCTTCTGCTCCGGGCGCAACGGCACCGCCTCCTGCTCCCCCACCGTACAGGGCACGGACCTCAAGCCCCTCTTCGACACCATCCTGGACTATATCCCCGCCCCCGAGGCCAACGTGGACGAGCCCTTCCAGATGCTGGTCTCCTCCATCGACTACAACGAGTTCGTGGGCCGCATCGCCATCGGGCGCATCGAGCGGGGCACCCTGAAGCAGAACCAGGAGATTGCCGTGTGCAACTACCACGACCCCGAGGCCGTCCTCCGCAAGGCCAAGGCCACCGCCATCTATGAGTTCGACGGCCTGGGCCGGAAGGCCGTCACCGAGGCCCGCGCCGGGAACATCATCGCCATGAGCGGCATCCCCGACATCACCATCGGCGACACCATCTGCGTCCCCGACACGGTGGAGGCCCTGCCCTTCGTGAAGATCTCCGCCCCCACCCTGGAGATGACCTTCTCCGTCAACGACTCCCCCTTCGCCGGACGGGAGGGCAAGTTCGTCACCTCCCGCCAGATCCGGGAGCGGCTGTTCCGGGAGACCCTGCGGGACGTGTCCCTCCGGGTCACCGAGACGGACAAGGAGACCGCCTTCAACGTGGCGGGCCGGGGCGAGATGTCCCTCAGCATCCTGATCGAGACCATGCGCCGGGAGGGCTATGAGTTCCAGGTGTCCCCCGCCCGCGTGCTGTACCAGGAGATCGACGGGAAGAAGTGCGAGCCCATCGAGCGGCTGGTGGTGGACGTGCCCGCCGACTGCGTGGGCGCGGTCATCGAGAAGCTGGGCCAGCGGAAGGCCGACATGGTGGAGATGACTCCCGTGGGCAGCCGGATGAAGGTGGAGTTCCTGATCCCCGCCCGGGGCCTCTTCGGCTACCGCAACGACTTCCTCACCGACACCAAGGGCGAGGGCATCATGGCCTCCGTCTTCGACAGCTACGCCCCCTATAAGGGCGACATCTCCCGCCGGGGCAGCGGGTCCCTCATCTCCTTCGAGACCGGCGAGTCCATCACCTACGGGCTCTTCAACGCCCAGGAGCGGGGCACGCTCTTCATCGGCGCGGGCGTCCCGGTGTACGGCGGCATGGTCATCGGCGTCAGCCCCCGGAGCGAGGACATGACCGTCAACGTCTGCAAGAAGAAGCAGCTGACCAACACCCGCGCCTCCGGCTCCGACGACGCGCTGCGCCTGGTGCCGCCCAAGCAGATGAGCCTGGAGCAGTGCCTGGAGTTCCTGGCGGACGACGAGCTGCTGGAGGTCACGCCCAAGAGCCTGCGGATGCGCAAGAGCATCCTGGACCATGAGAAGCGCATGAAGGCGCTGCATGGGAAGAAGTGAGGGGCGGAGACCGAGCGGGAGGCCCGGCGTGAGGGAGATCTGCGGTCTGGACAGCGAGGGGCATCGAGGTGTCACGCCGGAGATGCTCCCCGGTGCCGCCGGCCTCACCGGGGAGCGGATCGCGCACATCCAAAAGCGGCACCCCCTCGACTTCGGGCGGTACTCCGGCCGTCTGAAAGAGATCGCGGAAGATCCGGACGATATCATAAATGAAAAGAGACTGCGGGGACGCAGTCTCTTTTATCGTGCCCGGGGATACGGTGCCGGATCGTCGGTCAGGCCCGCCAGGTAGTCCATGCTGGTATCCAGTGCCAAAGCGATCCGCTTGCACTGCTCGAAAGACATGCTCCGCTTCCCGGTCTCGATCTTGGAATAATCGCTTTGGTCGATCCCAGTCAGCATCTGCATCTTGACCTGAGAGAATCCCCGTCGTTTCCGCAGATCCCTCGATCTGGACATCTTATCGCCCGGCAGCATCATGACCGTTCCGAGCTCCTGGGATACGGTGCCGGATCGTCGGTCAGACCGACCAAATAATCGATGGACACTTTGTAGATCTGCGCGATCCGCATGATGATGCTCAATTTCGGTTCATGGACCCCTAATTCATAATTCTGATATGCTTTTTCTGTGATGTCACAGTAGATCGCGACCTTGATCTGCGTCAGACCGGCAGCTTCCCGGCATCCCCTCAACCGCTTCGCCAGAACCTCTTTCATATCGTACACCCACAATCGTTATTGACAAAAGCAGTATATGGAATTAAAATGAAGAGTATACCAAAGAATTTTCCGGTACGATCATAGGTGAAAGGCGGCCGGATACGAATGGCAGTGGATAAGTCGGACTATGATATCGCGAGGGGGATGTATGCAGCGTCGATCGGCGAGGTGGTGATGACATACATCGACAGATTGGATCCTCATGGACTGCGCTCCCTGGCCGAGTCTGAGGCGGTGAAGCCGATCGCCAAGATCCGGGCCGTCCTGGACGACGACACGAAGGAGGACCCGGACTGCTTCCATCGGATCGACGAGATCGTACGAGCCTTCGGCGAAAGCGGCCTCTATACGCCCCGGCATGACTGGTAGATCCGGGACAGGCCGATCTTTGGGCGGTTTTTTGGCGGTGAATTTGTGAATAGCTCTTGACCTTCCGTGGAAAATCTATTAAAATAAGAGTTCGTGTACGGCATTTTTTGAAAGGGCCGTGCCATCACCACTTTACGGAAAGGCGAGACGACGTTATGAAGCATCCCTACAAGACGCGGGAGGGCGGCGCGACGGTGACGGTCTTCGTCCCCTACGACTGCAAGAACCATTGCCCCTTCTGCATCAATAAAGGCGAATACGCGGACCTGACCGGCTTCTCCGCCGAAAAGATCCGCGCCAGCATCCGCCGGATGGACGCCATCACGCCCTACTGCGATTTCGTGTTCACCGGCGGCGAGCCCTTCGCCGACCTGAAGGTGCTCCAGTCCATGCTGGACGAGATCCCCGCCACCCACAAGGTCTATATCAACACCACCCTGCCGGTGTCCGAGTTCCAGACGGAGGAGGACATCCTGGCCTTCACGGAGAAGAACAAGGACAAGATCACCTGCATCAACGTCTCCCGGCACATGCAGAAGTATGTGGTGGAGTCCAACGACGCCCTCCTGGCGCGGCTCCCGGTGCCCTTCCGGGTGAACTGCGTGCTGTACAAGGATTACCCGGCCAAGGACCTGATCCCCTACCTGGACCGCTTCCACAAGCTCCCCGGCGCGTCCATCCAGTTCCGCTTCGACTACACCGCCACCACGCCGGAGAACCTCTACGAGGAAGAGGGCGACAAGATCCTCCAGGACCTCAAGGCGATCGCCCGGTACACCGGGCTGGACGGCTGCCGGATGCGCTGCGGGTTCCACTTCGATTATCAGGGCATGGAGCTGACCTATCACAAGACCCTGCCCTACTCCACCATCGTGGAGACGGATCCGGAGGACGGCGTCACCTACGACATCCTCTACGACATCCTGATCAAGCAGAACGGAGACATCCACGGCGACTGGGACGGGAGCCCGCTGGACGTGGAGGCTTATGAGAAGGTCATCTTCGAGCCCTACGACTTGAAATGGCTGGCAAGGATCGCGTGAGATGAGAGCGGACGGTCTCGACCGTCCGCTCAGTCCATCTGTCGGGGAAGCGGCGAGACCTCATCGGCGGGAAGGGAGAGAGTCACGAGAGGGACCCAGGAGGGGTCCCTCTCGTTTTCAAAAAAATTTTGACAGCCTGTGCGGACGGTCTCGACCGTCCGCTTTTTTCGGTCCTCCGGGACCTGTGTCCGGGATATTTGGCGCGGGACGGAACCTCCCCGCGCTCTTTGCCGTCTATATGGATGGAAGATGAAAAGGAGGTACGTACCATGAAAACACGACTGACTGCCCTGCTCCTGGTCCTGCTGTGCCTCACCGGATGCGGCGGGAGCCCCGGGAGCGCGAGGGCCCTGACGGAGACCGTGACGGCCAAGGCCCCCGCCGCCCGGGAGCTGACGGAGGAGGACGCCGCCGCCCTGGCGGAGTTTTCCGTGGAGCTGCTGAAAGAGGAGTGGGAGGGGGAGGGCGTCCTGCTCTCGCCCCTATCCGTGCTCTCCGCCCTGGGCATGACCGCGGGAGGCGCGGCGGGCGAGACGCTGCGGCAGATGGAGGAGGCCCTGGGCCTCCCGGCGGAGGAGCTGGCCGCCGCCCTCGCCGCCTGGACCGCCGGGCTCCCGGAGGGGGAGGGGTGCCGGGTGGATCTGGCGAACTCCCTCTGGCTCCGGGACGACGGGACCTTCGAGCCCGAGCGGGCGTTCCTCCGGACCGCCGCGGAGCGGTATGGGGCGGAGGTGTACGCCTCCCCCTTCGACGGCGCCGCCGTGGAGGAGATCAACGGCTGGGTGGAGGAGGAGACCCACGGCATGATCGACGGCATCCTGGAGGAGATCCCGGAGGCGGCGATGCTGTACCTCGTCAACGCCCTGGCCCTGGAAGCGAGATGGGAGACGGTCTACCGGGAGGACCAGGTCCGGGACGGCCGCGTCTTCACCACGGAGGACGGCCGGGAACAGGCGGCGGCGATGATGTACTCCTCCGAGGGGCACTATCTGAAGGACGAGCGGGCCCAGGGCTTCCTGAAGTACTACGAGGGCGGGCGCTGGGCCTTCGCCGCCCTGCTGCCCGACGAGGGCGTGAGGCTGGAGGAGCTCATCGCCTCCCTGACCGGGGAGCGGCTCCGGGCCATCCTGAGGGGCGCGGAGGAGACGCTGGTCTATGCCGCTATCCCGAAATTCCGGTGCGCTTACAGCGCGGAGCTGAGCGGCAGCCTGGAGGCCATGGGGATGACGGACGCCTTCGATATGGGGAAGGCGGACTTCTCCGGCATGGGGCGGTCCCCGATGGGCCCGCTGTTCATCAGCAAGGTCCTGCACAAGACCTATCTCTCCGTGGACGAGGAGGGCACCAGGGCCGGAGCGGCCACGGCGGTGGAGATGAGCGCCGGGGGCACCATGCCGGGGACGGTGCCGGAGGTCTATCTGGACCGGCCCTTCCTCTACATGCTGGTGGATACCGAGACGTGCCTGCCCGCCTTTATCGGGGCCGTGACCGGTATGGAGTGAACCGAGAAGCGGACGGCTGGGCCGTCCGCTTCGGAGCGTCGAAAAAGGAGGGGAGACTTCCTCGACGGGAAGGAGGAGAGCTGCGAGAGGGACCCAGGAAGGGTCCCTCTCGTTTTCGATCGATAAGTTTTCAGGACTTTTTGAACGTCCTGAAAACTTGCCCAGCCTGTCGAAAACGTCTTTTCGACAGGCTGGGCGGACGGCCGGGCCGTCCGCTTTTTCGCGCTCACCTCAAAAAGATGCGCTTCCCGCCCCGGTGCTCCCGGACCACGCCCAGGCGCTGGGCGCTGGGGACGGCGGGCTTCAATGCCGCGAAGAGCGCCTCCGCGTCGGCGGGGTCCGCGGCCATCAGCAGCCCGCCGGAGGTCTGGGGGTCGTACAGCAGGTCCTGCTGCCAGAGCTCCGCCTCCCCGGGGTCCACGGAGGGCTCGGCGAAGGCGCGGTTGCGGTACATCCCCTCGGGGAGGATGCCCATCTTCGCCAGCGCCGCCGCCGCGGGGAGGAAGTCCACGGCCCCCACGTCGATCTCCAGATCCACGCCGCTGCCCTGGGCCATCTCCAGCCCGTGGCCCAGGAGGCCGAAGCCCGTCACGTCGGTGCAGGCGTGGACCCGGTAGCGGACCATCACGTCCCGGGCGGCCTTGTTCAGGGTGGTCATCAGCCTGTGGGCCAGATCCATGGCCTCCGGAGGGGCCAGGCCCGCCTTGGCGGCGGTGGTCAGGACCCCGATGCCCAGGGGCTTGGTGAAGAACAGGACGTCGCCGGGCCGGGCCCCGGAGTTGGTGAGCATCTTGTCCGGGTGGACGAAGCCGGTGACGGCCAGGCCGTACTTGGGTTCGTCGTCCAGGATGCTATGACCTCCTGTTATCAAAGCCCCGGCTTCATACACTTTGTCATAGCCGCCCCGGAGCAGGTCGTGGACCGCCTCCTGGGGCATGTCCTTGGGGACGGCGCAGATGTTCAGGCAGAGCTTGGGCTCGCCGCCCATGGCGTACACGTCGGAGAGGGCGTTGGCGGCGGCGATCTGGCCGAAGAGGTAGGGGTCGTCGGCGATGGGCGGGAAGAAGTCCACCGTCTGGACCAGGGCCAGCTCGTCGGAGATCTTATAGACCGAGGCGTCGTCGCTCCGGTCGAAGCCCACCAGGAGGTTCGGGTCCCGGTGGACCCGGATGCCCTCCAGCAGCCGGGCCAGGGTCCCGGCGCCTACCTTCGCGCCGCAGCCGGCGCACTTGGCGAGCTTGGTCAGCTTGACTTCGTTCTCAGGCATGGGCGTCCTCCATTCTATTACAAAGCGTAGATATCATCTTGCCCTCAACAGACCGGATAGGCCCAGTATCGCTTCCAGCACCCCGCCGCCCACGGCCAGGGCCTTGTCGCTGGCGAGATAGCAGTGCTCGATCTTGCACCGGGGGTCGATGTCCCCGGCTTTCATGCCCTTGCGGACCGGGGTCCCCTCCGGCAGGATGCCGCGGAGCACGCCGTCCAGCGTGCAGATCATGGGCCGGCCGTCCACCTCGGCGGCGACGTCCCCCACCGCCACCTGCGCGCCGATGTCCAGGAGCTGGCGGAAGGTCCCGTCCGCCGGGGCCCGGAGGACCCGCTCCCCGGCGAAGCCGCCGATGAGGCCGGGGATGCCGGTGTTGGGCTGGGCGCTGCCCTGGTACAGGGCCCGGCCCAGGCAGTGGCCCCGCATGGTCTCCACCACGGCGTGGCAATCCACCCCGGCCGTGAAGCCGGGGCCCACGCCGACGACCACGGGAGCGTCGCCGATCTTCGTGCCCAGGTTCTCCTTCGCCAGGATGGCGTCCACCACCGCGCCGGGCCTCAGGACGGGGATGCAGGCCCCCTCGGGGTCCGCCAGCACGGGGACGGCGCCCTGTCCCAGCAGCTCCAGCGCCTGGGCGGGGGACTCCGCCCGCTTGGCGGTGACGTCCTCCACCGTCGTTTCCCCGAGGGGGACGGCCTGGGAGAAGGCCACGGTCCGGCGGATGGCGGTGGGCCGCCGGAGGTCGGTCATGACGACCTCCAGCCCGGCCCGGTGCAGGCGCAGGGCGATGCCGGTGGCGATGTCCCCGGCTCCGCGGATGACGACTAACATCGAAAAAACTCCTTCCTCAGCAAAGATCCCGCCGCCGCGGGACAGGGGAGCCGCGCCGCCAGGGCGGAGGCGCGGGCCCGGTCCTCCGCCGTCTCCACCTGGCCGATCAGGACCCGGTCGTGCAGCCCCTCCGCCAGGAGCACCGCCGCCTCGGTCTCCGGCGTGGCGGGAGCGTCCTCGGGGGCCCCCGCCAGCCGGGCGTATAGGCCGGGGCGGTGAGCGGCCTCTGCGATGGGCCGTCCGAAGCCGGAGGCGCCGACGACCAGGATGGTCTGGCCCGCTTCCGGGGGGATCGCCGGCTCATGGGGGGCGTGGGCCTTCAGGGGCCGTCCCGCAGAGCCGTCGGCCTCCACCAGCACGCAGTCCGCCAGCTCCGCCAGCCGGGCCATGGGGATGGCCGGGGCGGTCAGCTTCCCGGTGCCGGGGACCGGGGACCCGGCGCAGACCAGGCGGCGGGCCTCCAGGGCCTTGGCCAGGGCCTCCTCGGAGGGGTCCGAGAGATCCTCGAGGTCCGGGAAGGGGAAGAACTTCGTGCTGGTGCAGAGCAGCACCCGCTGCCCCGCCGCCGCCAGCTCCGCCCCCAGCACGCGCAGGAGGGTGGTCTTCCCCCCGCCGCCGATGACGGCGGTGACGCCCGGGCGGATGTCCAGCAGATCGGTCAGTCCCATGGTCCGGCTCCTTTCCGTTATCCTCTCTATAGGATAACACCTCCTCCGCTTCCCGTCAAGCCGCTTGACAGGGCGGGGAGAGTGGGCTATGATGGACGGCATGGGACAAGGAAGGGGGAGCTGCCGTGTACGACGAGCTGACGGCTGTGGACATCAAGAAGATGAAGGAGGAGCTGGACCACCGGACCCGGGTCCTGCGGCCCCAACTGATCGAGGAGGTCCAGACGGCCCGGGCCTTCGGGGACCTGAGCGAGAATTTCGAATATAAGTGCGCCAAGCAGGCGAAGAACCGGAACGACAGCCGGATCCGCTATCTGGAGCGGATGATCCGCACGGCGAAGGTCATCGAGGTAGAGGGGGCGGCGGACGCCGTGGGGCTGTTCGACCGGGTGACGATCTTCAACGAGATGATGGGGCGGGAGATGGAGGTCCGGATCGTGACGACCCTGCGGCAGGACGCCCTGAAGGGCCTGGTCAGCAAGGAGTCCCCGGTGGGGAAGGCCCTGCTGGGCCGCCGGGCGGGGGACCGGGTAGAGGTCGCCGTCAGTCCGGAGGTGAAGTATTTCGTGGAGATACGGAGCATAGAGAAGGGCCAGGATGACGAGGACCTATCTATCAGTACCTACTGAAGGAAGGAATCGGCCATGAAGATGGCTGGTGCATATGAAAAAATGGAGGGCTTGCCGAACAAGATCGGCAGGCCCTCCGTTTTCATCGATTGCCAGGGGAGCGGCAGTGGGTCGGGGAGGGCGTCTTTTCCACGACCTCCCAAACTCCCGCCCGCACTACGCCGCGGGCGAAAGACGTGCGTGGGAACGGAAGCACACCAGCCGCGCCCCCGCCGCATCCTCGTCTTTTTCTCTCTTCCACCGTGCACGGCGCATTCTCTCTTTTTCTCCGGGGAGAAAAAGAGAGAATGGGGGGTGCAAAGCACCAGCCATCTTCATGGCTGATCTCCCCCGTCCATGGGACGGATATCCTCGATCACCTGCGCCTTGATGAGGTTCGTAGAACCGCTCCTGCCCAGGGGGACCCCGGCGGTGATGACCACCGTGTCCCCGGGCTGGACCAGCCCCTCCTTGGCCGCCACTTCCGTGGTGAGGGAGAAGATGCGGTCCGTGGAGTCGACCTCCCCGGTCAGGAAGGGGACCACCCCCCAGCAGATGGCCAGCTGCCGGCGGGTCTTCTCCTTCATGGTCAGCGCCGCCACGGGACAGGCCGGACGGAACCGGCAGATCATCCGGGCGGTCCGGCCGGAGTTGGTGGCCGCCAGGATGGCCTTGGCGTCCAGGTCCCGGGCGGTCAGGCAGCAGGTGTGGGTGATGGCGTCGTTGATGTTGGAGGAGGCGGCGGCCTGCGTCTTCTCGAACTTCCGCCAGTAGTCGATGGCCGCTTCCGTCTCCGTGACGATGTCCACCATGGCGGCCAGGGCCTCGATGGGATACTTGCCCCCGGCGGTCTCGCCGGAGAGCATCACGCAGCCTGTGCCGTCGTATACGGCGTTGGCGACGTCGGAGACCTCCGCGCGGGTGGGGCGGGGGTTGCGGATCATGGAGTCCAGCATCTGCGTGGCGGTGATGACCGGCTTGCCCGCCTGGAGGCCCTTGCGGATCATCTGCTTCTGGAGATAGGGCACCTTGGCGGCGGGGATCTCCACGCCCAGGTCGCCCCGGGCGACCATGATGCCGTCCGAAGCGGCCAGGATGCCGTCGATGTTGTCCGCGCCCTCCTGGTTCTCGATCTTGGCGATGATCTTCACGCTGTCCCCGCCGCACTGGCGGAGGACCTCCCGGACGGCTTCCACGTCCTCGGCCCGGCGGACGAAGGAGGCGGCGATGAAGTCGAAGTCGTGCTCCACGCCGAAGCGGATGTCCGCCACGTCCTTCTCCGTCAGGGCGGGGAGCTGGATATGGGCGCCGGGGATGTTGATGGATTTATTGGCGGAGAGCGTGCCGCCGTTCTCGACCCGGCAGAGGATGTCGTGTCCCGCGATCTCCTCCACCCGGACGGCCACCAGGCCGTCGTCGATGAGGATGACCTGCCCCGGCTCCACCTCCCGATCCAGCTTGGGATAGGTGACGGAGACCTTGGCGGCGGTGCCGGGCACGTCGTCCACCGTCAGAGTGAAAGGATCCCCGGCGTTCAGCTCCACGCTCTTGGTCTCGAAGCTCTTGATGCGGATCTCGGGGCCCTTGGTGTCCAGGATGGTGGCCACGGGCAGGCCCATCCGGTCCCGGACGGCCTTCAGCATGTTCAGGCGCTCCAGGTGCTCGGGATGGCTGCCGTGGGAGAAGTTGAAGCGGGCCGCGTTCATGCCGCCCTTGATGAGGGCGCAGATCTGCTCCTCCGTGTCTACGGCGGGGCCCAGGGTGCAGATGATCTTGGTCTTGCGAAGCATATATATCCCTCCTATGGGCCCCGCGCGGGGGCCGGGAAACTCTCGTGGACGCTTCTTGCAGTCCCCTATTATACAAGAGGCTCCCGGCCGTGGATAGGTCAGAATTAGATAAAAATCAGGGGAGCGCCCCGGGGAGGTTCCGTAGATATGCTTGCGCAAACGTTTGTGCCCGGGCCGTCCGCGCCGGCGCTCAGCCCTCCCAGAACAGTTCGTCCAGCGTCTTCCCCAGGCGGCGGCAGATGGCGGCGCAGAGCTTGATGGTGGGGTTGTAGTCCCCCTTCTCGATGGCGTTGATCGTCTGGCGGGAGACGCCCACCGCGTCGGCCAGCTGCTGCTGGCTCATGTCCAGGGCCGCCCGGGCGGCCTTCATGCGCAGGTTCTTCATCCTTCTTCCGCCCGGTCCCGTAAGAGGTGGTCGGCGATGTACACGATGAGGATGAGCAGGGTCGCCGCCCCGAGGATGGGGTTCACCGCCCGGAAGGTCAGCACGCCGTCCTCCACCAGACCGCCGGAGACGCCGTACATCACGCCGAGGCCCAGGTTGAACAAGGACAGCAGGGCGAAGAGGACCATGAACTTCCGGGGCTTTTCCCGGAGGCTGAGATAGGCGTCCTTCAGGATGCAGGTGACGGCGAACACGCACAGGCCGGCGGCCAGGCAGATGGCGACGCCCGCCAGCACGTCGCACCACCGTCCGAACAATATGTCCGAGATGCCGTAGGCATAGGTGGTGGCGAGCAGGGTGAGGAAGCCGTACTGGAACGCCTTGCCCCGGGCCAGCTCCTGCCGCTCGTCGAAGTGCATGTCCAGGATCTTTTTCTTGAAGAGCAGCGCCACGAACAGAAGCCCCGCCAGGAGCCCGACGGATATGCCCAGCGCTATGCCGATATGATAGTGGTCCATAACGATCCCTCCTCCCGTGTTATCCGCGGGTCACGACCGGCCTGCCCTCCGGGTCCAGCAGCGGCGTGAAGCCCGCCGCATTCCCGTTCCTGTGGAACACATAGTGGACGCCGGTCTCCGTGTCCACCCAGATCTCCATGACGTCGATGGTCCCCTGGCGGTATACCTTTTGAAAGCGGTCCATAAAATGTCCTCCTAGTCCTTTGTTTTTGGATCGTGAGGACAGTGTAATACTTAGCGGGCTATTTGTCAAGTATATTTTACAAAATGACGGATAAAAACTCCGGGCACGGGGCCCGGAGCGCTGCCGTCAGGCATCGGAGATCTTGCGCCTCCGCTTTTTCTTCCCGGCGTCGATCTCGCCGTAGAGCCAGCGGAGGCCGTCGGAAAGGCCCCCCACCTCGTCGATCAGCCCCAGGCGGACGGCCTCCTCTCCGTAGACGACGCTGCCCACGTCCGCGGCCATGTCGTCCTTCTTCAGCATCAGGGCCTGGAAGTCCTCCCCCTTGATGCGGCTGTGCCCGGCGACGAAGGACACGATCCGGTCCTGGAGCCGCTGGAAGTAGCTGTAGGTCTGGGGCGCGGCGATGACGGTGCCGCTCATGCGGACGGGGTGGATCGTCATGGCGGCGGAGGGCACGGCGAAGCTCCGCCGGGCGGCCACGGCCAGGGGCACGCCGATGGAGTGGCTGCCCCCCAGGACGATGGAGACGGTGGGCTTCGTCATCCCGGCGATCAGCTCCGCGATGGCCAGGCCCGCCTCCACGTCGCCGCCCACGGTGTTCAGGAGGAAGAGGATCCCCGCCACCTCGTCGGACTCCTCCAGCTTGGCCAGGAGGGGGAGGACGTGCTCGTACTTCGTGGTCTTGGTGCCGGAGGAGGCGGTCATGTGCCCCTCGATCTGGCCGATGATGGTCAGGCAGTAGATGTTCCCGTGGGGCGTGGCCGTCATGGCGGAGCCGAAATCCAGGATGGACTGGGCGGCTTCCTGTTGTGTATCGTCTTCCGTTTGGGTGGGCTTGGTGGATCTGGTCATAGTCAGCAACCTTCCTTTCGTGGGGGTAGCTTTTCCGGTTTTTCGGAAATTACCCGCGCCGGGGCGGAATCTTACGGCATCGTAAGATACGGGGGCGAACTGTAAGGCAAAGCTATGGCAGGGCCGTCCCCGCGCTGGTATACTGATATCCGTCCCAAGAGGACGAGGAATAGAGACGGAGGAGAAAACGATGAAGGATATGATGAGGGGTATCGGGACAGCGCTCCTGGCGGTGGCGGCGGTCATCGCGGCACAGACGGCTCTGAGCTTCGTGGTGGGCTTCCATACCGCCGAGCTGATCGGGGAAACGGCCCTGGGTGCCCTGTTCCTTTATGCCGTCGTCCGGGTGGGCCGGAAGCGGCGGTGACATGGCGGAGGGACGGCGGGGAGGCCCGCCGTTTTCTTTCGCGCCTCCGGGCTTTCCTTTTCCGTCCCGGCGTGTTATACTGGGGGCAACATCATGCCCGTGGGGCGGGAGGGGATCGTGATTCGAAACAAACAGCGTATCGTGGTCAAGGTGGGCACGTCCACCCTGACCCACAGCTCCGGGAGCCTGGATCTGCGGAGCATGGAACGGCTGGTCCGGGTGCTGGCGGACCTCAGCGGCGGCGGACGGGAGATCATCCTGGTGACCTCCGGGGCCATCGCCGTGGGCACGGCCCGGATGGGCCTGGACGAGCGGCCCAGGGCCCTGCGGATGAAGCAGGCCGCCGCCGCCGTGGGGCAGTGCCGGATGATGCACATCTATGACAAGCTCTTCTCGGAGTACAACTGCACCGTGGCGCAGATCCTGCTCACCGGGGACGACGTGGAGGACCCCGCCCGGGCGGAGCATCTGAAGAACACCTTCACGAGCCTTTTGGAGCTGGGCATCCTCCCGGTGGTGAACGAGAACGACTCCGTCTCCTCCGCCGAGATCGAGACGGGGCACCACAAGGTCCTGGGCGACAACGACACCCTCTCCGCCATCGTGGCGGAGCTGTGCGGGGCGGACTTGCTGGTCCTGCTCAGCGACATCGACGGGCTGTACGACGCGGACCCCAAGCGCGATCCGGGGGCGAAGCTCCTCCACCGGGTGACGGAGCTGACGCCGCAGATCCTGGAGATGGCGGGCGGCGCGGGCACCTGGCGGGGCACCGGCGGCATGGCGACCAAGCTCTCCGCCGCGAGGATCGCCATGGAGGCCGGGTGCGACATGGTGATCGCCAACGGGGCCAGGATGGAGGAGCTCTACGGCATCGTGGAAGGACAGGACATCGGGACGCGGTTCATCGCCGCGGGGAAGGAGGGCGCGCTATGACGGCGCTGGAGCAGCAGGGAGCGGCGGCGAAGGCCGCGGGCCGTATCCTGGCGACCGCCGGGACGGCGAAGAAGGACGCCGCCCTGGAGGCGGTGGCCGCGGTGCTGACCGAGCGGCAGGACGAGTGGCTGGAGGCCAACGCCGCCGACGTCGCCGCCGCCCGGGAGGCGGGGATGCGCCCCGCCATGCTGGATCGGCTGGCCCTGACGCCGGAGCGGATCTGCGGCATCGTGGCGGGCGTGCGGCAGGTGGCCGCCCTGCCGGACCCCATCGGGAGAGTGGACAGGATGGAGACCCGGCCCAACGGGCTGATCGTCGGGCGGCGGCGGGTGCCGCTGGGGGTCGTCGCCATCATCTTCGAGGCGCGGCCCAACGTCACCGTGGACGCGGCGGCGCTGTGCCTGAAGTCCGGCAACGCCTGCATCCTCCGGGGCGGGAAGGAGGCCATCCGCTCCAACCGCAAGGCCGCGGAGCTGATGCGCCGGGCCCTGCGGTCGGCGGGGCTGCCGGAGGACTGCGTGTCGCTGGTGCAGGACACCGGCCGCGAGGGGGCCAAGGAGCTGATGCATCTGGACGGCTATGTGGACGTGCTGATCCCCAGGGGCGGCGCGGGGCTGATCCGGGCCGTGGCGAAGGAGGCCAGCGTCCCCGTCATCCGCACCGGCGAGGGCGTCTGCCACATCTATGTGGACAGCGAGGCGGACCTGGACATGGGGGCGGAGATCCTCTATAACGCCAAGTGCTCCCGGCCCTCGGTGTGCAACGCCGTGGAGTGCGTGCTGATCCAGGAGGACGTGGCGGAGGCGTTCTTGAAGAAGGCGGTGCCCCTGCTGGATAGGGACGGGGTGGAGCTCCGCTGCGACGGGACGGCGCTGGGGATCTTAGGGGACCGGGCCGTCCCGGCGGAGGAGAGCGACTGGGACGAGGAGTATGACGATCTCATCCTGGCGGTGCGGACCGTGAAGGACATGGAGGAGGCCATCGGCTTCATCGGCCGGCACGGCACCGGACACTCGGAGGCCATCATCACCGCGAACTATTTCAAGGCCCAGCGGTTCCTGGACGCGGTGGACGCGGCGGCGGTGTATGTCAACGCCTCCACCCGGTTCACCGACGGCGGGGAGTTCGGCCTGGGGGCGGAGATCGGCATCTCCACCCAGAAGATGCACGCGCGGGGCCCCATGGGCCTGGAGGAACTGACCTCCTGCAAGTATGTGATCTACGGAGAGGGGCAGGTCCGCTGAGGGCCGCCCGGAGAAAGGAGAGGCGAACGATATGACCTTTGGATTCATCGGCACCGGCAACATGGGCGGCGCCCTGGCGAAAGCCGCCCGGCGGAGGCTGGACGGCGAGCAGATCCTCCTGGCGAACCGCGGCCGGGAGAAGGCGGCGGCGCTGGCGGAGGAGCTGGGCGCGGTGCCGGCGGACAACGGCAGGGTCGCGGGAGAGGCGGACTACATCTTCCTGGGCGTGAAGCCCCAGATGATGCGGGGACTGCTGGAGGAGATCGGCCCGGTCCTGAAGGCGCGGGAGAGCCGCTTCGTCCTGGTCTCCATGGCGGCGGGGCTCAGCATGGAGAGCATCCTGGACATGGCGGGCGGGGCGTGGCCCATCCTCCGCATCATGCCGAACACCCCCTGTTCCATCGGGGAGGGGATGATCCTGTACACCCGGGGCCCCGGCGTCACGGACGAGGAGGAGGGGGCCTTCCTGGACGCCATGAGCGGCGCGGGGCGGTTCTCCGCCATCCCGGAGCGGCTGATGGACGCGGGCTCCGCCGTGGCGGGCTGCGGCCCGGCCTACGCGGACCTCTTCATCGAGGCCCTGGCCGACGGCGGCGTGGCCTGCGGCATCCCCAGGGCCCAGGCCGTGGAGTTCGCCGCGCAGATGCTGGCGGGCTCCGCGCGGCTGGTCCTGGAGTCCGGACAGCATCCCGGCGCGCTGAAGGACGCGGTCTGCTCCCCCGGCGGGTCCACGATCCAGGGCGTGCGGAAGCTGGAGGAAGCGGGCTTCCGGGGCGCGGTGATGGACGCGGTGATCGCCGCGTGTGAGAAGAACCAGGCGCTGGGCTGAACCGGAGCTGGACCGGAGAATGGAGATGGAGCGCCCCTCCCCGCGAAGCGGGGAGGGGCGCGTTTTCATATCCAGGGCTTCCGACCTGCGGCAAGCTCGAACTGGTATTTCACGATGCCCAGGTCGATCTGGGAGTATGGGCCCTTCAGGGCCTCGGCCCGGACCCGGTCCCCCTCCAGCGTCAGGAGGAATTTCTGCTGCCCAAGGGCGGTGGGGGCCAGCAGGGCCGCCTCCGCCCCGGCCCGGAACCAGTCCGGAGGAGCGTCGCCGGGCCAGCGGCAGACGGCCTCCAGGGCCTTGCTCTTATGGGGGACGCCGTGGTCCTTGCCATAGCCCAGGGCGACGGCACAGACCAGCTTCTCGCCGGGGCGCAGGTCACAGCGGCACTTCCGCTTCCGGAAGGTCAGGGCCGTCCAGCAGGAATCCAGCCCCAGCTGGAACGCCCGGAGGACCAGCCGCTGGCCGTAGTAGCCGATCTTCTCCTCCAGCTCCGGCCCCTGGGGCCCGGCGAGGCAGAGATAGTCCCGCACGTTCCGGAAGCTGCCGTAATGGGCCAGGGGGCCCCGGAACGCCTCCGGCTCTTCCAGGGCCAGCTGGATGTGCAGGCCGCCCTCGGCATTGCAGGCGGCGATCTCCCGCTCCAGCTCCGCCGCGGTCTCCGGCGGGATGGGCAGGCCCCGGTACTGCCGCACGGCGTGGCGGCGCTCCATCGCTGTTTTCAAGTCCATAGTCTCCTCCTTATCCCGCATCCCCCGGCGGATACGGCCCCGAAACACCGAGGCGGGGACGGCCCTGCCGGGCGGCGGTCCGGCCCGCGGCACGGGGACGCTCCGCCGGCGCAGGGGATCCCTCCGCCAGGCCCGTCCGGGGCGCCGGGGCCCTCCGCAGGCGCCGGCGGGCCCCGCCTCCCGTACTGAAAATGGCAGGGATATCATACCATAGATCTCCTCTTTTGGATAGGATCGGAAGGAAATTCGATCCCTTTTCGCAAACGTTTGCGTTCGTTTTAAAACGTTTTTTGACACTATTCAAAAAATAAGCGTAAATTTTTCGTTAATATAGAACTTTCAAATGAAAATTTGGAGGTTCCTTTCCTTTACTTTCGCAAGATGCTCGTGTATAATGGGAACAGAAGAGCACCATTCGCGGAAAAGGAGGAAATCGATGATCCAATTCGAACACGTCAGCAAAAGCTATGGCAAGACCCAGATCCTGAAGGATCTGACCTTCACCATCCCGGACGGGCAGTTCGTGGTCCTGATCGGACCCTCGGGCTGCGGCAAGACCACCACCCTCAAGACCATCAACCGCCTCATCGAGCCGGACTCCGGCACCATCTCCATCGACGGCAGGGACGTCCGGGAGACGGACAAGGTCCAGCTCCGGCGGCACATCGGCTATGTCATCCAGCAGATCGGCCTGTTCCCCAACATGACCGTGGCCCAGAACATCTGCGTGGTGCCGAAGCTGCTGCGCTATGACAAGGCCAAGTGCGACGCGCTGGTCCCCGACCTTTTGAAGATGGTGGGCATGGAGCAGCACGCGGGCAAATACCCCTCGGAGCTCTCCGGCGGGCAGCAGCAGCGGATCGGCGTCCTCCGGGCCCTGGCGGCGTCCCCGCCCATCGTGCTGATGGACGAGCCCTTCGGCGCCCTGGACCCCATGACGCGGGAGACCCTGCAGGACGAGGTGAAGAACCTCCAGCAGAAGCTGGAGAAGACCATCGTCTTCGTCACCCACGACATGGGCGAGGCGCTGAAGCTGGCGGACATCATCATCTTCATGGAGGCGGGGCGCATCGTGCAGATGGCCTCTCCGGAGGAGATGCTGGAAAAGCCCGCCAGCGACCTGGTGCGCAGCTTCCTGGGCAAGCACACGGCGGAGGATCCCGCGCCGACGACGGTGGAGTCCTTCATGCGGGCCAACGTCCTCAGCGTGAAGAAGGACCGGGGCGTGCGGGAGTGCACGGAGCGGATGGCCCGGGGCAACGTGGACACCCTGCTGGTGACGGACCAGGAGAAGCGGTATCTGGGCGTGGTCTCCATCGGCGACATCCGCCGCTGGGGGCAGGACCTGCGGAGCATCGAGCCCCTGATCCGCCAGACCGCCCGCACCGCACGGGTGGGGGACGAGGCCAAGGAGTGCTTCGACTACCTGCTGGAATCCGGTGAGCCCTATGTGGTGGTGCTGAACGAGGACGACACCATCGCCGGCATCGTCACCAAGACCAGCGTGGCCCGGTCCGTGTCCGCCAACCTGTGGGGGGACGCGCGATGAGGGCCCTGATCGATACTTACGGCGGCGCGCTGGCCAGGGCCCTGGCGGTCCACACGGGGTATGTGGTGGTATCCGTGGCGTTCGGGTTCCTCCTGGGGCTGACGGTGGGGATCCTCCTCTCCCGGCTGCCCCGGCGGGTCTCGAACCTCATCATGCCCCTGCTGTCCGTGTTCCAGACCATCCCCGGGCTGGTGTTCATCGGGCTGCTGTTCCTGGCGCTGGGCATGGTCCCGGCCACCGTCATCGTCTCCCTCGCCATCTATGCCATGTTCCCGGTGCTGAAGAACACCTACACCGGCATCCTGGGCGTGGAGCGGAAATACATCGAGGCCGCGAAGGGCTGCGGCATGTCCCAGCTCCAGACGCTGGTCAAGGTGGAGCTGCCGCTGGCCATGCCCACCATCGTGGCGGGGCTGCGGATGTCCGCGGTCTATACCGTGTCCTGGGCGGTGCTGGCCGCTATGATCGGGCAGGGGGGCCTGGGGGATTTCATCTACCAGGGGACGACCTCCAACAATAATACCCTCATCCTGCTGGGGGCCGTCCCGGCGGCGGTGCTGGCGGTGGCCATCGGGGCGCTGATCGACCTGCTGCAAAAGCGCGTCACGCCCCGGGGCCTGCGGAAGGGGGTGGGCAAATGACCTGGGCGATGGTATGCGAGCATCTGTTCATCGTTTTGGCGGCGAGCATCCTGTCCATCTGCATCGGCCTGCCCCTGGGCATCCTGGCCTATCTCTACCCCAAGGCCCGGGCCGTCATCCTGCGGGTGGTGGACATCCTGCAGACCATCCCGGCCCTGGCGCTGCTGGGCATCATCATGGTGCTTTTGGATCCGGGCAAGGTGACGGTCATCACCGGCATCACCCTCTATTCCCTCCTGCCCATCGTGCGCAACACCTGCCTGGGGCTCCAGGAGGTGGACGGCGGCGTGAAGGAGGCCGCCCGCGGCATGGGCATGAGCAAGGCGTACCGGACGCTGCTGGTGGAGTTCCCCCTGGCCTTCCCCACGGTGTTCACCGGCATCCGCATCGCCGTGGTCAACGCGATCGGCACCGCCGTCTTCGCCGCCTTCGTGGGCGGAGGGGGCCTGGGCGGCGCCATCAACCGGGGCATCCGCGTCCAGGACATGACGCTGATCCTCTCCGGCACCGGGGCGCTGATGGTGATCTCCGTGGCGCTGGACCTGCTGATGGGGTGGTTCGAGAAGGACACCCGGAAGCGGGGCGGCACGAAGGGCATGTGGATCCCTGTGGCCGCCGTTTTGCTGGCCTTCGTCCTGCTGCTGCCCTTCGGGCTGGGCTCCGCCCAGGAGGGGGAGCTGCTCCTCTACGACGGGGACTACAGTGAGACGCAGATCATGCACCACATGGCCAAGATCCTGGTGGAGGACCGGACGGGGTACTCCGTCACCATCCAGGACCAGATGTCCCAGGTGAACAACTTCAAGGCCCTCATCGGCGACGGGCATACCTGCGACCTGATGATCTCCTACGACGGGACGCTGCTGACGACGTTCCTCCACATGGACCCCTCCGACGTGCCGGAGGGGGAGAGCCTCTACGACTTCGCCGGCCGGCTGGCCGGGGAGGAGCACGGCCTGACCATGCTGGAGAAGCTGGGCTTCGACAACACCTACGCCATCGCCCTGACCGGGCACGTGGAGGAGGGCGCGCGGAACGTCAGCGACCTGGTCCCTGTGGCCGGAGGGCTGGTCTTCGGCGCGGAGCACGAGTTCTTCACCCAGGAGGGCAGCATGAAGTTCGGGCCCTTCACCGAGTTCTACGGGCTGAAGTTCAAGGACACGCTGTCCGTGGACGTGAGCCTCAAGTACGCCGCCGCCGAGAAGGGGAGCTTCGACGTGACCGTGGTCTACGCCACCGACGGACTGAACCGCAAGGCAGGGCTCCGGGTGCTGGAGGACGACCTGGGCTTCTTCCCGGAGTACAACGGGGCCTTCCTCGTGCGGGAGGACACGCTGGAGCGCTTCCCCGGTCTGGACGAGGTGCTGAACGTCCTGGGCGGTGAGATCTCCAACGAGGACATGGTGGAGATGACCTATCAGGTGGACGTGGAGAAGCGGACCGTGGACGACGTGGCGCGGGAGTTCCTGGTGAGCCGGGGACTGCTGGCGTCCTGACCCGAGGAGACTGGCCCCGGAGGGGAGACCCTCCGGGGCCAAAGTGTCGAAAGAGCAGGGGAGGCCCCGCCGGCGGGGAGGGGGCGCGTGCGGGAGGACCCTCCGGGGCCGAGAATTTGCTCTCCCCGCGGAACCGGGGCCCCGGTTTTTTCGTCTATATAGGCAGGACGACCGGAGAGGAGGCGGAGATATGGAAGACGGGCAGATCATCGAGCTGTATTGGGACCGGGACCAGCGGGCCATCCAGGAGACCGACGGGAAATATGGGAGGCTCCTGCACCGCATCGCCTGGAACCTCCTGCAAAGCCGGGAGGACTCGGAGGAATGCGTCAGCGACACCTACCTCCGGGCCTGGGAGGCCATCCCGCCGGCGCGGCCCGCGGCCTTCCGGACCTGGCTGGGGCACATCACCCGGAACCTGTCCCTGGACCGCTGGAAGCGCCTCCGGGCGGAGAAGCGGGGCGGCGGGACGGAGGTGCTGCTGGGGGAGCTGGAGGAGTGCGTCCCCGCTGGGGACGGCGGGCCGGAGCGGGCGCTGGAGGACCGGGAGCTGGCGGAGGCGCTGGACGTGTTCCTCCGGGGGCTTTCCCGGGAGGGGCGGAGCATGTTCCTCCGGCGCTACTGGTACGGCGAGAGCCTGGCGGAGATCGGCGCGGCCTTAGGCTGCGGGGAGGGGAAGGTCAAGTCCTCCCTCTTCCGGAGCCGGAAGGCCCTGCGGGCATATCTGGAGGAGGAGGGGATCGCGGTATGAAGGCGGAACGGCTGTTCCGGGTGCTGGGCCTGACGGACCCGGCGCTGGTGGAGGAGGCCCTGGAGACCCGGCGGCGGGCGGTCCTCTGGAAGCGCTGGGGGGCGCTGGCGGCGTGTGCGGCGCTGGTGGTCGGCGTGGGCTTCGGCTGGCTGGCCGCGGGGGGCTTCCGCGGCTATGGCGGCGGGATGTCCGGCAGCAGCGGGGCGGACTCCGGCGGCGCGCCCGTCTGTCCCGGCGAGGGCGGCGGGGGCGGCCCGGGCGTGGAGGAGGGGATCGCCTTCATGTCCTACGCCGGGCCGGTATTCCCCCTGGCCGCCGTGGAGGGCCCCGCCGGGCTGACGGCGGAGCGGAGCGTCACCTGGGATCTTGCCCCGGGGAGCGACGGCCACGGAGAGGCCCGGCAATGGGGGGCGGAGGTGACGGACGCCTATGTCCTCCGGAACCCCTCGGAGGAGGAGATCGCGGTGACGGCCCTGTATCCCTTCGCCGGGAGCTTCGACCGTCTGGCGGAGGTCTGCCCGGCGGTGACGGTGGACGGGGCGGCGGCGGAGGCCGCGCTTTACGCCGGGGCGTACTCCGGGGGCTTCCGGTCCACCTTCGGAGCGGACGCGCCGGACACCATGAACTTGGACACGCTGGACAGCTGGACGGAGTATGAGGCCCTGCTGGAGAGCGGGGAGTATCTGGAGCAGGCGCTGGGGGAGCGGCCGGTGCTGGATACGCCGGTGACGGTGTACGAGTTCTCGGACTTCACCGCGCCCCATGAGGAGCATCCGGCGGCGACCCAGGCGGTGTCCTTCACCCTGGACGAGCGTGCCACGAAGATCTTTAGCTACGGCTTCAACGGCTGTGAGTGGGACGAGGGCTCCCGGCGGTACAGCTGCTTCGTCCCCGACGGGGCGCTGCGCGAGTCGGACCTGAAGCTGCTGGTGGTGCTGGGGGAGGACATCGGGGGATACGTCCTCCAGGGCTATCAGGACGGGGGCTGCGGCCCGGGGGAGGAGATCGAGGGCGTGTCCTGCTCCGTCACCCGGAGCGAGACCACCCTGGACGCGGTGCTGGACCGGCTGTGCGCCTATCACCGGGAGCGTTATGCCCAGGACCGGGAGGGCGCTTCCGCCGTGGTCTCCCCGGAGATGTACCGGGGGGCCGCGGCGGAGCTGCTGAGCCAGTACGGGGCCCTCTCCGGTGCGCCCATGGACCGCTATGCCGACGGGCGGCTGGACGATATCCTGGCGGAGACCCTGAGTCAGGACCGGGTGCTGTACCTGGGCTTCCCGGTGACGGTGCCCGCCGGGGGGAGCGCGGAGGTGCGCTGTGAGCTCTGGAAGATGCCCAGCTTCGATTACGGGTGCTCCGGTTCGGAGAACGTGGGGCTCCAGGGCTACGATCTGGTGACCCGGCTGGGGTCCGGGCTGACGTTCACCCGGCAGAGCGCCGCTCTGGTGAACACGGAAGGGGTGGAGCTGGTGGAGCAGGACTTCGGGTTCGACCTGGAGGAGGGGATCATGTCCGTGGAGCTGGACCCGGAGCAGGAGCATTACTATATGGCGGTCCGGGTGAGAGAGGATCGAAGATGACAGGAAGGCCCTCCGGCAAGCCGGAGGGCCTTCTCTGCAAAGCTTATAAAAGGGTGAAGGTATAGGCCAGGTCCTTCCGTTCGCCGGGGGCCAGGGTGACGACATGGGGCTTGTCCTGGAAACGGCCGGATTCGTCGTCCAGGGCGGCACAGCCGTGCCAGGGCTCCATGCAGAGGAAGGGAGCGCCGGGCTTCGTCCAGAAGGCGATCATGGGGAACTGGCTGAAGTCCAGGGAGACGCCCCGGCCCGTGTCCTTGTGCCGCAGGGCCACGCTCTTGGAGCGCAGGCCCTGGAAGATGACGGTGTCCAGGCGGCGGAAGGTATCGTAGTCCAGGGCCGTCTCCCCGGCGCGGAGCATGGGCTCCCTGCCGCCGGCGCGGAGGAGGCCCTCCGGGGTCAGGAGGAGGGTGTCCGCGTCCTCGGGCTGGTCGAAGACGAGCGCATAGTCCTCGAAGCGCTCCCCGGGGAAGAGGGGGCAGTTGATGGCGGTGTGGGCGCCGATGCAGAAGGGCATGGGCGCTCCGCCGGGGTTTTCCACCGTGAAGGCGGTGGTGAAGCCGTCCTCCAGGAGCTGGTGCCGGATCCGGAGGACGAAGGGGAAGGGATAGCGGGCCAGGGTCTCGGGGCCCTCCCGAAGCTCCAGGACGGCGTAGTCCCCGCCCTGCTCCGCGACCGTGAACACACTGCGGCGGGCGAAGCCGTGGCGGGCCATCTCGAAGGTCCGCCCGTCGATGTCCACCCGGCCGTCCTTCAGGCTGCCCACGATGGGGAAGAGGGTGGGGTTTTGTCCGGACCAAAAGGCGGGGTCGCCCTGCCAGATATACTCCACGCCGGACGGATCTCGGAGGGAGACCAGCTCGCCGCCCTGGGTCTGGACGGCGGCGCGGAGGGCGGCGTTGGAAAGGGTGAGACGCATAGGGATGCCTCCTGTCATCCAGATCCGGCGAATCTGGTGGATGTGAGATATGAGACGGTATGTGCCGTGCCCCGGGGCGGGGCGTCCGCGGGCCTGCCGGCATCATGAGGCGGGCGGGCGGTATCCATGCGGGCCTGCGCCGCGGGCTTCACTCGTATTCGATGGTCGCCGGGGGCTTGGAGGTGATGTCGTAGAGGACCCGGTTGATGTGGGGCACCTCGTTCACCACCCGGACGCTCACCCGGTCCAGGACGTCGTAGGGGATGCGGGCCCAGTCCGCGGTCATGAAATCGCTGGTGGTGACGCCGCGCAGGGCCAGGGCGTAGTCATAGCTCCGCCCGTCGCCCATGACGCCGACGGAGCGCATGTTCGTCAGCACGGCGAAATACTGGTCCATGGTCCCGCTAAGGCCCGCTTGGGCGATCTCGCCCCGGAAGATGGAGTCCGCCTGGCGGAGCATGTCCAGCTTCTCGCGGGTCACCTCGCCGAGGATGCGGATCGCCAGGCCCGGCCCCGGGAAGGGCTGGCGGCTGACCAGGTGCTCCGGCAGGCCCAGCTCCCGGCCCAGGGCCCGGACCTCGTCCTTGAACAGCAGGCGCAGGGGCTCGACGATCTCCTTGAAGTCCACGCACGCGGGGAGGCCCCCCACGTTGTGGTGGCTCTTGATGACGGCGGCGTCCTCAGCGCCGGACTCGATCACGTCGGGATAGATGGTCCCCTGGGCCAGGTAGTCCACTTTGCCGATCTTCTTGGCCTCCGCCTCGAAGACGCGGATGAACTCCTCGCCGATGATCTTCCGCTTGGCCTCCGGCTCCGTCACGCCGGAAAGCCTGGCGAGGAACCGCTCCTCCGCGTCCACCCGGATGAACCGGATGTCCCATTTCGAGAAGGCGGCTTCCACTTCGTCGCCCTCGTCCAGGCGCATCAGGCCGTGGTCCACGAAGACGCAGGTCAGCTGGCGGCCCACGGCCTCGGCCAGGAGGGCGGCGGCGACGGAGCTGTCCACCCCGCCGCTGAGGGCCAGGAGGACCTCCCCGTCCCCGATCTCCTCCCGGAGACGCCGGATGGCGGAGCCCTTGTAGTCCCCCATGGTCCAGTCGCCCGTGGCGCCGCAGACCTCGTAGAGGAAGTTGCGGAGCATGTCCAGGCCCCGCTCCGTGTGGCCGACCTCCGGATGGAACTGGACGCCGTAAAAGCCGCGGGCCTCGTCGGCGATGGCCACGTTGGGGCAGGCGGCGCTGCGGGCGCAGAGCCGGAACCCCTCCGGCACGGCCTCCATATAATCGCCGTGGCTCATCCAGGTGACGCTTTGGGCGGGGAGGCCCCGGAAAAGCCGGCACTCCGTGTCGAAGGTGGTCTCGGTCTTGCCGTACTCCCGGGCGGAGCCGCCCTGGGCGGCGGTGACCCGCCCCCCCAAGTGATGGGCCAGGAGCTGACAGCCGTAGCAGATGCCCAGGATGGGCACGCCCCAGGTGAAGAGCGCCGGGTCCGCGTGGGGAGCGGCGGGGTCATAGACGCTCCCCGGTCCGCCGGTGAAGATGATGCCGATGGGGGCCAGGGCCTCCAGCTCGGCCAGGGGGGCGGTATAGGGCTTCACCTCGCAGTAGACGCCCAGCTCCCGGACCCGGCGGGCGATCAGCTGATCGTACTGCCCGCCGAAGTCCAGGACGATGACGGTCTGATGGGACATCCGAACACTTCCTTTCAGGCTTCCTCCCGGAAAACGATGTTCCCCGGCTCGGCGGACTCGATGACGGCCAGGGAGCGGAGGTCCACGCCGGCCTCCCGGAGGCGGTCGCCGCCGCCCTGGAACCCCTTCTCCACGGCGCAGCCGACGCCCACCAGCTCGGCCCCGGCCTTCTCCACGATGTCGCACAGGCCCCGCACGGCCTCGCCGTTGGCCATGAAGTCGTCCACCACCAGCACCTTGTCCCCGGTGTGGAGCCACTCCTTGCTGACCAGGAGGGTGACTTTCTTCTTGTAGGTATAAGAGAAGATCTCGCTCTGGTAGAGGCCGCCTTCGATGTTGTCGCTCTTGGCCTTCTTGGCGAAGATCATGGGCTTTCCGAAGTGCCGGGCCACGATGGCCGCCAGGGCGATGCCGCTGGCTTCGGCGGTGAGGATGACGGTGACCCGGTCCATGTCGAAATGGCGGCCGAACTCCTCGGCGATGTGCTCCAGCAGGACCGTGTCCACCCGGTGGTTCAGGAACCCGTCCACCTTGATGATGCTGCCGGGGAGGACCTTGCCCTCTTTGATGATGCGGTCTTTCAGTTCCTGCATGGTGATCTCCTCCTATATCATATCTTTACCCTTATTATGTCGGATCGGGACGGTTTTTGCAATTGCCGTTCCCGACAAAAACGGAGCGCCGGGCCTCCTGCGGTCCGTACAAGTTGGGGGGAGCAGGGAAGACGCCGCGCTCCGCCCGCCGGGAGGGCCCGGCAGGGGAGCGCGGCGCGGCGTCACTTTTTTTCCAGGAGGTCGGCGGCGGCGTCCAGCCAGCCGCCCTGGAAGGACTCGATGTCCCCGGCGTCCGCCAGGGCGGCCAGGGCCGGGTCGATGGGCATCTCCGCCAGCAGGGGGAGGCCGTGGCGCTTGGCGGCGTCGGCGGTCTTGCCCTCGCCGAAGAGGCGCAGCGCCTTCCCGCAGTCGGGGCAGAGGACATAGCTCATGTTCTCGATGAGGCCCAGGATGGGCACCTCCATCATCTCCGCCATCTTGACGGCCTTCTCCACCACCATGGACACCAGCTCCTGGGGAGAGGCCACCACCAGGATGCCGTCCAGGGGGATGGACTGGAAGACGGAGAGGGACACGTCCCCCGTGCCGGGGGGCATGTCGACGAAGAGGAAGTCGCAGTTCCAGAGGACGTCCGTCCAGAACTGCTGGACGACGCCCGAGATGACCGGGCCCCGCCAGATGACCGGGTCCGTCTCGTTGGGCAGGAGCAGGTTCGTGGACATCATCTGGATGCCGGAACGGGACTCCATGGGATAGATGCCGTCCTCGCCGCCCACGGCCTGGCCGTGGACGCCGAACGCCTTGGGGATGGAGGGGCCGGTGACGTCGGCGTCCAGGATGCCGACGGCATGGCCCCGGCGGCGCATGGTGACCGCCAGCTGGCTGGTGACCATGGACTTGCCGACGCCGCCCTTGCCGGAGACGACGCCGAAGACCTTGCCCACGCGGGCATGGGGGTTCAGCTGTTTCAAAAGAGACTGGGGCTCCTGGCGGTCCGCGCAGGACTCGCCGCAGGTGGAGCAGTCGTGGGTGCATTCGCTCATGAGTGAGGCCCTCCTCTGGTCCCGTATAAGATGATATGGCCTTATTCTATACCTTCTCCTCCGGCGCCGTCAAGACCTGGATGGAGACGCGGGGATCGTCCTTGAAATGATACGCCTCCCGGCTGTGGCAGGTGAAGAGGAGGATCTGGCGCCGCTGCGCCGCTTCGCGCAGATAGTCCAGGGCGGCGGCGCAGCGGCCGTCGTCGAAGCTGGCCAGGGCGTCGTCCAGGACGATGGGGACGGGGTCCTCCGCCGGGAGGACCAGGTCGCAGATGGCCAGGCGCACCGCCAGATAGAGCTGGTCGGCGGCCCCGGCGGAGAGATAGCCCACGTCCCGGGGCACGCCGGCCCCCGTGGGCTCCGCCGAGACCCGGAGGCTCTTGTCCAGCAGCACGCCGTCATAGGCGCCGCCGGTGAGCCGGCCGAAGATCTCCGCCGCCCGCCGGCCCAGGGCGGGGGAGAAGCGGCCCTGGAGCTGGGTGTTGGCGTGGGCCAGGGTGGACAGGGCCAGCTCGATGGCGGCGCGGTCCCCCTCCAGGGAGGCGATCTCGTCGGTGAGGCGCTCGGCATCGGCCCGGAGCGTCAGGGGGTCCCCGGTGGCGTGGAGCCGCCCGGCGATGCGGTCCAGATTGGAGCGGAGGGCGGTCAGGTCCGCCCGGACCTGGTCCAGCTCCTCCGTCACGGCCCTGCGGTCCCGGACGGGCTGCGCGGGAGCGGGCAGGTCCTCGGGGAGGGCGGGGGCCTGCTGGGCCTGGAGATCCGCCCGGATGCGGGCCTCCCGGGCGGTTTTGTCCGCGTCCGCCAGCTCCTTGCGGAGCAGGGCGCTGGCCCGGAGGGCGGCGTCGGCGCTGGGGATGTCATAGGCCGCGGGGGCGAAGCGGCGGACCTCCTCCAGGATGCCGTCCGCGTTCACGTCCACGGACTGCCAGAGGCCCTGGGAGGCGGCGGACTTGGCGGCGGCCTCCGCCTGGGCGGCGTCCCGGTCCGAGAGGAGGCCCGCATAGGTCTCCGCCAGGGCGGAGATCTCCGACGGGACGGCAGTGCCATAGCGGCCGGTGAGGGCGGCGGTCCTGGCCTTCCCCACCGCCCGCTTCCCGATCAGGAGGGCGGCGATGAGGGCGAGGACCAGCACCCCGGCGGCGGCCCCCAGGGCGGCATAGAGATCTTTCATGTAGATGTAGACGCCGTATCCCACGCCTCCGGCGGCGCAGAGGCCCAGCAGCGCCGTCAGCAGCGCGGCCCGGCGGGGCGGCTTGAAGTCCGGGAGGGGATCGGCGGCGGCCCGGTGGGCCTCCTCCGCCGTCCGGCCCGCGAAGGGGCTGGCGGAGAGCTTGTCCTCCGCCCGGTCGAGCGCGTCTTTGGCGGCTTGGTATTCCTCCTGGGCCTTCTCCGCGCTCTTGCGGACGGTGTTCAGGTTGACGATGGCCCCCCGGAGACGGCCCGTCACGTCGTTCTCGGGGATCTGCTCCTCCTCCAGACGGCGGCGGAGGGCGGCGGCTTTCTCCTCCGCCTGGGCGGCGGCGTCCTCCACCTGGCGGAGGGCCTGGTGCCGGCAGTGGACGTCCCAGCGGTCCAGGGCGGTCAGCTCGCCGTCCAGCGCGGCCTCTTTGGCCTCCAGCTCCGCCGAGCGGGCGATCAGGTTCTCCCGCTGGCGGACCAGCTCCGCCTGGGAGGCGAGGAGGGCCTCCGTCTCCTGGAGCTCCGCCTCCAGGGCCGGGAGCTGGCCGGTCTTGTTGTGGCGGCGGCGGTTCAGCTGTTTCTTCAGGAGCTCCACCGCTTCGCTATAAGAGGTGTCCTCCTCGCCGGAGGTGATGAGGGCGGCGATGCGACGCTCCAGGCCGGGGTCCTGGCTGACCGCCACGCCGCCCTGGCGGATGAAGGCGCTGCGGGCATAGACCTCCCGGCTGACGCCCAGGAGCTCTTCGCCGCAGTTGGCCGCGGTGAGGCCGGGGACCGGGTCGGCGGTGCCGGTGTAGAGGGCCTGGAGCTCCCCCATGGGGGCCGTCTGGCGGCGGGTGGTGCGGAAAAGGGTCAGGTTCTCGCCCCCGGCGACGCAGTCCAGGCGCCCGGACATGGGGACGCCGGACCAGGGAGCGTAGCGGTTCTTGTCCGCCAGGACGCCGCCCCGGTCCCGTTCCTTGGTGTTGATGCCGTAGAACATGGAGAGGAGGAAGGCGCACCAGGTGGATTTGCCGGTCTCGTTGGGGGCCTGGAGGATGTTCAGGCCGTCCTGGAGCTCCAGGACCTGTTCTTGGAGCTTGCCGAAGGTGGCGGTCATGCGGCGTATGCGCAAAGGGATCAACTCCTTAATATAAAACGATGTAAAACGAAGTCCCGATCACATGATCTGGCGGGAAGAGGGGACCATAAGGACAGTATAGCACAGTCCTCCGGCTTTGCACAGGTGGTTTTTAAAAATGACCAGAGGTCATACCAGATCTTGGGGCTTTGCCCGTCATTTTGCAAAAAGCGAAAAAAATTGAAAAAAGGGATTGACAAACCGGGGGACATCTGGTAATCTAACAAAGCTGTCTGACACGGCGGCGGCGTGCGGCAAGAGGTCGCGGACGAGGGACGGAAGGAACTTGAAAGAAACCTCTTGACAAAGCTCGGCTGGTGTGGTAAGATAGCAAGGCTAACAGAATAGCATGGGACCTGGGAGCCGGGCTCGAAAAGATCTGAAAAAGATTTGAAAAAAGAGCTTGACAAAGAGGGGAGAGCGTGCTAGAATAGCAAACGTTCCGCCGAAGAGGCGTGTACCTTGTAAATTAAACAACGTAACGA
>NZ_CAJUBK010000011.1 GCF_910584465.1 uncultured Oscillibacter sp.
GGGAGGAGACGGAGAAGCGCTATATGCACCACTACAACTTCCCCGGCTACTCCGTCGGCGAGGCCAAGCCCGCCCGCTCCCCCGGCCGCCGGGAGATCGGCCACGGCGCGCTCGCCGAGCGGGCCCTCCTGCCCGTGATCCCCGACGTGGAGACCTTCCCCTACGCCATCCGCGTGGTCAGCGAGGTGGTCAGCTCCAACGGCTCCACCTCCCAGGGCTCCGTCTGCGGGTCCACCCTGGCGCTGATGGACGCCGGCGTGCCCATCAAGGCCCCCGTGGCCGGCATCTCCTGCGGCCTGATCCAGGACGACGACGGCGGCTTCACCACCTTCATCGACATCCAGGGCGTGGAGGACTTCCACGGCGAGATGGACTTCAAGGTGGCGGGCACCAAGAAGGGCATCACCGCCATCCAGATGGACCTGAAGAACGACGGGCTGACCATGGAGATCATCAAGGACGCGCTGGAGATCACCTACGACGGGCGGTGCCAGATCCTGGACCAGATCATGCTCCCCTGCATCGCCGAGCCCCGCAAGGACGTGAGCCGGTACGCCCCCAAGATGCTGACCATGCACATCGACCCCTCTCGGATCCGGGAGGTCATCGGCTCCGGCGGCAAGGTCATCCAGAAGATCGTGGCGGACACCGGGGCGAAGATCGACATCAACGACGACGGGTCCATCTTCATCGCGGGCGTGGACGCCGCCTCCTGCGACGCGGCGAAGAAGTGCATCGACGACATCGTCTTCGTGCCCGAGATCGGCGCGCTGTACTACGGGCGCGTGGTGCGGCTGATGACCTTCGGCGCCTTCGTGGAGCTGGCCCCCGGCAAGGACGGGCTGGTCCACATCTCCAAGCTGGCGGACCACCGGATCGAGAAGGTGGAGGACGCCTGCAAGATCGGCGACATGATGTGGGTGAAGGTCACCGACATCGACGAGAAGGGCCGGGTGAACCTGAGCCACAAGGACGCCGTCCGGGAGATCCGCGCCAAGGAGGCCGCGGGCGAGCGGGCCAAATAAGGAAAAATTACCAGGGCGGGCCGTGCGGCCCGCCCCCTTTTATCCTTGCAAGGGATGGGGATCTGTGGTATGCTGTAAGGACAGGAGCGCATGAGGCTCCGGCGTGACAGGAGGGACCGAGCATGGAACGATGGATCAGGAGGATCTTATTGGTCATCACCGCGGTGGCGGCGCTGACCGTGGGCGCTTCGGCGCTGAGCGCGGAGGAGGCCGAGGCGCTGTTCACCTATACTGATTATAATTACAAGGGCGTCCCGGCGGCGGAGGTGGAGAGCTATGTCGGCTCGCCCGAAGGATCCGCGGCCTTGGATACGGTGCAGATCCCCGATGTGCTGGCCGACGGCAGGATCGTCCGGTCGATCGGGGACAACGCCTTCGACGCGGTGACGTCGCCGACGAACAACATGGTCTCGGAGCTGAAAACGATCGTGCTGCCCAACAGCATCGTCCACATCGGGCAGAACGCCTTCACCGGGGCGGAGAACCTGAACACGATCGAGATCCCCGGCGGCGTCGCCATCGACCAGTATGCGTTCCAAAACTGCAAGAACCTGCGGAAGGTCACCCTTTTGGACGCCGTGGACGAGAACGGCGAACTGAGCTTCGTCGAGACCTCGATCGGGGAGGGCGCGTTCTCGGGCTGCAGGAACCTGGTGGACCTGACGCTCCCGGGCAACCTGGAATCGATCTCGGACAGCGCGTTCTCGGGCTGCACCGAGCTGACGAAGCTCATCGTCCCGTTCAGTGTTTCCGAGATCGGCTCTCAGGCGTTCGGGGGCTGCAGGAGCCTGGAGAACGTCATCTTCCTCAGGAGAGATGTGGACATCGACAGGAGTGCCTTCGAATGGGGGGATGTGGACCTTTTCCACTGCGTGAAGGGTTCACCGACCTATAAATTCATATACGAGCAGATAGAGTGGGGGATTTATCAGGACGAAAACGAGATCCTGTCGCACATCCACGGCTTCACGGCCAGCAACGAGGACCTCACGGGGACGATCACGGGCCTGAGCGACCCCCGGTGCAGCGACTACGGCAAGGACGGCAAGGTCACGGTCAAGTTCGTCTGTGAGGGGACGAAGAAGATCGAACGGAAGACCGAGTGGGTCGAGGATCCGACGAACCCGAAAACAGACCCGACCACGGGCGAGATCATCCTGGGGCCGGATGGGAAGCCGGTATTCAACCTGACAAATAAGGAGGTCGTGACAGAGACCACCATCCCCTGCAAGTCCTTCAACAACGGCAGCTCCTTCATCCAGATCCGGGACATCTCCGCCCCCTACCACAACATGGAGGACCGGGCGGACACCGAGGCCACCTGCACGGAGCCCGCGTACAAGGGCGGGAAAGCCTGCTCGATCTGCGGGACGGTCCTGGTGGATCCCACGGCGGACGGCGATCCTTTGGGGCATGAGTATGCCAAGGACCCGGAGGACAGCACGAAGGACCGCATCGAGGAGGAGATCGTCCAGGAGCCCACCTGCTCGGAAGAGGGCATCACGGAGCGCTTCAAGACCTGTATCCGCCCCGTGGGCGATGATGGCGGAACGTGCGGGCATGTGGAGCTCATCGAGCGGGACGAGCATGTCCCCAGGACGCCCCACGAGTTCGGCTACGGCCACATGGGCAAACCGGAGACCCTGAAGGAGGCCACGTGCACGGAGGCGGGCCTCGTCGTGACCCACAGCATCTGCAAGGTCTGCGGCTTCTCCGAGGCGGATGAGTGCGGGTGGTGCGCGAAGTTCGAGGAGGCGATCGAAGAGCGGAGGGCCTCCGTGACGCTCCCCGACGGCAGCACCATCTTGAACGAGAACACGGGGACGGCCGGACAGTCTCTGGCCGGAGCGGCGCTCCCCGTGCCCTACGCGGAGGACGGGGACGAGGGAGACGGCGGGGACGAGGAAAAGCCGGATCCCTACGACGACCTGACCAAGATCGAGCAAGGGTATGTGGACCACCTGCGGGCGTACCACGGCAAGGACGCCCAGAAATTCGACGGCGACGAGAAGATCTATTGGAAGGCGGAGGTCACCGTCACCGCGAAAACGGGGCACAAGCAGCCGGATGTGGTCGAGATGGAGGTCAAGACCCCGCCGGACTGCGAGCACGAGGGCGTGGGCGTGATCGGGGCCTACCGCTGTGAGGTCTGCAAGGAGTGGATCGGCGAGCAGGAGGAAGTGCCCATCCCCGCCACGGGGCATAAATGGGTCTACGATCCCGAGTTGGATAAGATCCTCGAGCCCGCGAACTGTACGTACGGGGGCCTGAAGAACACCTACGAGGTGTGCGTGAACGAGAACTGCCCCCTGGAGGGCAAGCCCCGGCTGCTGAAGGAGAACGTGCCGATCGACCCCGATCCCCAGGGCCATAAGTGGGAGGACTTCGTGAAGGACGAGGGCTCCGAGAAGTGGGAGTTCCCCTGCAAGCCCGGCACGGCCACCGGCACCGCCACTTGCGCGGTCTGCGGTGAGTCGGAGGCCCTCACGATCGACCTGGAGCCGAAGCAGGACCACACCTGGGGCGGCTGGACGGCCAGCGAGGACGGCAAGAAGGAGAGCCGGAGCTGCACGGTCTGCGGCGAGACGCAGGAGCGGGACGCCGCCGTGCCGCCGGAGCCCGAGGACCCGGAAGATCCGGAAGATCCTGACAAGCCCGAGGAGCCCGACAAGCCGGACCCCAACGCCTCCTACACCATCACGGTGGTCCAGGGCGCGGGCGGCACGATCAAGGTCTTCCACACCAGCGCCAAGGCGGGGACCAGCGTGAGCGTCACCGTCACGCCGGACGCCGGGTATGAGCTGGACATGATCCGGGTCATCGGCAGCACGACCGCCCAGGACCTGACCGGCCGGCGGCCCAGCTTCACCATGCCGGCCTCCAACGTGAGGGTCCAGGCCAGCTTCGCCCGGATCGCCGACGAAGCGGGCTGGGGCGGGATCGTCAGCTCCGAGCGCAGCGACCCCACCCGCACGGAGGACACCGTCCCGGTGCAGATCACGTCGCCGGCGGGCGCGCCCCGGGCGGACGCGTGGACCCAGCTGTTCAGCGACGTCCCCACCAGCCACTGGGCGGCGGGCGAGATCAACTGGGCCAACCAGATGGGCTATATGGGCGGCGCCGGCGGCCGGTTCGACCCGGACGGGGGCATCACCGGACAGCAGGTCTGGATGGTCATGGCCCGGCTGATGGGGACCTATCCCGCCAGCCTGGCGGAGGCCCGGCGCTGGGCGGTGGAGACCGGCTTCGCCACCGGCAGCGACCCGGAGCGGGCGATGAGCCGGCATGAGGTGGTGACGGCCCTTTACCGCTGCGCCGTCCTGAAGGGCCGCGGGACGCGGCCCAGCGGCCTGAACCTGGCGGGCTACACGGACAGCAGCCTGGTCCCCGCCGTGGCGCGGGACGCCATGATCTGGGCCGTGGCCAACGGCATCGTCGCCGGGGACGCCAGCAACCGGCTCGATCCCACCGGCACCGTCACCCGTGCCCAGTTCGCGGTGCTCTTGTACCGGTTCAGCCAGCGCGTATAAAACAGGAGAGACGACCGATCGGGGCGGGCCAGGGAGCCCGCCCCGATCTCGCAGAGAGGAGGAGAGCATGGATACCATCGCCGCCATCGCCGCCGGGGGAGGGGCGCCCTCCGCCATCGGCGTGGTCCGGGTCTCCGGGCCGGAGTGCTTCGCCGTCTGCGGGCGGGTCTTCCGGTCCCGGGGGCCCTTCGAGGGGCTGGAGCCCCGCCGGATGGTCCTGGGGGAGGTGCTGGACGGGGCGGGGCGGGTCGTCGACCATGCCCTGGCGGTCCGCTTCCCCGGGCCTCACAGCTACACCGGGGAGGACTGCGCCGAGTTCCACTGCCATGGGTCCCCGGTGGTCCTGGGGGAGGTGCTCGCGGCGCTGTTTGCCGCCGGGGCGCGGCAGGCGGGGCCGGGGGAGTTCACGAAGCGGGCGTTCCTGAACGGCCGGATGGACCTGACCCAGGCGGAGGCCGTGATCGACCTCATCGACGCCGAGACCGCCTCCGCCGCCCGGAACGCCGCCGCCCAGCTGGACGGGGGCCTGCGCCGGAGGCTGGAGCCGGTACAGGAGGCCCTGCTGGGGATCGTGTCCCGGTTCTACGCCGTGGTGGACTACCCGGACGAGGACATCGAGGACGTGGGGCCGGAGGAGATCTCCGCCGCCCTGGGGGAGGCGGAGGGGCGTCTGACGGCCCTGCTGGGCACCTGCCGCCGGGGGCGGGTGCTGAAAAAGGGCGTACGGACGGCCATCGTGGGCCTGCCCAACGCGGGGAAGTCCTCCCTGCTGAACGCGCTGGCGGGCTATGAACGGGCCATCGTCACCGGCGTGCCGGGGACGACGCGGGACACGGTGGAGGAGAGCGTCCTGTGCGGCGGGGTGCTGCTGCGCCTCATCGACACGGCGGGCCTCCGGGAGACGGAGGACGAGGTGGAGCGGCTGGGCGTGGAGCGCTCCCGCCGGGCCATGGAGGAGGCGGAGCTGATCTTGCTGGTGTCCGACGATCTGGCGGAGCCGGGGACGCCCCGGCCCCCGGCGTACCGGGAGGACTATCGCGGGCTGCTGGGCGCGGTCGGCGGGAAGGAGACGCCCTGGATCTTCGTGGCCTCCAAGCGGGATTTGACCGGGACGTGCGCCGGGGCCCTGGGGGCCATCGGGGACCCGGGCTGGAACGGCCCCGCCGCCTTCGTCTCCGTCTCCTCCGTCACCGGCGAGGGCCTGGAGGATCTGGAGGCGGCCGTGGCGGCCCTCTTCCCCCCGGGGGGGCCGGAGGAGGCGGGGAGCCTCCTGACGGACCAGCGGCAGGAGGACGCCGCCCGCCGGGCGCGGGAGGCCGTCCGCCGGGCGCGGGAGGCCCTGGAGGGCGGCATGACCCCCGACGCCGTCCTCACCGACGCGGAGGAGGCCCTGGACGCCATCGGCGAGCTGACGGGGCGGACCGCCCGGGAGGAGATCGTGGAGCGCATCTTCTCCCGGTTCTGCGTGGGGAAGTGACGGACCGCGTCCCCTGCGTCCGCGGGGGACGATGAGACGCCTGGGGCGGCCCCTTTGGGGCCGCCCCAGGCGTCTTGGTCTCATCGGGAGGGAAGCCGCCGCGATCCGCCCGCCGGTCCCCTCAGGTCCATCCGGGGTAAAGCGCGGCGATGTACGCCTCCACGTCCTCCCGGCTCCCCTGGAAGGGGCCGGGGGATTCCATCTTCAGGGACACCAGGGCCGTGCAGTACAGCAGGGCCTCCCGGATGTCCGCCCGCTGGCGCTCGGTGATGTACCCGGCGAAGGTGGTGTCCCCGCGGCCCGTCCGGCCGGAGAGGTCCCGGGCCCGGATGGGGCAGGTGTGGACCTCCCTGCCGTCGTAGGCCAGGACCTCGGTGTTGTGGGTGATCAGCACTTCCTTCGCCCCCCACCGGTGGAGCAGCTTCGCCGCCTCCGCCCGGTCCGTCAGGCCCGTCAGGATCTCCGCCTCCGCGGCGTCGGTCTTCAGATAGTCGATGCAGGGCAGGTACTCCCGCTTCTCCGCCCAGTCGTGGAAGGCCATGGTCCTGTCCGGCTCCACGTGCCGCAGGAGGCACTGGACGTCCACCGCCACCTTGCCGCGCTCCGCCGCCCGGGCGAAGAGGGGGCCGTCGAAGTCGCCGTGGACCAGCCCGGCGAAGTGGTAGATCTTCGTCTCCACGTCCGGCAGCTCCTCGAACCGGAAGGGATCGCACACGCCCATGGACGTGCAGGCGCGCGTCTCCTTGTCGGCGGTGAAGTACTGGTTGCGGATGGAGCAGGTGGCGGAGGAGGGCTTCCAATAGAGGTCCGCGCCGGAGCCCCGGAAGCGGGCCTCCACGTCGGCGTCGGCGGGATCGAGCTTGGTGAACACGGCGGTCCGGTTCCCGCTCCTGGCGGCGGCGAAGCCGGAGGACACCACCGCGCCGCCTACCTCCCTGCGCTCGTTGCCCTGATAGTCGATGTTATGGTCCAGGGACACCGGTCCGATGACCAGGACGTCATAGGGCCCTCCCATGCGGGCCCCCTTTTCCTTTCGATCCATAGGGCCGCCCTCACGCCCGCCCGGCGGACATGGCCGGGCAGACCTCATCCAGCCAGGCGGTCAGCTCCCGGATGTCCGAGATGACGGCGTCCGGCTTCTCCGCCGCGTCCTTGACGGCCGCGTCCTTCTGCGCGGAGAGGTGGGACCCGATCTGCACCGCCTTGGCCAGGCCCGCCCGCTTGGCGCCGATGATGTCCCGGGAGATCGTGTCGCCCACGTAGACGCACTCCTCCGCCCGCACCTGCATCTGCCGCAGGGAGATGCGGAAGATCTCCGGGTGGGGCTTGCGGTAGCCGGTGACGCTGGAGACGGTCACGTCCCGCATGAAGTGCCGGATGCCGTAGTCCTCCAGCACGTTGAAGACGTTGTACAAGGAGGCGTTGTTGGACACCACCCCCAGCTTATAGCCCCGCCGCTCCAGGGACTCCAGCATCTCGGCGGCCCCGGGGCGGAGCTCCCGGTGGAAATAGGTCAGCTCCCACATGTTGGCCAGGTCCTCGGTGATGGGGAGCAGCTTCTCCCGGTCGAAACCGAAATCCTTCAGGTAAAAGTCCGGCCAGATCTCCTCCGGCTTCTTCTCCAGCCACACGGACTCGCTCCAGCTCTTATACGCCTTCAGCCCCGCCAGGACCTTCTCCTGGAACTCCGCCGGGCCGCAGCCGGGCTCTAGCCCCGCCGAGCGCAGCATGGCCTGGAGCTCCTCCATCACCGCGGCCAGGGTCGTCTCATCGTTCCAAATGTCCTCCAGGGTCCCTCCCATGTCGAACAATACGGTGTTCAGCATCCGAACGCCTCCTTTTTCCATCGTTATCCCAGGGCGCAGGACGCCCAGACTGCATTGTGATCGGACAGCTCCTCCCCCGTGAAGGCCGCCAGGGCGCTGCCCTCCGGGGCGAAGCCGCAGTCCGCCTTCCGGGTGGAGATGGTGCGGCTCTCCCCCGCCTCCACGCCGCGGACCAGCAGCCAGTCCAGCCGCAGGTCCAGGTGCCCTCCGCCGGGGAGGGGCTTGCGCCGGGTGGCCACGGCCTCGTCCGGCAGGAGGCGGTAGCCCGCCCGCTCCGCCGCCGGGAGGCAGCCCTCCCAGGAGGCCACGTCCTCCAGGCAGCGGCGCTGGAGCTCCGGGCTCCCCGCCACCGCCTGGATGGCGTCCTTGTCCCGGCCGTCGAAGGTGTTGGTGTTCAGGTCGCCGCCCAGGATCACCGGCATCCCGGGGAACATCCGCTCCGCCTCCGCCAGCACGGCCTCCAGCTGGGCCTGACGGCCCGGGCCTTGGGTCCGGTTCTCCAGGTGGATGGTCCCCACGCCCACGTGCCGCCCCGCCACGTCCAGCTCCGCCAGGACCGCCAGCCGTCCGCCGATGCGGCGCTGGCGGTCGAAGTACCAGTTGTACTGCTCCGGCAGGCGGACCGCCTTGGCCCGCAGGATGGGCCAGCGGGAGAAGATGGCGTTGCCGTGGAAGCCCTTGGGGTCCTGGCCGTTCACCAGCTCGATGAACTCCAGCCCGAAGGCCGCGTTCATCCCCAGCCGCTGCGCCAGCTCCAGCGTCGTGTCCCGTCCGCCGGAACGGACGCAGCCGTCGTCCAGCTCGTTGGCCAAGATCACGTCGAAGGGCCGGACCTGCGGGCAGGACTCCAGGAAATCCCCCAGCTCCGCCAGGCACACGCCCCGTTCCATGTTGAACACCAGCGTCCCCAGGGCCTCCGGGGCCTGCGCCGGGGCCGGGGCCAGCGCGTGGATCTCCGCCTGAGAGAACTGGGCGATCCGGGCCATGACCTCCTCCTGGGAGGTCTCGTCCAGCAGCGCCCCCAGGCGCTGCCGCTCTTCATTGGGCAGTCCCTTCATCGTGGTCCGCCTCCTCTTTTTTGATACAGGTGGACCGCACCACCAGCTCCGGCTGGAGCAGGTCCACCGTCCGCCCTTGGTTCCCCCGGATCTGCTCCAGCAGCCGGGCCACCGCGATCTCCCCCGCCCGGAACTTCCGCTGGGACACGGTGGTCAGGTCGATCCGGGGCAGGGCCGCGAAGGAGATGTTGTCGTATCCCAGCAGCGACACGTCCCGGGGGACGCGGATGCCCCGCTCCTCCGCCGCCTCCATGATCTTCAGGGCCGTGATGTCGGAGAAGGCGAAGATCGCGTCCGGCACCGGGCCGGACCGGAACAGCGCCAGCGCCCGCTCATAGCTCCACTGGCGCAGCTGCCGCACGTCGCCCACCGCCGCCAGCTCCCGGCCCGGCAGGCCCCGCTCGGCCATGGCCTGGTAGAAGCCCTTGATGCGCAGCTCCCGGGTGCGGGAGGTGTCCCGCCCGCCGAAGAACAGGATGTCCCGGTGGCCCAGGCTCAGGAGGTAGCGGGTGGCCTCATAGGCCCCGGCGGTGTTGTCCGACATGACGTAGCTGCACGCCTCGCTGTGGTTCACGCCGATGTACACGCAGGGGAGCCCGCGGATCAGCGCCCCATGGCGGGCCTGGGACTGGGGGGAGATCGCCGCCACCAGCAGCCCGTCGATCTGCCGGGCCAGGAACTGGTCGATGGCCCGGATCTCCTGCTCCTCACTGCGCATGGAGTTGCTCAGCAGGAGCCGGTAGCCCTCCTGCGCGGCCCGCCGCTCGATGGCGGTGGCCATGCCGGAGAAATAGGGGTTGGACACGTCCGGCACGACCATGCCGATGACGTTGGTCCGCCGCCCCGTCAGGCCCCTGGCGGCGGCGTTGGGGACGTAGCCCAGGCGGCGGCATGCCGCCCGGACCTTCTCCTTGGTCTCGCCGCTGATCTCGGGCCGGTCGTCCAGGGCGCGGGACACCGTGGCGGCGCTGACCCCCGCCAGGGCCGCCACGTCTTTAATCGTCGCTCTCTTCATCGCCGTCATCCATGTAGAAGAGCATGGCCTCCTCTTCCTCGGAGCGGGCGGAGCCGGGCCCGCCGGACGCTGCCGGGCCGGGCAGGGCCTCCTCCGGCGGAGGGGCCTCCGCCTCCGGGGCCCCCGGGGCCGGGGCTCCCGCCGCGTCCTGGGCGGGGGGCCGGACCGCCTCCGTCCGTTGGGCCGGTCCCCGCTCCGGTCCCGCGGCCTCTTTGGCGGCCGCCTCCATCAGCTCCTGCCGGACGGTCTTGCGGCGCCGCGGGGCCTTGGGGCGGAGCTTCCAGTAAAGGGGCCAGGCCACGGCGTTGCCCACCAGCACCGGGGCCGCGCCGTACAGGCCGATCAGGCGGAGCATCAGGCCCCGCTCCTCCCCCTCCAGCATCAGCGCGGCGGCGCAGAACATCCCCAGCACCACCGCTAGGCCGGCGAAGCCCAGGGGGGCCACCCGTTTGTCCTCCAGCAGGAAGAGCAGGCAGCACACCGCCGTCCCCGCCAGGGCGATGATGGCGCCGTGGGCGGCCGTGGACGCCGCCGGGCTGCCCAGCCGCACGTGTTCGTAAAGCGGCTCCGCCAGGACGGCGTACAGCAGGGCGAAGACGCCCAGGTACAGCAGGGCCGCGCCGAAGGCCGCCAGGGCCAGGGGGCTCTTCCTGCGGTTTTGTTTGTCGATGAACAGGCTCATAGGCGCTCCTCTCCGGGGCCGGGCGCGGACGGCCCGCTCCCCCTCCGCACATCATGGACGTCCGGAGGGCGGGACACGGCGCCGCGGGGCCATGTCGGAAAAAAGCGGCGGGCGGACGTCCGCCCGCCGCTCCCCGCCCCGATCGGGGCAGGAAGGGGACCGCGCTCCCGCTCAGCCCAGCTGCTGCCAGAAGTCGCGGACGGTGTTGTAGTTGTAGTAGATCTCCGTGGCGTCGAAGGGGGCCACGTTGATCTCCTCGAAGGGCGTGGAGCCCTCGGCCGGGGCCAGGTCGTCGCGGACCGGCCAGCCGCCCAGCGTGTTGAAGGGCTTATAGCCGCCGATGTCGCCGTCCACGCCGCCCATCATGAAGCGGACCAGGAGCTTGGCGGCGGAGGGGTGCTCGCTGCCCTCCACGATGTACAGGGTGTTGACGGCGGGGATGCCGGTGTCGGGCTCCAGGTTCACGGGGGCGAACAGCCAGCCGTTCTCCTCCGCCTTGCGGAGCTTGGAAGAGGCGCAGAAGCCCACCGGGGGATCGGACTGGCCGGGCGTGCCGACGGACTCGGCGATCTCGTCGGAAGAGGCGGTGAAGATGGGGGCGTTGGCGTGCAGGCGCTTCAGGAACTCGTAGCCCGCGTTCTCGCAGCCGTCGGAGAGGGTCAGCTCTTCGCCGTAGAGGGCCTTATAGGCGTCGGCCAGGCGCTGGGGCTCCTCGCCCACGCAGAAGCCGGCGATCCAGGAGCCCCAGGCCAGGTTGTCCAGGGGGTTCTGCATCATGATCTTGCCCTTCCACTGGGGCTCGGTGAGCTGCCAGAGGTTGGTGATGGGGGAGCCGTCGGGATAGACCTCGGTGTTGTAGAAGAGCTGGGTCAGCTCGATGTACAGCGGGGTGGCGGTCTCCGTGTAGCTGGGGTCGATGTGGGAGAAGATGTCGGCGGGCTTGAAGTTGTAGAAGATCTTGTTGGCCACGTACTCCAGGTACATGGAGCCGTCCTGGTCCTTGATGTGGACCACGTCGGCGGTGGGGGCGCCGGCCTCATACTCCTTGGTCACCTTCTCCAGCAGGTCGTTGGTGGAGATGTCGAAGGGGACGCACTCCAGGCCGGGATACTTCTCCATGAAGGCGTCGGCGACCTTGGTGCAGCGGGAGGAGATGGAATACAGGGTGACGGTGGCGCCCTCCTCTAGGGCCTTCTGATACAGTTCCTCGTCGGTCTCGTCGGTGTTGTAGATGCCGGAGCTCTGCTCCCACTCCGTCAGGTCGCTGCTGCCGGTGTCCGCGGGGGCGGTCTGGCCGGCGTCGCCGCCGCCGGAGGGCTGGGCGTCTCCGCCGGAGCTGTTCCCGCCGCTGCCGCTGCCGCCGCCGCAGGCGGCCAGGCTCAGCAGCATCACCAGGGCCAGCAGGCACGCCAGGATGTTCTTGCGCTTCAACATAGTTCTTTTCCTCCTTAAGATCCTTCCTTGTTCTTTCCGGATATCGAAGCGGCTCCCGCCGCAGGGGCACGGGTTCACACGCAGTACTTGATCAGGTTCTCGCTGGCGGTGTCGAAGACGTTGATCTTCTTCGGGTCGAAGCCCAGGAAGACCTTCTCGTCGCTGCCGTAGTGGGTGGAGCCCAGCTCCTTCACCGTCACCAGCTCCTTGCCCACCCGGACGGTGACCAGGGTCTCGGACCCGGCGGGCATGCCGGAATAGACGCGGGCTTCCACGCGGTGCTTGTCGTCCTGGACCTTGCTGATGGTCACCTGCTCGGGCCGCAGGCCCAGGGTCACCTCCACCGCGCCGCTCTTGGGGGCCTCGGGGGTCATGTCGGCGCGGTCGAAGCTCTGCTGGCCCATGACGCTGTCCACGGTCATGCCCGCGGCGTCCGCCTTGGCGGAGCCCTTGATGAAGTTGATGCTGGGGTTGCCGATGAAGTCGGCGGTGTAAAGGTTGCAGGGGTTGTCGTACAGCTCCAGGGGCGGGGCCACCTGGACCAGCTCGCCCTTGCGGTAGAGGGCGATGCGGGTGGACATGGTCAGGGCCTCCACCTGGTCGTGGGTGACGTAGATGATGGTGGTGCCGGTCTCGTGGTGGAGGCGCTTGAGCTCGGAGCGCATGTCCACGCGGAGCTTGGCGTCCAGGTTGGACAGGGGCTCGTCCAAAAGGAGCAGCCGGGGCTCGGACACGATGGCCCGGGCGATGGCGACGCGCTGCTGCTGGCCGCCGGAGAGCTCGGTGGGATAGCGCTTGGCGTACTCGCCGATCTGCATCCGCTCCAGGGCGCTGGCCACCTTCTTCTCGATGACGTCGGAGGGCTCCTTGCGGATCTTCAGGCCGAAGGAGACGTTGTCGAACACCGTCATGTGGGGCCACAGGGCGTAGGACTGGAAGACCAGGTTCAGATCGCGCTTGCTGGGCGGGGCGAACATGGCCTCCGCCGCGTTGACGATCTCTTTGCCGTCCATGTGGATGAAGCCGTTCTGGGGCTTCTCCAGGCCGGAGACCACGCGCAGCGTGGTGGTCTTGCCGCAGCCGGAGGGGCCCAGCAGGGTCATGAAGTCGCCGTCCTCGATGGTCAGGTTCAGGTCCTTCAGGACGTGGTTCTTGCCGTAAAATTTATCGACGTTGGTCAAAACGATCTTGCTCATGTCGTTCCGTCTCCTTTCTCTCAGCCCGCCATGCTCTTGGCGAGGTCGGCGTCTCCGAAGATGTTGGCCAGCGCGTACACCAAGAACACGATGGAGAACATCACGATGGCCACGCAGTCGGACGCCTGGGGGCAGTTCTGGTTCTGGTACTGGAAGGCCAGATAGGGCAGCGTGGAGGTGGTGGGCGTCATGATCAGGATGATCAGGTCCAGCTCCTTCATGATGGAGACGAAGATCAGCATGAAGCCGGAGATGAAGCCGCCCTTGGACAGGGGGAACACGATCTTGACGAAGCGCTGGAAGAAGCCCGCGCCCTCGATGGCGGCGGCCTCCTCCAGTTCGCCGCTGATCTGCATCATGTTGCTGGTGCCCGCGCGGGAGGCGAAGGGCAGGTGCTTCACGACGGAGGTCAGGGTCAGCAGGGCGAAGGTGCCGTACAGCGCCGGGACCAGCGTGACGCCGAAGAGGGTCTGGTCCTTGGCGAACATGCTCAGGTAGATGCCGCCGAAGGCCACGGAGGGGATCAGGTAGGGGATGAACACCAGCTGTTCCACCAGGCGGCCGTGGAGCGTGCCCCGGCCCTTGGCGCAGATGTAGCCCAGCATCTGGCCGAAGATGGTGCCGAAGACGCCGTTGACGAAGGTGAGCTTCAGGGAGTTCCACAGCGAGAGCTTGAAGTTGCTGTTCTTGAAGATGCCGGGGACGCCCTCCATGATGTTGGGGTTCCCCTCGCCGATCCAGTAGTACAGCGTGAAGTTCTCCAGGGAGTAGGTGCCCTCCGTCAGCATGCAGCTCTCCACGATCAGGATGATCACCGGCATGATGATGCCGACGATGAAGAAGACGATGAGGATCAGCGTGATCAGGGGCTTCCAGCCGCCCAGGCCGATGGGGGTGGACCGCCCGCCCTTGCCGCCGATGGTGGCATAGGACTTGCGGGAGCCGATCAGCTTCTGGTTGATGAAGACGGACAGCGAGGCGATGCAGATCATCAAGATCGCCATGGCGAAGGCCGTCTGGGTGTTCTGGGAACGGTTGTTGGAGTACAGCTCACTGGACAGGGTCCGGAAGTTCACCGGGGAGCCCAGGTAGTTGATGGTGCCGAAGGTGCCGATCGCCTTGGAGAAGGTCAGGATGACCGCCGAGAGCATGGCGGGCAGCACCAGGGGGAGGGTGATCCTGCGGAGGATCAGGCTCTTGCTGGCGCCCTGGATCTCGCCCATCTCCTCCAGCTCGGAGTTGATGGAGTTCAGCGCCGCGGAGACCAGCAGGTATGTATAGGCGTAATAGTGCAGGCTCAGCACGATGATGACGGCGATCTGCCCGTAGGCGATGGGGCCCAGGGCGGCCTCGATGGCGTCGGTGGACATGCCCAGGTCGAGCATGATGGAGGCCACGAAGCCCGGCGCGCCGCCGACCCGGGGCGTCTTGAACATGGACAGCCATGCCTGGGACTTCACCCAGGAGGGGATCATATAAGGGATGATCACCGCCAGGGAGAAGAAGGGCTTGAACGGGAGGTCCGACCGGACCATCAGCCAGGCCAGCACGGAGCCCAGGGCGATGGCGCAGATGGACACGCCGGCGCCGATGACCAGGGAGTTCAGCAGCGGCTGGACCAGCAGCTTCATGGTCAGGTCGCTGGCCAGCAGCCGCTGCCAGTAGTAGAAGGTGAATTCCCCGGCCACGCCGCCGGGGACGGAGCGCAGGTCCCGCTGGGCCAGGTGGAAGGTGGTGGACAGCATGTCCACCAGCGGGAAGACGATCAGATACGTCAGGAGGACGATGGCGATGAGGACGATGACATTGTAGGGGTTCGTCACCACTTCCCGGATCTGGTTCTTCAGCCGCCTGGACTTGGAATAGCTCTGCTCATTCGGTCTCATCTCAAACAGGCAACCTCTCTTTCTCCTTGGGTGGGAGAGCGGTCTTCCCGCTCCCGTTTATGCAAACGTTTCCGGCTTTCTGGAGATAGGATACCATTTCCTTCCGTATCCTGTCAAGACGCTTTCGGATTTTCCACGAATACGTGCATGGGCCCTCCTCTTTTTTATCGGGTTTGCACAATGCCAAGGGGGTGCATCCTCTGCTATAATAAGGACGGGGAAACCCTGTATCCGCCTCTAAAAGAGGACGCATCCCCCGGACCGCCGGAAGGGCTCCCGGCGCGCCGCCCCGGCCGCGCGCCGCTTCCCCCGCCCCGCCGCCGCTCTCCCGTCCCGGCCGGCCGGGCGATCGCAAACGTTACCAAAACCGTCTGTTTTCTTTCGAAGGATGAGGAGGGAACCTTATGCAGCGCGTCACGATCAAAGACATCGCCCGCCTTGCCGGAGTCTCCGTCACCACCGTCTCCCGCGCCCTGAACGACGCCCCGGAGATCCACAGCGAGACCCGGGAGCGGGTCCTGCGCGTCTGCCGCCAGCAGGGCTACCGCGCCAACCTCCTGGCGAGGAGCCTCAGCTCCAGCCGCTCCCGCCTGCTGGGCCTCGCCGTCCCGGACATGACCAACCCCTTCCACGCCGCCCTGGTCCTGAACATCGAGCTCTCCGCCCAGGAGGCGGGCTACCAGCTCATGTTCTGCTCCAGCCGGCTGGAGGACGGGCCCCTGGAGGATCTGTTCGACTTCCTCTACAGCCAGCGGGTGGACGGCATCCTCCTCAGCAGCGCCGACGACCGGGCCTATGCCCTGGCCCGCCGGTGCATGGGGAACGTCCCCTGCGTCCTCCTGGGCGCCTGCGCGCCGGAGGGGTCCCCCCTCCGGGCCAACACCGTCAGCGTGGACAACTACGCCGGGGGCCGGATGGCGGCGGGATACCTCCACGATCTGGGCCACCGGGACGTGGTGTACCTGGGCCACCGCAGCGGCAGCACCACCCATGACCTGCGCCGCCGGGGGTTCCTCTCCGCCGCTGCCGAGCTGGGCATGACCGTGGAGACCATCCCCAGCCCCTCCCCCGCCTCCACCATCGAGAGCGGGTGTGCCCTGGCCCGGGAGCTGCTCTCCAGGCCCTTCTCCCAGACCGCCGTGTTCGCCGTCTCCGACGCCGTGGCCCTGGGCTTCATCCAGGTGGCGGACGAGCTGGGCGTGGCCATCCCGGAGCGGCTGTCCGTCCTGGGCTTCGACGGCATCGAATACGCCGCCCTGCCCAACATCCGCCTGACGACCCTCTCCCAGAACACGCCCCGGCTGGCCCAGGCCGCCGTCCGGCTGCTGCTGGAGCTCATCGAGCGGGGCGACCAGGGGGAGTACACCAGGAAGCTGATCACGCCCGCGGTGGTCCAGCGGGCCACCTGCCGCCCGATCGGATAGGCCGGGGCGGGTCCCCGGCGCATTTTCCCTGTGGATCGTCCTTGTATTTTCCCGGGGGATATCGTATGATAAGAGCAGAGCCATTCGAAGGCCCGGCAGCCCGCCGCCCGGCGGGACGATCATACATAGAGGAGGTCATCTCATGGAAGGAAAGAGAATGTGGAAGGTCACGGTGGACGGGGAGCCCCGCACCTACCCCCACGGGACGCCCTACCGGACCATCGCGGCGGACTTCCAGGACCGGCATCCCTGCGACATCCTGCTGGTCAACCGGGACGGGAAGCTCTGCGAGCTCCACAAGGTCCTGGACCGGGACTGCTCGCTGAAGATGGTCACCGCCCAGGACAAGCCCGGCATCCAGACCTATGAGCGCAGCGCGGTCTTCCTGATGCTCAAGGCGTTCTACGATGTGGTCGGCCGGGAGGCCGTGGAGCGCATCTCCGTGGAGTACTCCCTCAGCAGCGCCCTCTTCATCCTGGCCCGGGGCAGCTTCACGCTGGACCAGGCCCTGCTGGACCGGGTGGAGGCCCGGATGCGGGAGCTGTCCGGACAGGCCCTGCCCATCGAGAAGCGGGCCCTCAGCACCGACGACGCCATCGAGCTGTTCGAGGAGGCCCGGCTGGTCCACAAGGCCCAGCTCTTCCGCTTCCGGATCAACTCCCACGTCAACGTCTACTCCCTGGACGGCTTCGTGGACTATTTCTACGGCTATATGGCGCCGGACACCGGGTATATCAAGTGCTTCGGGCTGGAGCTGTTCGAGAACGGCTTCGTCCTGCGCCTGCCCACGCAGAAAGACCCCCACCATCTGGGGGACTTCCGCCCCTCCAGGAAGGTCTTCCGGGAGCTTTACGAGTCCACGCTGCGCTCCGAGGCGCTGAACGCCTCCAACGTGGCGGAGCTGAACACCACCATCTCCCAGGCCAGCGCCACGCCGCTGATCCTGGCCCACGAGGCCATGATGGAGAAGAAGATCGGCGACATCGCCGCCGAGATCGCCTCCCGGAGGGACGTCCGCTTCGTGATGATCGCGGGGCCCTCCTCCTCCGGCAAGACCACCTTCTCCCACCGGCTGTCCACCCAGCTCCGGGCCTGCGGCCTGCGGCCCCACGCCATCGCCACGGACAACTATTTCGTGAACCGGGACAAGACCCCCCGGGACGCGGACGGCAACTACGACTTCGAGGGCCTGGGGGCCATGGACGTGGAGCAGTTCAACATCGACATGGGCCGGCTGCTGAAGGGCGAGACCGTGGAGATGCCCACCTACAACTTCAAGAAGGGTGCCCGGGAGTACAACGGGAACTTCCTCCGCCTGGGGGAGAACGACGTGCTGGTCATCGAGGGCATCCACTGCCTCAACGACAAGTTCACCTATTCCCTGCCCAAGGAGAGCAAGTACCGGATCTATATCAGCTGCCTCACCACGCTGAACATCGACGACCATAACCGCATCCCCACCACGGACGCCCGCCTCCTGCGGCGCATCGAGCGGGACGCCCGGACCCGGGGCTACAGCGCCCAGGCCACCATCAAGATGTGGCCCTCCGTCCGCCGGGGGGAGGAGGAGAACATCTTCCCCTTCCAGGACAGCGCGGACATGATCTTCAACTCCGCCCTGATCTATGAGACGGCGCTGCTGAAGCCCTATGTCCAGCCCCTGCTCTTCGGCGTCCCGCGGGACAGCGAGGAGTATATCGAGGCCAAGCGGCTGCTGAAGTTCTTGAACTATTTCCTGCCCATCCCGGCGGATGACGTCCCCAAGACCTCCCTCATGCGGGAGTTCATCGGCGGGGGCTGCTACCACGTCTGACCCGGCCGCCGGCGCGGGGCCTGCCCGGCGCGGCGGGATCTGGGACCATGGGATGAGGACAGGCCCGGCGGAGGGATCCCCGCCGGGCCTGTCTTCGTATGCGGCCCCGGGGCAGGGGCCGGCCGTCCCGGCCGGATGTGTTTCCCGATCCCTCAAAATATGGTTTACAAAACCGCGTCTTGGTGTTACAATGACCATGACCGAGCCGCCCGGCCCGCCGGGCGGCCAGGGGACGTACTGCCAATCAGAAAGGACGACCCATGAACGATTTGACCGATCTCCGGGCCCGCCTCCGGGAGCAGCGGCCTGTGGACTGGGACCAGCTCCCCGATTTCGCCCTGTATATGGACCAGGTCCTCTCCTACATGGACCGGCAGGTCCTGCGCTTCGACGGGGACGACGGCCTCACCGCCGCCATGGTGAACAACTACACCAAGAGCGGCCTGGCCCCCCGGGCCGAGGGGAAGAAATACGGGCGGGAGCACCTGGCCTACTTCACCGCGATCTGCGTGCTGAAGCGGGTCATGTCCACCCGGGACATGGACCTGCTCATCCGGCAGGAGCTCCAGGGCGGCCGCCCGGTCCGGGAGGGCTATACGGCCTTCCGGGAGAGCCTGGACAAGGCGCTGAACATCACCGCCGACGAGTTGGACGCCCTGGCGGGGGACGGGGAGCTGGACGACGACGCCCTGGCGGACGCCGCCATCCACTTCGCCCTGCTGAGCTACGCCGCCGGCGTGGCCGGGAGCCGCTGCGTGGCCCTGCTCCGGGAGCGGGAGGGCCCTGCCCCCGTCAAGGGGAAAAAAGAAAAGGAGCGTGACTGAACCCCTATGTCTGGATTTGTCATCATGACTGACAGCTGCTGCGACCTGAGCGCGGAGATGGCGGCGGAGCTGGGCCTGGAGGTCCTGCCCCTGCGGATGGAGATGGCGGGGAAGGAGTACCGGAACTTCCTGGACGGCCGGGAGATCGGCTGCCGGGAGTTTTACGGCCGGGTCCGGGGCGGCGAGATGCCCGTCACCTCGGCGGTGAACGTGTGGGAGTTCGACGCCGCTATGCGCCCCATCCTGGAGGCGGGGGAGGACATCCTCTGCATCTGCTTCTCCTCCGCCCTCTCCACAACCTACCAATCCGCCGTCATCGCCGCCAAGGAGCTGGGAGAGGCGTTCCCGGAGCGGGAGATCCTGGTGGTGGACAGCCTCTGCGCCTCCATGGGGCAGGGGATGCTGCTCTGGCTCTGCGCCCGGGAGAAGGAGAAGGGGAAGAGCCTGCGGGAGGTCTGGGACTTCGCGGAGGGGGCCAAGGCCAACATCTGCCACTGGTTCACCGTGGACGACCTGAACCACCTGAAGCGGGGCGGCCGGGTCAGCGCCGCGGCGGCGCTGTTCGGGACCATGCTGTCCGTGAAGCCCGTGCTCCATGTGGACGACGAGGGCCGGCTGATCCCCATGGAGAAGTGCCGGGGGCGGAAGGCCGCCTTGCAGGCCCTGGCGGACCATATGGAGAAGGACGCCGTGGATCCGGAGGACTATCCGGTCTTCATCAGCCACGGGGACTGCCTGGAGGAGGCGGAGGCCCTGGCGGAGGAGCTCCGGCGCCGCCTGGGGGTGAAGGAGGTCTTCATCAACTATGTGGGCCCCGTCATCGGGAGCCATACCGGGGCGGGCGTCATGGCGCTGTTCTTCGTCGGCAGGAGCCGGTGAGCGCGATAGGGAGGCGGTTTTCGAGATGCGCTGGTCAGAGATACACATCGACACGAACCACGCCGGGCTGGAGACGGTCCAGGCGATGCTGTCCGGGCTGGGCGTGGACGGCGTGGTGATCGAGGACGAGGAGGAGTTCCGGGGGTTCCTGGAGGACAACCGGGACTACTGGGATTACGTGGACGAGGAGCTGGACGCCTATATGTCCGGGCGGTCCCGGATCACCTTCTACCTGGAGGCCAAGGAGGCGGGCTTCGCCAAGATGGCGCAGGTACGCATGGCCCTGGAGGAGCTGAAACAGGAGGGCCGGGACCTGGGGACGCTGCTGATGACCCTGGAGGACGTGGAGGACGCCGACTGGGAGGACAACTGGAAGCAGTATTACAAGCCCATGGAGGTCGGGGAGCGGCTGATGATCGTCCCCCAGTGGGAAGAGGCGGACCCCGGGGACCGGGTGGCAGTGTACCTGGACCCCGGCCTGACCTTCGGTACCGGGGCCCACGCCACCACCCGGCTGTGCCTGACGGCCCTGGAGGGCCTGATCCGGGGCGGCGAGCGGGTGCTGGACCTGGGCTGCGGCAGCGGGATCTTGTCCGTGGCCGCCCTGCGGCTGGGGGCGGGGTCCGCCGTGGCGGTGGACATCGACGACAAGTGCCGGGACGCCGCCGCGGAGAACGCCGGGCTCAACGGCATCGGCCCGAAGGAGCTGACGGTCCTCGTGGGGGACGTGCTGACGGACGAGGGCGTGGCGGAGGCGGTGGGCGGGGGCTATGACGTGGTGCTGGCCAACATCGTGGCGGACGTCATCATCGCCCTGGCGCCCCGGGTCCGGGGGCTTTTGAACGAGGGCGGGACCTTCCTCTGCTCCGGCATCATCGAGGGCCGGGTGGACGAGGTGCAGGCCGCCCTCACCGCCGCCGGGCTGGACGTCCGGGAGCGGCGGGAGGACAACGGCTGGTACGCCTTCACCTGCGGATGGAGCGGATAAAAAGATCGGCGCCGGGAGCAAAGCTCCCGGCGCTCCGCGTATCGGGAAAGCAGTGGAGGCTCCATCGACGGGAAGGAGGAGAGTCACGAGAGGGACCCAGGAAGGGTCCCTCTCGTTTCCGATCGATAAGTTTTCAGGACGTTTCGGAACGTCCTGAAAACTTGCTCCGGCCGTCAAAAAATTTTTTGACAGCCGGAGCGCCCGGCGCTGTCCGTTCACCCGGTCTGGATCTGGTCCAGGACGATGACGAGGCCCACGCTGTCCAGCTGGAGGTGGGAGGTGCTGCCGCGGTAGAGGTCCGCGATGCCGCCCACGGCGTCCAGCCGCCCCTCCGGCAGGCAGAAGAGCGTGCCCCCGCCCGCGGCCAGGAGGTAGTGGGCCTTAGGCGCGGAGCTCTCCTTATCCAGGCCGCTGACATGGAAGAAGGTCCCGCCGCCGATCTCCACCGCGCCCTGGTCCTGGAGGAGGTACGCGTCCTCCCCCATGTGCCGGGCGGCCAGGCCGCTGTCCTCCAGGATGTAGCGGCAGAAGGCGCAGCCGGCCTGGCGGTAGCGGTCCAAGGCGGTCTGCGCATCGAAGCCGCCGTCCTGGGTGGAGATGGCGTCATAGAAGGACAGGCCCTTGTGGCAGAGGAAGATCTGGTACTCGATCTTCCCGCCGTACCGGTCCTCGAAGACGCGGTACCAGCGCTGGGCCTCCGCCTCCTCCACCAGCTCTCCCAGGGCGGCGACGGCCTCCTCCGCCCCCAGGAGGGGCAGGTCGATGAGATAGGCCCCCGGGGCCTCGCCGATGCCGCCGCCGAAGCCCCCGGCGCTGTCGAAGCGCAGGCCCAGGCCCCGCTCCTCCGCGAAGTCCTCCATGGCCCGCATGATTCGGATGTGGGGATAGTCCGTCCGGTAGCCGGGCCAGTCCCCGCTCCGTTCCCCGTCCTTCTGGACCCAGAAATAGAGGCTGGGATCCGAGGCCGGGGCGAAGATGTGCCGGTAGTCCTCGCCGCCCAGGGGGCGGAGGAAGGGCTCCCCCAGGTCCTCCTCCAGCCACGCCAGGGACTGGGCCTCCCACCGCTGGGCCGACTCCTTTTCCTGGAGATCCCGATAGGTGTCCCGGACGGAGAGGCCGACGGCCAGGAGGGCGAACGCCGCCAGGATGGAGGAGCAGACGGCGATCACGGCCTTCCGCCAGGGAGGGTAGCTCCGCCAGGCATTGCGCCAGGCGCTCTTGGACCGGGCCATCCGGCGCTTGTCCCCCCGGCTCACATCCAGGAGGCGGTAGAGGCGGGCATACATCGGGTACTTCGAGGCGTTCTGGGCCTCGTAGGCGAGGAAGATCTCCCTCCGGATCTCCGGGGAGAGGTCCGGATGCTGCTCCAGGAAGTCCTCCAGGGCGAAGACGAGGTCGATGTTGGCCCGGACGCTCAGGAACGCCGGCGCATCGAGGAACCGCCGCCACACGGAGGGGGACGCGCCGCTGGCGTACAGCAGCTCCACGGTGTGGACCGCCGTCAGCACCGCCGACCAGGACTCCTCCTCTTCGGCGGCCTGCTGCCGCCGGGCCTGCTGCTGGGCGGCATAGCGGGAGCGGTTCTTTTGCCGGAGCTCCTCCAGCTTCCGGCGGCGGGCCTCCCGGGCCTCCGCCTCCCCCTCGGCGAAGAGGCGCTCGTAGTCCCAGTCGGCGGAGGAGGGAGCGCCTCCCTCCGCTGCCGGCCGCTCCCGGTCCCCCAGGAGCTCATCATAGTCCCACTCGGGGGCCCGGTCGTCCTCTTGGGTCTGCCGGGGGGGCTCCTCCCGGTCCTGCGGCGGTCCGCTGTGCCCCCGGCCCTCTTCCTCCTCCGGCCCTCCCGGGTCCTGCGGCGGGGGGACGGGCCGGGGCGGGGCCTCCGGCTCCGCCGGGGCCGTCCGGGCCGCTCGGGCATAGCGGCTGGCCTCCTGATAGGCGGCGTGGAGGCGCTGGAAACCCTCGGGATCCTCCTCGGGGTGGGCGGTCTTCAGGCGCTGGGCATAGGCCCGCCGGATCGAGTGCAGATCCGCCGGGCCGGACAGGCCCAGCGCGTCCCAGGGCCAGCTCACAGCTCCTCATCCTCCTCGCCGCCGAAGGGCTCCGGCGGCGGCAGGGCCGCGTCCCCCAGGTACGCCTCCACCTGGTCGAAGGAGCGGTCCAGCCGCTTGGTGGCCTTGGCGATCTTCAGCGCCTCCTGGCTGGAGAGGACCCGCTGGTACCAGTCCAGCAGTTCCCCCACCCGCTCCCGCAGGCCCCCGACGGTGACGGCGTACAGCCGCTCGCCCCGGGCCAGCATGGCCCGGTTCTCCTCCTGCTCCCTGGGGTGGAGCTTCAGGCGGGACAGCTCTTTGAGCCGCCGCTCCGCCTCCTGGGGGGTCATGTCCCGGCCCTGGAGGACCAGGCGCTCGGCATGGCCGGCCTCGTTGACCACCTCCACCTCCAGGAGGCCGTTGATGTCGTAGGTGAAGCGGATGCACACCGACTGCCGGCCCCGCGGGGCCGGGGGCACGGGGATCAGGAGGCTGCCCAGCAGGACGTCGTCCGCGCAGTAGCGGCCCTCCCCCTGGTAGATCTGCACGTCCACCTTGTCCTGGCCGTCCCGGATGGTCCGATAGATGCCCATCTTGCTGGTGGGCAGGACGCTGTTGCGCTCGATGATGGGGCTCATCAGGTCCCGGCCCGGCTCGCTCTCGTTGTACCGGGCCACCCCCAGGGTGAAGGGGCACACGTCCGTGAGGACCAGCTCCTTCAGCCCCTCCGCCCGGGCCTTCATCCCGGCGCACACGCCCACGCCCAGGGCGATGGCCGTGTCGGGGCGGCTGTCCTTGACCGGCTCCTTGCGGAGGGAGCGGGCGATGTAGCGCCGCACGGCGGGCATATGGCTGGAGCCGCCCACCAGGACCAGGTCGTCCACCTCCTGGGGGGAGATGCCGCTGTCGGTGAACACCCGCTGGATGGGGGCGGTCATCCGCCGGAAGAGGGCCCCGCTCTTGCGGATCAGCCACTCGTTGGAGAGGGTCAGGGCGGCGGAGATGGTCCCGTCGTCCACGGACATGATGACCATCTCCTGGCTCGTCAGGGCGATCTTGCAGGTCTCCGCCTGCCGGATCAGCAGCTCCCGCTGCCGGGGGGCCAGGGCGGCGAAGTCCAGCCCGCAGTCTTCGCAGAAGCCCTTGGCGACGGCCAGGTCGAAGTCGGCCCCGCCCAGGCGGACGTCCCCGCCGACGGCGGTGACGCTGACCACGCCGCCGAAGCGCTCCACCAGGGACACGTCCAGGGTGCCGCCCCCCAGGTCGAAGACCAGGCAGACCTTGTCCTCCTCCCCCTCGCTGATGCGGGCGGAGAGCGCGGCGGCGGAGGGCTCGTTCACCAGCCGCTCCACCTTCAGCCCCGCCAGGGCGGCGGCGCGCTTCGTGGCGGCGCGCTGGGCCTCGGCGAAGTAGGCGGGGACGCTGACCACCGCCTCCTCCACGGGCTCGCCCAGGTACGCCTCCGCGTCCCGGCGCAGGGAGCGCAGGACCAGGGAGGACAGATCCTCCGGCGTGAAGGTCCGGCCCCCCAGGTCATAGGTCTTGGAGGTGCCCATGCACCGCTTGAACCGGGCGGCGGTCCGCTCCGGGTGGGAGATCAGGCGGTCCCGGGCGGCGCGGCCCACCAGGATGCTCCCGTCCTCGTCCACGCTGACGACGCTGGGGGTCAGGGGCTCCCCGGCGGCGTTGGGGATGAGCTCGCTGCGCCCGTCCCGCCAGACGGCGGCCAGGGAGTTGGTGGTGCCAAGATCGATGCCGATGACGGCCATGTGAGATCACCGCTTTCCTAAGTTTTGCCGTGCCCCGGATGGGGCCGGGGCGGAGGGGCGCTCCGCTTGGATGCGTCCCCATCGTACCACGTCCGGCGGAGGACCGCAAGGCCCCTCAGGGCCCCTGGTCGGGACCGGCGGTCTTGAGCCGGGCCAGCAGGCCGTCCGCGAAGCGCCCCAGCCGCGCCTCGATCCCCGGCAGGGCCAGGGCGGCCCCGGCGTCGTTGGCGGTCTCCAGGAGGATGGAGCCCGGCGGGAGCCAGAAGCCCTTGTTCAGGCACAGGGCCGAGACCACCTGACTGGCCACGATGTCCCCGCCGGAGTAGCCGGAGACCACGATGGCGGCGACGGCCTTGTCCTCGAAGGAGGTGGTGCGGTAGAGGGCGGTGAGGCGGTTCACGGCGGCGGTGAGGTTGGCGGAGAGGGCGTCGTTGTAGTTGGGGCAGAGGAGGACCACCGCGTCCGCCTCCCGGATGGCGGGGAAGACCTCCTGGACCATGACGCCGCCGTAGAAACAGCCCCCCTGCTCCCCGAAGTGGAGGCAGGTGGTGTAGGCGCACCCGGCGCAGTCCTCCAGCGTCCCGTTCCGCAGGCCGATCTCCGTGACGGCGCAGCCCGCCGCCTCCAGGCGCTCCCGGACCCGGCCCCAGAGGGCCAGGGTGTTGGAGGTCGCCCGGCTGGAGGCGTGGAGGGCCAGGACCTTGGGCCGCGCCCGCCTGGGGGGCGCGAAGGCCAGCACCCGCTCTGCCAGGGAGGAGACCGCCCGGCGGTAGGCTTCGGCGAGGCCGCACCCGGCGTTCCCCGCCTGGACGGTGAAGTTCCGCAGGTCCCCCGTGGCCTCCACCAGGGGACGGCCCGGGAAGGCGCAGCCCGCCAGGCTGGCGGCCAGGACCAGCTCCCGCCCGGCGGCCTTCGTGTACAGGTCCCCGGCCCCGTCGACGACCACGCCGCCCACGCTGCCCCGCAGACAGCCGGGATGGTCCCGCAGACGGCCCAGGAGGGCGTACAGCTCCCCGCTGACCCCGCTGGCCGGCAGGGAGGAGGCGAAGAGGAGCCGCCGGCCCTCCAAAGATCCGCCCTCCCGCCAAAAGCGGACCTCCCGCCCCGCCAGGGCGGCGGACAGGACCTCCCCCAGCCGCCCCTCCAGGGGGCCGGGACCGGCGACGACGGTCAGCTCCCGCCCCGAAGGCGCTCCCCCGCTCATGGCAGCCCCCTCAGCATCCGCTCCGTCTCCTGGAGGCGGGCGAAGAGGGCGTCCGGCATCGCCAGCGTCTCCACCTCCAGGCCGTAAGGCGTGAAGCGGCTGCGGCAGCCGAACCACACGCCCCCCAGGGGCACGGAGCCGCAGTGCCACTGCCCCCGCAGGGCCAGCAGCAGCTGCATGGCCCCGGAGGACACGGCGGGGGCCACGTAGGGCTTGAAGCCCAGGTCCCGGATGCGGAGGTTGGCCTCCAGGGCGAGGCGGGTCAGTTCCCGGGACAGGCCGTCGTCATACCGCTCGATGGAGTCGGCGACGACCAGTCCCTCCCCGTGGGGGCCGAAGGTCCGGCCCTCGGTCAGGAAGGAGGCGAAGCGGGGGTCCCGCTTGGCGAAGTAGGCCGCCCGGGCGTTCATCACCCCCAGGCCGAAGCCCTGGACCTGCTCCGGCAGGAGGCCCAGGTGGTCCAGCGCCCCGTCCGCCCCGGTGTTGGAGGCCCGCCAGACCGCCCGGCACAGGGGGTCCACCGGGTCGCTGAGGACGATGAACAGCCCCCGGAAGCCCGCCTCCCGCGCCTGGCGGGCGAAATGCTCCGCCAGGGGGCGGTTGGCCTCCAGCTGGGCCATGCGCACGTCCGCCACGCCGCTGCCCACCGGCGGGACGGCCCTGGCAGCGGCGAAGAGGAACACGTCGCAGTCGAAGAGCGCGCGCTCGGACACGGGCTCCACCTCCGGCAGGGCGCCGTAATCCCAGGGCCAGGCGATCTGGCCCATCTCCGCCTCCCAGCGGGCCGCGGCGGCCTCGTCCAGGTCCCGGATGCCGATGGCCGAGACCACGTCCCCCCCCAGCAGCTTCAGGGCGGTGAGCAAGGTGGCGCCCACGTCCCCCAGGGCCAGGAGGTGGACCCGCTTCTTCCCGGCCCTGGGCGTGACGAACTCCAGCGCCCGCTCCCAGCGGGGGCGCCGGACGTCCACCGCCGTCAGCCGGCCCGCCTCCAGGGCGGAGCGGGCCTCCTCGGTCAGCGCCGGGGCCTCCGCCAGCCGCCGGGGATCCAGCCAGTGGATGCCGGCCTCCGTCAGCTGGCGGGGGTCCGAGGGCCTCCAGGCGGCGGGGGCCCGGGCGGGATCGCCCTCGATCGGGTACAGTGTTCGTTCCAGCATAGCGTCTCCTCCCTTTCGTCCGGTCATCGCAGGAACTCCCGCATCCGGTCCAGCTGCTGGAGGTCGCTCTCCAGGCAGACCGAGGCGGACAGGTTCGGGTCATAGCGCAGGGCCGCCCCCTTGTCCGGGCTCAGGGGCAGGATCACCGCCTCGCTGAGCCGGGAGAGGGTCAGGTTCCGGGCGCAGCGCTCCCGGTAGGCCCGCTCCAGGGCCAGCAGGAGGCTGCGGCTGTTCTCGATGCAGGTCCGCGAGAAGCGGAACACCGCCTCCTGGGCGCACTCCTGGTAGAACCGGGGGGAGGCGTAGGGCAAGATCAGGTTCACCGCCGGGGTCAGCCCCGGGACGGAGGCCGCCGCCTTGTCCACGGCGTCCCCGCCGATGAAGGGGTACATGGTGGACTCCACGAACCAGGCCCGCAGGTCCGGCACGAAGTAGACGCTGTCCGCCGTCCTCCCCCGGGCGGTCATCAGGTCCCGGCCCCGGCCGGAGAGGAGGCCCACCACGCAGCGGTCGATCTCCAGCTCCTCCCGCCGGAAGAGGGGGTCCAGGGCGTTGAAGCGGTTGCCGGTGTGGAGCAGGTCGTCCACCAGCATGACGGGGCGGCGGAAGGAGCGGATGGTCCGGATCTGGCTCTCCAGGGGCGCGTAGCCGGGGAAGGGCGCGATGGAGAACGAGCGCAGGTCCGGGGCGAAGACCTTGTCGGTGTGGATGGTCTTGGTGACGGTGTTGGGCACGGCGTTGCCCCGGAGGATCTTGCCGAAGGGCACGCACATCTTGGGGCCCAGGACCCTGGGCGTCTGGGGCTCGGCGGGGACGCCGTTGGCCTCCGTCAGCTTCCGGACCAGGCGGTGGTAGATGACCTCGGCGTTCAGCGACAGCACCAGCTTCCCCGGGTACAGCCCGCAGACGGCCTCCTGGAAGCGGGCGTGGGCCTCCTGGATGGCGGCGAGGACCTGCCGGTCCGAGGAGAAGGGCTCTTTCAGGGTGGTGGCGATGTTCTGCACCAGCACCGCCGGGGAGCGCATGTCCGCCAGCAGCAGGTCGCGGGGGCTGCCGATGTCCGCCGGGAGGAAGCCCTGGCGCCGGAGGAGCTCCGGCACGCCGGGGGTCTGCCCCCACCAGACGGCGTAGCCGCAGTCCTCCGCCTCCGCCTGGGACAGCGCCTCCGTCAGCAGGAGCTGGGGGACGTCGTAGTTCCCGCCGGGGGTCCGGACGGCCCAGAGCCCCGTCAGCAGGAGGATGCGCCCGGCGGTGCGGGTGCGGACGTAGTTGGCCAGCTCCTCGCTGGCGAAGGTCTCGTAGAGGCCGCCGGAGCTGACGGTCCGCCCGGTCAGCAGGCCCAGCAGCCGGGGGCGGGGCGCGGTCGTGCGCAGGAGGAAGAGGCGGTCCCGGGGGTCCGGCCTGGGGGCCGCGCCGCCGAACGCCGCCTGGAGCTCCTCCCAAAGCGCCGGGCTCAGGGACTCGGCCTGGGAGAAGTCCAGGAGGCTGGCCCGGACCAGCTGCTTGTACTGGGGCTCCCGGAGGTAGAGGCTGTTGCGGTAGATCAGGTCCTGGACGGTGGGATCGACCAGGATGGAGATGTCCCGGCCCAGGTCGATGTTGTCCCGGATGCGGGTGGAGCTGATGTCCTCCAGGTGGGTGGGGAGCTGGAGCTGGACCACCCGGCCGGTGATGCAGGACAGGTCCGCCTCGATCTCCCGGCCCTCGGCGTCGCTGGAGCGGCGGAAGACGATGTGGTTCATGGAGTGGACGGAGCCCTCGCTGGGGGCCGCTTTGTAGGACGAGGCGCCCGCCACCACGTCGGAGCCCACCACCAGGTACAGCTCCCGCCCCCGGAAGACCTGCCGCAGGCGGAGGAGGTCCTCAGGCGTGGCCAGGTTCACGGGGATGTCGTGGGGGAAGAGGTAGACGCCGAACTCGTCCGCCACGGACATGCTGACGATCTGCCGCCGGATGAGGGAGGGCTGGGCCTTCTTGGACCAGGAGAACTCGTCCACGGCGAGGTAGACCTCCATCCCCAGGTCCCGGATGGCGGTGACGATGCCCTTGTGGGAGAGGGAGAAGGGGTCGAAGGTGCCGGGGAAGAAGGCCGCGGCCTTGTCCCGCCAGTCGAAGGCGAAGGGGCCGCTCTCGATGCGGTGCTTCACGGCGAAGCGGTAGATGTGGGAGAGGGCGGCGGCGGTGTAGAAGAAGGTCAGCGGCCGCTCCGGCTGTTCGCCGATGAGGAAGAGGAGCTTTTTCGCCACGAGGGTGAAGAGGCTGGCCTTGTCCTCATAGGACAGCACCTTGGAGGCGAAGAGCCCCTCGCCCAGGACCCGCAGGGCCTCCTGCCGCACGGGCTCCATGCAGGAGGCCAGCCCCTTGAGGAGGAGGCCCGCCATCCGCTGGCGGCGCTGGCGCAGGGCCTCCTCCGGCTCGCGGAAGCGCTTGGCGTAGACGGAGTAATGCTCCAGCACGGCCCCCACGGTGGTCAGGGCGACGACGGCCACATAGGCGCTGGAGGAGGAGAGGAAGCGCAGCAGCTCGTCCAGGATCTCGTCCAGCTCCCGGGGGGGGAGCCACAGCAGGAACCGGCCCAGGTAGCCGGGGATGTACTGGGCGATCTCCGACTGGCCGGTCTCCAGGGCCTCGCACAGCTCCACGGCGACCTCGTTGCGCCGGGCGGGGGACAGCATCGGGGCGATCTCCAGCAGGGCGCCGCCCGCCAGGCGGCGGACCACCACGTTCTCGCTGACCTTGACGAGGTTGGAGAAATGGGTGGCGATGTGGAGGGCGGCCACGGCCTCCCCCTGCCGGGCCTGGTCCAGCAGGTACTCCACGCCCACGGCCTTCAGCACCCAGGGCGTGGCGGTCTTCAGGTTGTCCAGGAAGACGCCGCTGGCGGCGTCCCCCTGGTCCAGCAGGCGCTGGTGGGCGGAGACGTCCAGGCCCAGGAGCCGCCCCAGCCGGGACTGGAGGTAGAGCAGGGGCGTGGAGGACCGGCAGTCCGCCTCCTCCACGGCGGCGGCGATAACGTTCCACGGCCGGGAGCCCTCCCCCAGCACCGGCAGGAGGCGGCGGCTGAGGCGCATGGCGGCGGCCTGCTGGGGGGCCTCCCCGCTCTTGAGCCACCAGGCGGCGAAGTCCGTGAGCCGGTCCAGGTCCCGGCGGTCCAGGCGCTCCATGGGCAGGTTCAGCGCCGTGTTCAGCAGGGCGAAGGCCCCCTCGGGGTCCTCGGCGGCGGGGTCCTGGTAATGGCGGAAGAGCAGCTCGGCGAAGCGGGGGAAGTCCTCGTCGGAGCACCCGCCCAGCAGCTCGTCCGCGGCGGTCTTGGCCTGATAGCGGATCATGCTGATCTGCCGGGGGGTCAGGCGGCGGTCCGGGTGGATGAGCTTTTCCAGGTGGTCCGCCCACAGCTCGAAGGGCCGCTCCTCCTGAGGGCTGGGGGGCACGCCCTGGGGGCGCTCCTTCTTATAGCCGGAGAGGAACTTGGACAAGATCTTCCCCATCAGCGCCGCCGCCTGGCGGCGGATGTCGCCGTCGGGCTGGAGGAGGAGCTCATAGAGGAAGCCCAGGGTCTGCTCCTTCTGCTCCACGGTCCAATAGGTGAAGTATTCCCGGAAGATGGCCACGTAGGCCCGGATGCGGGCGGGGTCCTTCTCGCCCCGGGCCGCCTCCAGGGTGCCCACGAAGAGGCGCTCCCGGCTCAGGCGGTGCATCAGGCGGATGTTGTGGTCCACGGCGGTGCGCCGCAGGGCCAGGACCACCTCGTCCTCGTCCATCAGGGCGGGGTCCTTCTGGGGCAGGGGCGGCCCCCCGGCGGTCTCCAGCCCCACGTCCACGCCGAAGGTCTCCAGATAGCCCTCGAAATCCCGGAGCTTCAGGTAGACGTAGTCGTACCGCCGGCGCTTGGCGGCGTCCACGTCGTCCAGCTTGGCGAGGATGACATCGAAGGCGTCCTGGAGGGAGAAGAGCCTGGCGGCCTCCCCGCCGCCGGGGAGGCGCTCCTGCTTCACCCGGAAATCGGCGTAGACCAGGACCAGGGACTCGGAGGACAGGTCCTCCAGCTCCAGGTCCCAGACGGAGTGGTTGGCGGCGATGCGGCCCAGGGCCCCCAGCCCCCGCCAGGTGAACCACTGGTCCGTATAGTAGTAATGGAGGTAGGGCACCCGCTCCCCCGGCTTGCAGCCGAACTTGCCGATGTCGTGGCCCGCGGCGGCGGCGGAGATCAACCCCAGGTCGATCTTCCCGCCCCCGGCCTTGAAGGCCCGGGAGACCGTCATGGAGACGTGGTGGACCCCGGCGATGTGCTCCAGGGTGCGGAAGGGCGTCACCTCCCGGCCCAGGCGGAGGAGCTCGTAGACGTACTCCTCCCGCCAGCGGCGGAGGAAGAGGCGGTAATCCTCCGCCACGGCGCTGGCCGCTTGCTCCCCCTCCGTGCAGAAGGCGAAGTCCAGCCAGGGGTCGAAGGGCAGGGCCTGCCGCTCCGCGTCGAAGAGGGTACGCAGGAACTGGAGGAAGCACAGCGCGCCGTCCCGCTGGGCGGGGCTGTGGGCAGGGTCCTCCTGAGGATAGAGCAGGGAGCAGGCCACCCGGTAGGCGTAGAGGGCCCAGCCCTCCTCCGGCTCCGGGGCGATGGCGTCCAGGAGGGGCCGGAAGGGCTCCAGCGCCTGGGCGCAGGTGAGGCGCTCCCGGATGGGCAGCAGGGGCGCCAGCGTCCCGCGCCAGTCCAGACCGCTGAAGAGGGCCGCCGCGTCCGCCTGGGGGCGGGCCAGCTTCCGCAAAAGGGCCTCCTCCCGGAAGGCGCGGGCCATGTCGAGGCATAGCTGTTCCATGAGTACCTCCGTTCCGCCGGGGCGGCAGTGTTTCCTCCAGTATACCGTATTTCCCCGCCGGGGGGAAGAGGGAAATGGGGGACCGTCCGCTCTTTTCAGGTCCATGCGGCCGCCCCGCTTGACGCCCGCCGCCGTGTGTGTTACGATGGCGCGGTCTTAGGACCTGTATCCGCGGCCGCTGAACGCCGTCTGAGCGGTCTTTCCACCGCCGTACCGCGCCGCGCCCCTTGCCATACGCCGGTATGGCTGCGGGAGATCTCCTTGTCTGGCGGGGAAGATCCCCGCACATCCGGCATCCCCGGCCATGGATGCAGGTCCTTATCTGCGGGAGGTGCTTTCGTCATGAGCGTATTTTTTTATGGCTGCGTCAGCCTGGACGGCTGTCTGGCCGACCGGGACCACGGGCTGGGGTGGCTCTATGAGACCGGGACGGTGGAGGAGACGGGGTATGAGGAGTTTTACCGGGAGATGGACGTGACGCTGATGGGGCGGCGCACCTTCCGGGAGCTGGAGGCGGCGGGGGATCCCGCCGCCGTGTATCCCGCCACGGAGAACTATGTCTTCACCCACAGGCCGCTGTCCCGGGAGGGCTTCACGCCCGTCTGCGGGAGCGTGCCGGAGTTCGTGGAGTCGCTGGGCGGGGACAGGAACATCTGGGTGGTAGGCGGGAACACCCTGTTGGCGCCGCTCCTGGAGCGGGACATGGTGGACCGCATGATCGTCCAGATCGCCCCGGTGCTGCTGGGCGGCGGCGTGCCGCTCTTCACGCAGGGGCTCCCCCTGCGGCGGTTCCGCCTGGACGGCGTGCGGCGGTACGGACCGTTCGCGGAGCTGTCTTACAGCAAGGCTTAGATCAGGACGGACGAGCGCCGCCTCCTGCGTCAGGGAGACGGCGCTCGTCCTCAGGGCGTCGGGGAGGCTCCCCCGACGCTCCGGTGGGTCACCAGCGGTTCCGGAGCGCGTCCTGGTGGCTCCCGTCCGCCAGGCGGACGAAGCGCACGAACAAGGACACCTTGTTGTCCGGATGCAGCGCCTCCCACACCTGGTCCGCCAGGGCCTCCGGGCCGTCCGCGTCCAGGCGGACGCGCTCCGGATCCCCCTCGAAGGAGGGCAGGGGGTCCCCGTCGCCCATGTAGGTGTGGAGGAAGCGGCCCTCTCCCGCCAGGGGCGCGTCATAGTGGTAAAGATACCGGCAGCAGCAGGCGGGGTCGCCCTCGGCGCTTTTCAGGATGGAGAGCTGGAAGCTCCCGTCGGGGCTCAGCAGGCCGGAGATGCGGGGGGTGTAGTTGGGGGCGTCCGGCTCGAAGGTGCGGCTCCTCAGCGCCTCGGCGAAGGTGCGGCCCTCCAGGAGGCAGTCCCGGATGGTGTCCGTCTGGTCGCCGTTGGTGACGATGAGGCCCCGGCCGATCTTGCGGACGGGATGATAGATGATGAGGCTGGGGTCCGTCATCCTGGCGGGGTCGTGGGCCTCGGTGCGGATGCCGTCCTCCGTGGGGGTGAAGATCCGGTTCCGGGAGTTCTCGCTCCGGCCCATGATGAAATACACGGCCACGGCGTGCCCGCCGCCGGCGCTCTTGCCCAGGACGATGCCCCGTCCCGGATAGGGGTTGCCTTTCAGCAGCTCCAGCAGGTCTTGCTTTTCCATATCGGTCCTCCTTATCGGTCGAAGGGTCTCAGTCCATCGAGAGCGATCCCTTCCGCTCCCGCCAGTCGGGGAGCCAGCGCTCCAGCAGGGCGTAGAACCCCGGCCCGTGGTTCTTCTCCCGGATGTGGCAGAGCTCGTGGACCACCACCAGCTCGATGGCCTCCTCCGGACAGGCCATCAGGAAGCAGGAGAAGCACAGGCTGTCCTTCCCGCTGCAGCTCCCATAGCGTTTGCGGGCCGTGGTGACCTTGAAGCCGGTGGGGCGCACGCCCATCCGCTGGCTCCAATAGGCGATCTTGGGAGGCAGGACCTCCCTGGCCTTCGCCTTCATGGCCTCGATCTGCGCCGCGGTGGGGGCGGGGGGGCGGTCGGCGGCCCGCCGGCGCTGGAGCGCCAGGTGCTCCTCGATCCAGGCGGCGTGGGCCGTCACGAAGGCGTCGATCCTGGCCTGGGAGCAGCGCATGGGGGAGCGGACCAGGACGCGGCCGTCCCCCGTGATCTCCAGCGCCAGGGTCTTCCGGCGGGAGCGGATCAGTTCATAACGTTCCATTTCCATATCTCGATAGCGCGGCCCTCTCGTGTCTGCGCTCCGGCCCGGGCGGCGGGCCCGGGCCGGGGCGGCGTCAAAAGTCCTTCTTCTTCCCCTTCGCCGTGTCGCAGTAGGCACAGCGGTAGACGTGCTTCTCCGGGTCGCTGAGCAAAAACACCGCGTCCAGCTGGGGCTCCGCCACGGTGATGCACCGGGGGTTCTTGCAGCGGATGATGTTCACCAGCTTCTTCGGCGGCTCCAGCCGGCGCTTCTCCACCCGCTCGCCGTTTCGGATGATGTTGACGGTGATCTTGTCGTCGATATAGCCCAGCACGTCCACGTCCACGTCCATGGGGGAGTCGATCTTGATGATGTCCTTCTTCCCCATCCGGCCGCTGCGGACGTTCTTGATGATGGCGACCGAGCAGTCCAGCCGGTCCAGATGGAGGTACTTGTAGATGTCCATGCTCTTGCCGGCCTGGATGTGGTCCAGGACGACGCCGTTTTGGATGCTGTCGATGTTCATGGAGTCCTCCCCTCTCTCAGACGCGGATGTCCAGCAGCTTCATGATGAGCGCCATGCGGATGAACTTGCCGTTCCTCACCTGCTTCCAGTAGGCGGCCCTGGGGTCCTTGTCCACCGCCACGGAGATCTCGTTCACCCGCGGCAGGGGGTGGAGGATGGACAGGTCCGGCTTGGCGTCCTCCAGCTTCTCCGGAGTGAGGATATAGCTGTCCTTCAGGCGGAGGTAGTCCTCCTCGTTGAAGAAGCGCTCCTTCTGCACCCGGGTCATGTAGAGGATGTCCAGCTTGGGCATCACGGACTCCAGGTGCTCCGTCTGCTCATAGGGGATGCCCCGCTTTTTCAGGGCCTCCTCCTTCACGTAGCGGGGGAGCTTCAGCTCCTGGGGGGAGATGAGGACGAACTCGATGTGCTCGTACCGGCTGAGGGCGTTGACCAGGGAGTGGACGGTACGGCCGAATTTGAGGTCGCCGCAAAAGCCGATGGTGAAGCCGTCCAGCCGCCCCTTCTCCCGGTGGATGGTGAGCAGGTCCGTCAGGGTCTGGGTGGGGTGGTTGTGCCCGCCGTCCCCGGCGTTGATGATGGGGACCTCGCTGAACTGGGCGGCGGCGTAAGGCGCGCCCTCCTTGGGGTGGCGCATGGCGATGATGTCGGCGTAGCAGCTGACGGTGTGGACGGTGTCGCCCACGGTCTCGCCTTTCGCGGTGGAGCTGGAGGCGGCCTCGGAGAAGCCCAGCACGCTGCCGCCGAGGGCCAGCATGGCGGACTCGAAGGAGAGGCGGGTGCGGGTGGAGGGCTCGAAGAAGAGGGTCGCCAGCTGCTTGTGGGCGCAGGCGTCCTGGTATTTGGCGGGGCGGGCGAGGATGTCCTCCGCCGTGGCGATGAGTTCGTCGATCTCCTCCACGGAGAGGTCGGTGACGTCGATGATGTTCCTGGGCATAGATGCTCCTTTCCACGGTGTGGGGCCGTTCGGTGGATCGCGGGAGGCCCGCGGCGGGCCCGGCGGGTCGGGTCGGATGGGGGCGCGGCCTATCCCGGTAGGATCCAGCTCTCGTCCGAGGGATCCGCCCGGAACTTTTTCAGCCGGTCGATGTCCTCGGGCCGGATCTTCCCCTCCGCGGCGGCGATGTCGCACACCGCGTCGAAGTTGGACAGGCTGTGGTTGGACACCCCGGCCGCCGCCAGGCGCTCCAGGCCCTTCCGGAGGCCGTAGGTGAAGATGGACGCGATGCCCAGCACCTCTGCCCCGGCGTCCCGCAGGGCCTCCACCACATCGATGCAGCTCCCCGCCGTGGAGATCAGGTCCTCCACGACCACCACCCGGGCGCCGGGCTCCAGCTTCCCCTCGATGCGGTTGCGCCGCCCGTGGTCCTTGCCGCTGGAGCGGACGTAGCCCATGGGCAGGCCCATGAGGTGGCCCACGATGGCCGCGTGGGCGATGCCCGCCGTGGAGGTGCCCATCAGGACCTCCACATTGGGATAGTGCTTGCAGATGAGGTCCACCAGCCCCTCCTCCACGTGGCCCCGGACCTCCGGGGCGGTGAGGGTCAGGCGGTTGTCGCAGTAGATGGGGCTCTTGATGCCGCTGGCCCAGGTGAAGGGCTCGTCGGGCCGCAGGAAGACCGCTCCGATGGAGAGCAGGTCGTGGGCGATGGTCTGTTCGCGGGTCATAGCTTCATCCTCCTTTTCATCGATCCGCCCCGCTCAGAGCGGGAGCTCATAGAGCAGGAAATCCGTCAGGCCGGTGTCCTCGTAGAAGAGCTTGACGGCGCCCATGTACCGGAACCCGGCGGCGGTGTAGAGCTTCTGGGCCGGGAGGTTCCCCGGCAGCACGTCCAGGCGGATGGCCTTCCGGCCCGCCTCCTTTGCCAGGCGGATGGCCCCCCGGACCATCTCCCCGGCGATGCCCTTCCCCTGGAAGCTTGGGGAGACTCCCAGGGCATGGACGATGGAGACCTCTTCCGGCTCCGCGTCCACGGCCCAGGGAATGGTCTCATAGCCGGGGGTGCAGGCGTGGTTGATCACCATGGCCCCCGCCAGGGCCCCCTCCAGCCAGGCGGTGTACAGCTCGCCGTTCCCCAGGGAGGCACGGAGGAACTCCTCCGATGGATAGATCCCCTTCTTCCAGGCGGGGAGGTATCTCGAACCCGCCATGCCGTCGATCAGGCCGTCGTAGAGATCCCGGACGGCCTCGTGATCGGCGGGGGCGGCTTTTCGGATCTCGATCATGCCGGCCCTCCGTCAGCCCAGGAACTCCCGGACGGCCCGGCGGTAGGCTCCCACCGGGTCCTCCGCCTGGGTGATGGGACGGCCCATGACGATGTAGTCGCAGCCGTTCTTTGCCGCCTGCTCCGGGGTCATGATCCGCTTCTGGTCCCCCGCGTCCCCGCCGGCGAAGCGCACGCCGGGGGTGACGGTGCAGAAGGACGGGCCGCAGCGCTCCTTGACCAGCGCCGCCTCCAGGGGGGAGCAGACCACGCCGTCCAGGCCGCTGGCGGCGGCGTTCCCGGCGTAGGCCAGGACCGTGTCCGCCATGGGCGCGCCGATCAGCAGCTCGTCCTTCAAAGCGGCGGCGTCCGTGCTGGTGAGCTGGGTGACGGCGATGAGCAGGGGGCGCGTCCCGTCGGGGCGGGTCAGGCCCTCCAGGGCGGCCTCCATCATGGCGCGGGTCCCGGCGGCGTGGAGGTTCACCATGTCCGCGTCCAGCCGGGAGAGGACCGCCATGGCCCGCTTGACCGTGTTGGGGATGTCGTGGAGCTTCAGGTCCAGGAAGATCTTGTGTCCCCGGGCCTTGATCTGCCGGACGATGTCCGGCCCCTCGGCATAGTAGAGCTCCATACCGATCTTCACGAAAGGCTTCTCCTCCCGGGGGAACTTGTCCAGGAAAGCCAGGGTCTCCTCCCGCGTGGGGAAGTCCAGTGCGATGATAACGTCCTTAGCCATGATGCGCGCCTCCTGTCAGATCGGATAGTTTCGCCGCGCCCAGCCGCCGGCACACGGCGGGCAGGTCCTCGACGATGGTCTTGCAGAGATAGGGGTCCCGCAGGTTCGCGGCCCCCACCTCCACGGCGCTGGCCCCCGCCAGCAGCATCTCCGCCGCCGCCTCCGCGCTGTCCACGCCGCCGCAGCCGATGATGGGCAGGTCCACCGCCTCGTACACGTCCCAGACCATCCGCAGGGCCACCGGGAACACGGCGGGGCCGGAGAGCCCCCCGGTGCGGTTGGCCAGGACCGGGCGCTTCGTGTCAAGGTCGATCCGCATCCCCAGTAGGGTGTTGATGAGGCAGAGGCCGTCGGCCCCCTCCCCCGCGCAGGCCCGGGCGATCTCGGCGATGTCCGTGACATTGGGGCTGAGCTTCATGAACACCGGCTTCTTCGTGGCGGCCCGGACCGCCCTCGTCACGGCGGCGGCGGACTTCGGGTCGGAGCCGAAGTTCCTCCCCCCGGCGTGGACGTTGGGGCAGGAGATGTTGATCTCCAGGATCGCCGCCTGGTCCACGGCGTCCAGCATCCGGCAGTTCCCGGCGTATTCCTCCAGGGAAAAGCCGCAGACGTTCGCGATCACCGGACCGTGGAAGATCTTGGCGATGTGGGGGACCTCCTCCCGGAGCACCGCCTCCATGCCGGGGTTCTGGAGGCCCACGGCGTTCAGCATCCCGGCGGGGGCCTCCGCGATGCGGGGCTGGGGGTTGCCGGGACGGGGGTCCCGGGTGGTGCCCTTCCAGGAGAAGGAGCCCAGGATGTCCAGATCGTAAAGCTCGGCGAACTCCCGGCCATAGCCGAAGGTGCCGGAGGCGGGGATGACGGGGTTTTTCAGCTCCACCCCCGCCAGGCGGACACTCAGGTCCATGAGATCTCCTCCTTCCGGAACACGGGCCCGTCCTTGCAGACCCGGCGGGGCCCGGCCTCCGTCTGGATGGTGCAGCCCACGCAGGCCCCGAAGCCGCAGGCCATCCGGGCCTCGAAGCTGAACTGGCCCCCGGCGGCCTGGGGCAGGGCGGCGACGGCCCTCAGCATGGGCGTGGGGCCGCAGGCCAGGACGTAGCGGCAGTCCGGGAGCCCTTCCAGCACGCCGGTGACGAAGCCTGGGGCCCCCAGGCTCCCGTCCTCCGTGGAGGCCAGGGCCCGGCACCCGAGGGCGGCGAACTCCTCCAAATAAAAGGCGTCCCGCCGGGAGCGGAAGCCCAGGACCACCGTGGGGGCCGGGCCCGCCGCCGCCATCCGTCTCGCCAGGCCGTACAGCGGCGCGATGCCGATGCCGCCGCCCACCAGGACGGCGCCCTCCGGCGCGGCGGCGGGGTCGAAGCCGTTCCCTAAGCCGGAGAGCGTGTCCAGCCCGGTCCCGGCGGGGAGGCGGACCAGCTCCCGGGTGCCCGCGCCCGCCTCCTTCACCAGCAGGGTCAGGCCCTCCCCGTCCCAGTCGCAGACGGAGACGGGGCGGCGGAGGAACCTCCCCGGCAGCCCGATGTCGACGAACTGCCCCGGCGCGGTGACGGCGGAGGTGTCCCCGGCCAGACGGAGCTCCCACACGTCCCCGGTCAACCGCCGGGTCCGCTCCAGGGTGAAGACCGACTGCTTCATACGCTCCCTCCTTCCGGGCGGTCATAGCCCCGGACGATCCCCATGGTCCCGTTCGGGGAGGGGGCCAGGCCCGCGGGGAAGACGATCTCCCCATCCACCAGCGTCATGACCGCGGCGGCGTCCACCCGCCGGCCCGCGAAGGGGGTGGCCCGGCCCAGGGAGCGGAAGCCCTCCGGGTCCACCACGCCGCGGAAGCCCAGGTCCAGCACCGTCAGATCGGCGGGCTGGCCCGCCTCGATGGCCCCGCCGGGGAGGCCGAAGATCCGCCGGGGGCTGACGCACAGGGCGTCCAGGATCGTGCTCAGGGGGACCTTCCCGGTCTCCACCAGCTCCGTGTACAGCACCGGGAAGGCGCACTCCAGGCCCACCACGCCGTTCAGGCTCCCCCGGAGGCCCTTGGCCTTCTCCTCCGCCGAGTGGGGGGCGTGGTCCGTGGCGATGCAGTCCACCGTCCGGTCCAGCAGGCCCTCGACGAGGGCGTCCCGGTCGGCGGCGGAGCGGATCGGGGGGTTCATCTTGAAGCGCCCATGGTCCTCCAGGTCCTCGTCGCACAGGACCAGGTAATGGGGCCCCGTCTCGCAGGTGACGGGCAGGCCCTCCGCCTTGGCCCGGCGGATCAGGGCCACGCTCTCTTTCGTGGAGACGTGGCAGACGTGGTAGCGGCATCCCGTCTCCCGGACGAGCCGGATGTCCCGCTCCACCTGCCGCCACTCGCTGGCGGGGTCGTTGCCGGGGAGGCCGTGCCGCCTGGCGAAGGCCCCGTCGTGGACGCACCAGCCTCCCCGCAAAAGGGACTCGTCCTCGGCGTGGGCCGCGATGGGCCGGTCCAGCGCCTTGGCCAGGAGCATGGCCCGCCGCATCATCTCCTCGGACTGGACGCCCCGGCCGTCGTCGGAGAAGCCGGGGACGTAGGGGGCCATGCCCTCCAGGTCCGCCAGGGACTCCCCCGCCTCGCCGCGGGTGATGGCCCCGTAGGGATAGACGCGGACGGCGGCCCCCCGGGCGATGGCGTCCCGCTCCGCCTGGAGGGCCTCCGGTCCGTCGGGCACGGGGCGGAGGTTCGGCATGGCGCAGACGGCGGTATACCCGCCCGCGGCGGCGGCGGCGGTGCCGGAGGCCACCGTCTCTTTATAAGAAAAACCAGGCTCTCGAAGATGGACGTGGACATCAACGAGACCTGGGACGAGGGAGAGGTGATCCAATTCGATGACGGCGGCGCCGTCTCTGGGAAGGGAGGGGGAAACGGAAACAATACGGCCCTGGGAAACGGCGACATCCAGAGGCTGGAAGCCCCCGTCGCGGAAGACGGACCCGCCGGTCAGCAGCAGACGCATAGACATCCTCCTTCTCCTGATTTTCTCGAAAAGACATCATATCGGAAAACGGCGGCTTTGTCAACCGCCTCCCGGTAAAAAGATCCCCCGCCCGTGTAGGGAGGGGGAGGGACCGCAGGGTCACGCCTCGTAGAGTTCCTCGTCGGCGTAGTCGTCGTACTCGGAGCTGAACCTCTTGCGCAGACGGTTCTTCACGCCGCAGCAGCCGACGCTGAGGTCGTGCCAGCCGCCGATCAGCAGGCAGACGAAGGCGGCGAAGGCCAGGCTGGCGCCGATGATCTTCATGACCATGCTCGCGGTTTTGCTCATAACAGCTTCCTCCTGATTTTTAGGATCCCATCCATCATACACTATCCCCGGCCGTTTTACAAGGGGGATCTCGTGAAAAAAATATCTTTACATCGTGTAACCCTTTTGGTAAACTATACGATGCGTATAAGAATCGATCGAGAAGGAGCGTCCGACTATGAATCCAGAGTTTTCCCGCACCCTGTCCCTGCTGCGGCAGGAGAAAGGCGTCAGCCAGCGTCTCGCCGCCGGGGAGCTGGGCATCTCCCAAGCCCTCCTCTCCCACTATGAGAACGGCATCCGGGAGCCCGGCCTGGCCTTCGTGGTCCGGGCCTGCGACTATTACAACGTCTCCGCCGATTTCATCCTGGGCCGCACCCTCTCCCGGGAGGGCAACATGCTGACCGAGCAGGACATCCTGGACGCCGCCGAGCCCAGGAGCAACCTCCGGGGCAGCGTCCTGGCCACCCTCCAGAGCAAGCTGCTCTCCGGCGCGGTGAGCGTGCTGTTCGAGCTTTTGGGCAAGCTGGGGGACAAGGCGGCGATCAACGCCGCCGCCGCCTACCTCGGCAGCGCCGTCTACCAGCTTTACCGCCACCTCTACCGGGCCTCCGGGGCCAACGAGGGGTACTTCGCCCTGGACCCCAACGCCTGCGCCCTGGGGCTGTCCGACGCGGACACGAAGCTCTCGGAGTCCCGCTTCGCCGCCGCCCTGCGGGAGCTGAAGGCCAAAAAGGCGGAGTTCCCGGACCTGTCCTCCCCGGCGATCAACGCCGCCTATCCGGGGCGCTGCCAGAGCCTGACCCAGGTCCTCAGCACCGCGGACGCCCGGCTCACCGCCCTGTCGAAGCAGCCTTGATATGGTGTTTCAGTCGTTTGGTTTCCTGGCCTTCCTCCCGGTCGCGGCCGGCGTGTGCCTGAGCGCGGCCCGGCGGTCGCGGCCGGCCGCCGTGAGGTGCCTGACCGCCGCCGGCCTGGTCTTCTACGCGGCGGGAGGCGGCTGGGGGGCGCTCCTGGTCCTGGCGGCGGGGCTGGCGGTGTCCGCCGCCGCGGTCCGTGTCCTCACGGCGGAGGACGTCCGGGCCCTGCCGGGCGGCGGCGGGCCGCGCACGCGGGGGGATGCCCGGTCCGCTGCCCGCCGCCGCCTCTGCCTGGTCCTGGCGGCGGCATGGCACATCGGCGTGCTGACGGCGTTCAAGTACACCGGCTTCCTCACCGGCGGGCGGATCTCCCCGGGCTGGGCCCCGCTGGGCCTGAGCTTCTTCACCTTCCAGCAGCTGTGGCTCTTGAAGGAGGCGTACACCGGCGGCTTCCGCCCCGGCCCGGGGGACAGCCTGGCCCTTTACGCCTTCTTCTTCCCCACGGTGGTCTCCGGGCCCATCCTGAAGCCCCAGGCGTTCTTCCCCCAGCTCCATGGGGAGGGGGCCTTCCGGCCCGGCGGGCGGGATCTGGCCGCCGGGCTCTATGCCATCGCCGCGGGCACCGCGAAGAAGGTGCTGCTGGCGGACAACCTGGGGACCGTGGTGGACAGCGGCTGGGAGCACCTGGACCAGCTCTCCGCCCCCGCCGCCTGGCTGGTGATCCTGGGGTATACCCTGCAGCTGTACCTGGATTTTTCCGGCTACTGTGACATCGCCGCCGGAGCGGCCCGCCTGCTGGGCTTCCGCCTGCCGGCGAACTTCGACGCCCCCTACCGCAGCCTCTCCATAAACGAGTTCTGGAAGCGCTGGCACATCACCTTGACCAGCTTCCTCCGGGAGTGCCTGTACTTCCCCCTGGGCGGCAGCCGCAAGGGGACCGGGCGGACCTATCTCCATATCCTGATCGTCTTCCTGGTCAGCGGCCTCTGGCATGGGGCGGGCTGGACCTTCCTGATCTGGGGCGGGCTCCACGGCCTGGGCCAGATCGCCGAGCGGGCCTGGGGCGCGGGACGGGAGAGGGTGCCGGGGCCCCTGCGCTGGGCGATGACCTTCCTCTTCGTCAATATAGCCTGGGTGTTCTTCCGGGCCCCCGACGTCCCCGGGGCGCTGGCGCTGCTGCGGGCTGCTGTCTCCGCCGGGCTCGATCCGCCCGCCGCCTGGCTGACGGCGGACGTGTTCGCCAAGGAGGCGGAGGGATTGGTGATCCTCCTGCCCGGGGCGAGGCACTGGATCGGCAAAGCGCTGAGCGGCGGGCTGTTCGGCGTGTCGCTGATCGCCGCGCTCCGGCCCGGGACCGGGCGGGCAGAGGGGCCCGCGCCCTCCGCCTGGGGGGCGGCGGCCATGGCCCTGCTGGCGGCCTGGTCCATCCTGTCCTTCACCAGCGTCGCCACGTTCATCTATTCCAACTTTTGAGGAGGGCAAGCTGTGGATAAGACTTACCGGCGCTGGACCTGCTGGTTCCTGGCGGTCCTGCTGGCCCTGCTGGCCCTGTGCGCCTGCGTCGTCTATACGGTGGACCCCTGCCTCTATTACCGGATGCCCGAGGACGGGCGGGCCGTCTTTTTCAACGAGCGCTATCAGACGGCGGGCATGGTGCGGAACTTCCCGGCGGACACCGTCGTCCTGGGGACCTCGATGGTGGCCAACTACCGCTCCAGCTGGATCGAGGAGTTTTACCGCACCTCCGGCCTGCGGATCACGATCCCCGACGGCCACTTCAGCGAGTTCAGCCAGGTGCTGGATCTGCTCTATCAGGAGCATCCCCCCGTGCGGATCCTCTTCGCGCTGGACCTGAACCTCCTGATCCGGGACGACGGCGGCTCCGCCGGGGCCATGCCGGACCACCTGTATGACCAAGATCCCTGGAACGACGTGGAGTACCTCCTGAGCAAGGACGCCTTGTACTACAGCTTCTATGTCCTCATGGCCGACCCGGAGGAGGGGCGGCAGACCCTGGACGAGGGCTTCACCTGGGACAGGACCTCCCTCTGGGGGAAGTACGCGGCCCTGCAGTTCTACCAGCGCCCGCCCGTCGCGGAGGAGACCGTCCCGGAGGACGCCTATCTGGAGCACACGGCCGAGAACCTGGCAATAATGGAGGGCTGGTTCCGGGAACATCCGGATACGAAGTTCGAGATATTCCTCTCCCCATACAGCATCCTCTTCTGGGACCGCTGCATCCGCCAGGGGGACCTGGAGGCCCGCCTCGCGGCGCTGGAGCTGGCCTGCGAGACGCTGGCGGGCTACGGCGGCAAGGTCCGCCTCCACGCGCCGCTGCTCTATGAGGGGATGAGCACGGCCCTCGACAACTACTGCGACTATATCCACCACTCCGGCGAGGCCGGGAAGTGGATACTGGGCAACCTCTGCGGGGAGAAGTTCCTGCTGCGGGCGGGGGACGTGGAAAAGACCCTGGCGGACTGGAGGGACTTCGTGGTACACTACGACTATGAGGCGCTGTGGGACCAGGCGTTCTGGGACCAGTGGTATGAGGACCATGACGCGCCCCCGGACTGGTATGAGGGCTGACGGGGCCCCTGGGGCATGACTTGGAGGGATGGACATGGGACTGTTTTCGTATACGCTGCTCTTCCCCGGCGGGGACGCGGACCGGTGCCGCGCCGCCCTGGAGGGGGGCCCCTGGGACGCGGACCAGGATATCCGGCCGGAGGAGTGCTCGTGGCACTGCTTCGCCAAGGGGCCGGCCGTGCAGCTCAACGAGGGGGCCGTGGGCTTCGACACCGCCGGGATGCTGTCCGGCGAGGTGGCGGGCCCGGTGATGGGCCTCTACATCTACGACGACGACTTCTGGGGGTATGACCTCTGGCAGGGCGGGGAGGCCCTGGACCGGTTCGCCAGCCTCCCGGGCTACTTCGACGAGGACAGCCCCCCGGACATGCCGGGGGACGCGGGGATCGTGGCCCGGTGCTTCGGCGTGGAGCCGGAGCGGATCTGCCGCTACCTCATCCCCTGGCCGAGGCTGGAAGAGGGGAGCTATGCCTACGACGGGGACGAGGCCGCGGTGGGAGACTCCTGGCAGATGGCGGACTTCCTAGACGCGCTGGGCTTCGACTATGACCTCCTCTGCCCGCCGCCGGAGCCAAAGAAGGAGCCCAACCGGCCCGTCCCCACCAAGGCGGATATCCCGGAGAGCGCCGCGGGGCCCGGGCCCCGGGCCAAGGGGCGGAGGGCCGTCGACACCCCCATCCTCCCCGATGCCCTGACCGACCGTCCGTATGCCCTGGAGCGGGCGGAGGCCCTGGCGGCAGGTTATGAGGAGATCCTCTGCCTCCTCCAGGGCGGGAAGTACCAGGACCTGGCCGCCCGGCTGACGGACGCGGTCCGGGCCGCTCCGGAGGAGGCCGGGCTGTCCCTCCTCCGGGCCTTCTGCTGGAAGATGCTGGAGGGCCTCAGCACCCGGAGCCGCGTCCCCGACATGCTCCGGGACCTGACCCGGGCCCTGGAGCTGGAGCCGGAGAACGTCATGGCCCTCCGGGGCCGTTCCAGCCTCACCACCACCAGCCGCCGCTATCCCCAGCAGATCGGAGACCTGACCGATCTCATCCGGCTGGACCCGGAGAACCGGGACCTCTATCAGGTGTCCCGGGCCTACTTCCGCCACTGGATGAAGGACGACGACGCCGCCCGGGCGGACCTGCGGGAGGTCCTGGACCGGGGGGAGCTGTGGACCGTGGACCTGGTCTACCTCTGCGGGGAGCTGGGGCTGACGGGAGTTTGATCTGCACACTTATCTCTTGGGAGGTTTTTTCAAATATGATCCAACAAGACCATATCCGCAACTTTTCCATCATCGCCCATATCGACCACGGCAAGTCCACCCTGGCGGACCGGCTTTTGGAGGAGTGCGGCGCCGTCTCCCAGCGGGAGATGGCGGACCAGCTCCTGGACAACATGGACCTGGAGCGGGAGCGGGGCATCACCATCAAGGCCCGGGCCGTCCGGCTGAGCTACACCGCCGCCGACGGGGAGGTCTATGCCCTGAACCTCATCGACACGCCGGGGCATGTGGACTTCAATTATGAGGTCTCCCGCTCCCTGGCCGCCTGCGAGGGGGCCGTGCTGGTGGTGGACGCCACCCAGGGCGTGGAGGCCCAGACGCTGGCGAACACCTACCTCGCCATGGAGCACGACCTGGAGATCCTGCCGGTCTTCAACAAGATCGACCTCCCCGCCGCCGACCCCGCCCGGGCCAAGCAGGAGGTGGAGGACATCATCGGCCTCCCCGCCCTGGACGCGCCGGAGATCTCCGCCAAGCTGGGGCTCAACATCGGCGCCGTGCTGGAGGACATCGTGAAGACCGTGCCGCCCCCCTCCGGGGACAAGGACGCGCCCCTCAAGGCGCTGATCTTCGACAGCCAGTACGACAGCTACCGGGGCGTGATCGTATACATGCGGCTGATGGAGGGCAGCCTCCGGGCCGGGCAGACGGTGAAGATGATGGCCTCCGGGGCCAGCTACAGCGTCGTCGAGTGCGGCCACCTCCTGCCCCTGGGCATGGAGCCCTGCGCGTCCCTCCAGGCCGGCGAGGTGGGCTACTTCACCGCCTCAATCAAGAACGTCCAGGACACCCGCGTGGGCGACACCGTCACCGACGCGGCGGCCCCGGCGGCGGAGCCCCTCCCCGGCTACCGCCCCGTCCAGCCCATGGTCTACTGCGGCATCTACACCGAGGACGGGTCCAAGTACCCGGACCTCCGGGACGCGCTGGAGAAGCTCCGGCTCAACGACGCCTCCCTGAGCTTCGAGCCGGAGTCCTCCGTGGCCCTGGGCTTCGGGTTCCGCTGCGGCTTTTTGGGGATGCTCCACATGGAGGTCATCCAGGAGCGGCTGGAACGGGAGTTCGATCTGGACCTGGTGACGACATTGCCCTCGGTCATATACGATGTATATAAGACGGATGGCAGTTTGGTCCGGGTGGACAACCCCCACAATTACCCGGACCCCGCCTCCATCGAGCGGGCGGAGGAGCCCTATGTCAAGGTCAGCATCATCAGCCCCAACGATTACGTGGGCAACATCATGCCCATGTGCCAGGAGCGCCGGGGGGAGTTCAAGGACATGCAGTACCTGGACACCCACCTGGTGGAGCTCCACTACCAGATGCCCCTGAACGAGATCATCTACGACTTCTTCGACACGCTGAAGGCCAATACCAAGGGCTACGCCTCCCTGGACTACGAGCTGTCCGGCTACCGGCCCAGCGAGCTGGTGAAGGTGGACCTGCTGTTGAACGGCGACCAGGTGGATGCCCTGAGCTTCATCGCCCATAAGGACAAGGCGTACCCCCGGGCCCGGAAGCTCTGCGAGAAGCTGAAGGAGAACATCCCCCGCCAGCTCTTCGAGGTGCCGGTCCAGGCGGCCATCGGCGGGCGGGTCATCGCCCGGGAGACCGTCAAGGCCATGCGCAAGGACGTGCTGGCCAAGTGCTACGGCGGCGACATCACCCGGAAGAAGAAGCTGCTGGAGAAGCAGAAGGAGGGCAAGAAGAAGATGCGCTCCCTGGGCAGCGTCCAGATCCCCACGGAGGCGTTCCTGGCGGTGCTGAAGCTGGACGAGTGAGCCCTTGCGCCCCGGGCGCGTCCGCGCTATGATGGAGGGGCGGAGATAAAAACACGGCCCGGTCGGTAGTCCGGGCGTGCCCCCCGGCGGCGCTCCGGGGGACATCAGTAACCTTCCTCCTTTGGTCGTCCGTTCTCCGTGAGAGACACGAAAAGGAGGGACGCGTATGGAGACCGGATACGCGAGGCTGACCGTCCGTTTCGAGGACCCGTTTTGGGTCTGCCTGTACGAGCGGGACGGCGGCGGGCTTTATGAGGTGTGCAGGATCGTCTTCGGCGGGGAGCCGGGGGACCAGGAGGTCTACGCCTTCCTGCTGGAGCATTGGCGTGAGCTGGAGTTCAGCCCGCCCATCGCCTCGGCAGGGCCCCCGGCGGCGCCGAGAGGCCCCAAGCGCGCCCGCCGGGAGGCGGGCCGCGAGACCCGCCCCGCCGCCATGGGCACCAAGGCCCAGCAGGCCCTGGCGCTCCAGCGGGAGCAGGGCAGAGCGGCCCGGGCCCGCCGGACCCGGGAGGAGCGGGAGGCCGAGCAGGCGCGGAGGTACGCCCTGCGGCAGGAGAAGCGGAAGGAGAAGCACAAAGGACATTGACCCCGGCCGGAGCGCCAGGCCGGGAGAGAGGGCCCGCCGTCGAAAGATGGCGGGCCCCAGCCTGTCGGAAAAGTAGAGGAAATTACATCAACGGGAAGGAAGAGAGTTACGAGAGGGACCCAGGAGGGGTCCCTTTCGTTTTCAATAAAGAAGTTTTCAGAACTTTTTTGAAAGTTCTGAAAACTTGCTCAGGCTGTCGAAAAGACGTTTCGACAGCCTGGGGCCCGCCGTCGAAAGACGGCGGGCCCTCTCGCTCGCAGGATCATCCCAGCTTCGCCTGGAGCTCCCCCCAGAACTCCACCAGCTTGCTCTTCAAGACATAGCCGCTGTCCTCCTCGGTGATGAGCCCCACCTGGGAGGGGGCCAGCCCCGCGGCCAGGGCCGCCTCCGGCACCTCCGCCGACGCGGCGGCGCACAGGGGCGGGAACACCACGCACCACCAGTTCTGCCCCGCGCCCTGGCCGATGAGGACCCGCAGGGCCAGGTACTCCCCCGCCGGCAGGGTGAAGCCGTCGTATTCCCGGGTGGGGAACATGGTGTCTTCCAGCCGGACGTCCACAGCGTAGTCGTAGCCCTGGGCCCGGATCTCCTCGCCGGCGATCCGCTCCAGCTCCAGGAGCTGGCCCCGGAGCAGGGCCTCCGCCTCCCGGCGGTCCGCCGCGCCCTCCAGGATGGGCTCCACGTGGGCCAGGAGGCGGTCCCGGACCTCCAGCTTCAGCGCCTGGTCCTCCTCCGAGTCGGAGTTCGCCAGGACGTGGAGGCGGACCACCTTGTCCGAGAGCTCCTGTCCCGTCTGCAGGGCCAGGGCCCCCGTGGCCAGGAACGCCGCCAGGAACAGCAGCGCCGCGATTTCGATCCATTTCAGCCTGCCGGGCCTCTTTGCAGTCAGAGCTTTCATATGCCGTCCATCCCTTCCTTGGCTCGAAGCCTTTGCTTGATAGAAGGATGGACAGATCTCCCGCTCTTTAAACCTGCATAGGAGAGATCTGCATATGAGAAAGCCCGCCGGGGGACGATCCGGCGGGCGGTCCTGGCGTTCAGCCTCCGTCCTGCGCCCCGGCGGGGGGCGGGGACGGAGGGGCGGTCTCCTCGTTCTCGGGAGGCTCCTCCGGAGCGGCCTCCCCGTGGGTCTCCTCCAGGTCGGAGGTGTCGATGGGGGCGCTCTCCTGGAACTGGTCGTAGTAATCCTTGTCCTGGAGGGTGGGGCGGCGCTTGCGGCTGATGGCGGTGATGGTGGGATAGAGGACGATGGCGATCAGGCCGCCGGAAAAGCCGTTGTTGTAGAGGTTCAGCCCCGCCACGGGCCCGCCGGTCTGGAGGACCAGGGAGGCGTGGATGAACCCGGCCAGGACGCCGTAGGGCCAGCCGAAGTGCCCGGAGATGGGGGCCAGGGTGGTGCCGAAGAGGCCCGCCAGCTGGAGGGCCGGATAGTCCGGGGTGTGGTGCATGCCGTAGGCCCCGATGAACACCCCCAGCATGACGGGGAGGATGTTCCTCGCGTGCTTGCCGAAGGCGGAGAAGCCCATGATGGTGAAGATGCCCCCCAGGGTGG